>JAYZAT010000017.1:0-12672 GCA_036339555.1 Planctomycetota bacterium
TCAGGCGGCATGGGCACGGTCTACGAAGCGATGCAGCAGTCGCCTCGACGGACGGTCGCGCTCAAGATGATGCGGTCCGGCATCTCATCCAAGAATGCCCTGCGCCGTTTTGAATACGAAGCCCAGGCACTGGGCCGCCTGCGCCATCCCAACATCGCGCAGATCTACGAGGCTGGCAGCTTCGATGACGGAGCCGGTGGGCGACCCTGGTTCGCCATGGAATTGATCGTCGGCAAGAAGGAACTGACTACCTACTGCAACCTGAAGAAGCTCAACAATCGTGACAAGCTCCAGCTCTTCAAGCAGATCTGCGATGCCGTTCAGCATGGCCATCAGAAGGGCATCATTCACCGCGACCTCAAGCCATCGAACATCCTGGTCACTTCATCAGGGGTCCCCAAGATCATCGATTTCGGTGTAGCACGCTCGACTGACAGCGACATGGCTGTCACCACCCTCCAGACGGACATCGGAGCCATCATCGGAACACTGCAGTACATGAGCCCGGAACAGTGTGCAGCAGATCCAGCGGATATCGATACCCGCAGTGATATCTACGCACTGGGCGTGATTCTCTATGAAATGCTTTGTGAAACAGTTCCATACGACGTGGCCAAGGTCGCCATTCATGAAGCTGCCCGGATCGTGCAGCAGGAGCCGCCCACCAAACCCTCAACGCTCGACAAGCGACTGCGGGGAGACATCGAGACCATCACCCTCAAGGCGATGGAGAAGGATCGTGACCGACGCTACCAAAGCGCCACGGAACTTGAGCAGGACATTGAACGCTACCTGGCCGGTGAACCTATCACGGCCAAGGCACCCAGTGCGATGGACTACCTCAAGCGATTCACTCGCAAGCACAAGGGCACGGCGGCTTCCATTGCCGCGATCTTTCTCGTCTTGATTGGGGCGGTGGTGGCCGTCTCGATCTTTGCCTACAAGGTCGAGCAGGAACGCAAGAAATCAGATGCCTTGCGTCAAACAGCGGAAGAGGCCAATACCAACCTTCAACATGCACTTGATGCCAACATGTTGTATGCCCAGCGGGAAGCTGATGTGCAACTCCAACTGTCCGAGTCGGTTGAACGCACCCAGGACTTACTCAAGGAAGCCAATCGCCAAGCGTACTACGGCAACATGCATGCTGCGGCTGCTGCCGTTGATCGCAACGAAACAGCTACGGCACGCAAGCGACTGGCAGATGCCCGGGTAGTGTTCGGCAACCTCGATCCCGAGGATATGCCCTTCGAGTGGCAGCATTACACGGCACGGAATGACACCTCGCTGTCCCACTTCATTCCGCATGAAAGCAAGAAATCCAGTTGGTACGACACTTCTGGAAGGCTCGAATCGCTTGTATTCAACGCCAATGGAACCCGGTTACTTTCATGTGGAGACGATCAAAACCAGATCCATGTGTGGGGTGCCTCAAGCGGCGAATTGCTGGATAGGGGAGCCATCTATCACCACGAACCATTACAGGCGATCAGTCCCAACGGTCGGCGACAGGCTCGCTACTCGATTGTTGGTCCCGTCCGGATCTACGACCTCGAAACCAATGAGGTCCTGGCCACTCTCGATCGTGATGATCGAGAGATCGAAAAGGCCAGCTTCAGCGAGGATGGAAGTCGAATTGTGCTTCATTACGACACGCCAACTGACCAGAAAGCAGGAGAAGACATCCAAGTCTGGGATGCCCAGAACGGCGAGATGCTCGCGCGAATACATGGTGGCAACCAGGCAAATGTGATCAGTCCCGATGGTGCGCTCTTTGGCTGCACATCACTCGAACGGGTAAGCCCGGCTCCCTTGATTGGTCCCATCCTCGTCTACGACGCCTCGACCGGGGAGTTGATCAACAAGTTTGGACACCAGGACAGACAGTGGACATACCGATCCATTGCCTTCGACCATAGTGGGGCCCGACTGGCTGCTGTCGATAGCAGTAGAACCGTTCACCTCTTTGATATTCGAAGCGGCAAGGTGCTCCAAACGATGGAGGAACACGAAGACATCTCATCGGTGGGAAAGGCCCTGGCCTTCAGTCCAGATGACACCCTGCTGGTGTATTCATTACCCGACGGAAGTCTGATGGTCTGGGATACCACGACCGGAGACCTGCTCACGATCCTTCGGGGTCACGAGCACGCTTGTGAACTCTTGGCCTTCAGTCCCGATGGCACACGGCTGGCCACGAGCGACAAACAAGGCCATGTTCGCAGCTGGTCCTTGCGGAATCTGAGGCATGCCATCTCTCTCAATGAAAGCTTGATGGACAACACCATGCACGCCGGCGTGTTAAGTCCGGATGGAACCCAGCTCGCGTCGGCAGATCTCATCAAGGGCATTCAAATCATGGATTTGCTTACCGGCGAACTGGTCTTCACGTTCGACAGTATGTCCTACGTACGAGCGATGGACTACAACCTTGACGGAACCCTGCTGGCAGTCCTCTTTGACGATTACGTTATTGTTCGTGATACCCGCACTGGCCAGCTGCTCGCCACTATCACGATAGAAGATCAACATAGCAAAGCCATCGCATTCACATTGGATGGGCGGATTGTCCTGAATAATCCATTTGGCGACAGCATGGTGAACCTCGACTGGAAGACATTTGAGGTCATGCAAGATCAGGAGAACCTGATCGGTCGGTCTGTGAAATCAGGCGAGGCCTTCAGCCTCAGTCGAGATGGTCAGTACTTAGCAGTCTCGCAACGACATGATGGGCTTGTCCTGCTCGATGCCAAAACCGGTGAGATACTGAATCGCGAAACCCCCGTTGAAAACGAATCGTTCAGACCACAATTTCAGTCAGACGGTTCTAACGTTGTCGCGTTCTCCCCGGATGGCACACGCCTTGCAACTGATAACGGGCACAATCAATTACTGATCTGGAGCATCCCAGAGCTCGAGGTCCTGACAGTTCTTGAAGGCCACGAATCCTCGGTACAGGCCTTGGCCTTCCATCCAGATGGTCGCCGGCTGGCCTCAGGCAGCCGTGGCAGCAACATCCGGATTTGGGATCTCGAGTCCGGAGAAAATGTTGCCGTCCTGACCGGGCATGAGTATTCAATAGAGTCGCTTGCATTCAATCCCGAAGGCACCTGGTTGGTCTCCAGCGATATCAGTTCCAGTAGGAAATGGCCAACACAAGCCGTCGGACATGCCCTGGAAGATCGCCACGCCGCTCGGCTTCGAACATCACAGCTGAGCCCTCTTGTCGAGACATGGATTCAGAAAGCCAACGGTGATCACGAGGTGCTCCTGGCTATGCTAGAGCGTGAGCAAAGGAAACGATCGCCGGAGGAGGCCCGCGTGCTTGGGAATGTCCTGCTCAAGATTGTTGGTCGGAACAATCGAATCCAGGAGTTCGACGATCTAGTCGATAAAAACTGGGACAAACGTGGCGGACTGAACAGGCTTGCTTGGAACGTGATGATCTCGGAGGACCCTGTCTTGATCGCGGCACTCTCCGAGTCATGCCTGCGAGCTGCCAAGCGTGCGTGCGAATTGAGTGACCATCAAGATGCCGCTTATCTTGACACGTTGGCACGCGTGTATTTCGAACGAGGCGAACTTGACCAAGCCATCCACTGGCAGCAGAAAGCCGTGGAATACGCTGAAGCCAGTCAACAACAGGAATTGACAAATACACTGTCCTCCTACCAAGCCGACGCTGCTGCTGGCATCTCGGACCACACTTCCGCCGAGCCTTCTGTACCCTGATGTTGGATGACTGAATCATCGGGCCATAAAGTTCCTGAAAACGATCCGCCATGCACGGACGACATCAGTACAGCCTATGACTCCAAGATGATGTACCGGGCGTCCCAACAGGACACCATGCTCGGGGTCACTGTCGGCCAATACACCATCAAACGCATCATTGGTATCGGAGGCATGGGCGCGGTCTTCGAGGCCATGCAACAGTCGCCACGCCGAACCGTTGCCATCAAGATGATGAAACAAGGCATCGCCTCGCGCAATGCCATGCGACGATTTGAGTACGAGGCCCAAACACTCGGTCGGCTGCGCCACGAGAACATCGCGCAGATCTACGAGGCCGGTACCTTTGACGATGGCAGCGGCCCGCGACCCTTCTTCGCCATGGAATACCTCGCCGGGGCCAAGACCTTGACGGACTACGCCCGCGAGAAAGATCTCGGGATCCGTGAAAGACTTGAGATCTTCTCGCGCATCTGTGATGCCGCTCACCACGGTCACCAGAAAGGAATCATTCATCGGGACCTCAAGCCGGGGAATATTCTGATCACCAGTACCGGTGAACCCAAGATCATTGATTTTGGTGTCGCACGATCAACCGATAGCGACCTGGCTGTCACCACCTTGCAGACTGATGTTGGTTCGCTGATCGGCACCATGCAATACATGTCGCCCGAACAATGCGATGCCGATCCCAACGACATTGACACACGGAGTGACGTCTACGCCCTGGGTGTCGTTCTCTATGAATTAATGACCGACCAGCTTCCTTATGACGTGACCAACCGGGCCGTTCATGAAGCGGCCCGAATTGTGCGAGAGGAATCGCCGACTCGTCCCAGTACCGTCAAGCGGCTCCTTCGAGGTGACGTCGAGACGATCTCACTCAAGGCCCTGGAGAAGGAACGGGATCGACGCTACCAGTCTGCTGTCGAGATGCGGCAGGATATTGATCGTTACCTCGGGGGCGACGCGATCATGGCACGACGCCCCAGCCTTGGATACCAGTTCAAACTGATCTACCAAAGGCATCGAGCTGCTGTCCTGCTCTCGATGTTACTCATCGTGCTCCTGATCGGAGCAATCGTGGCCCTGTCGTGGTTGGCCACCGCTCAGTCCCGTGCCTTACGTGAAGCCACTCGCCAGGCAGATCGATCACAAGCCATCATTGATGGTGTGATGAGGATGCTGACACCGACTCGATCCCATGGCAGCCAATGGCCACAAGGTATTGCCCTGGAAGAAGTGCTTGATCAGGCGTCTGCGGAGTTGGCGAAAGGCATGGTTCTCATCCAGGATGAGAAAGACGTGCAGGATGCCGCCTACATGTCACTGACGATCGCGCTCTCCTATCGTTCACTCGGTGCCATTGATAAAGCTCGAAAGCAAGTCGATGCTGCGATGTTGCTCCTTGGGAAGTGGTATCCGGAAGATCATCCAAATCTCTACGACGCCCAAGTGATGAGCATGATGCTCAACTTCGCAGAAGGTCATGAAGATGTCGGCATGGAAGCCGGGCGAACAATCCTGGCAAGGAAATCGGCCGAACTCGGCGCCTACAGTCCCGACACACTCGCTACGGCCTGGCAGGTTGCCAATGACGTCGGCATGGCGGGCTACCTGGACGCCGCCTCTCAACTGCTCGACGAGCACCTGGAGGGCATGACCTACAAGCAAGCCACGTCCAGTCAACCCGCCTACGACGCGTTCGAAATGTTGGCCAACATTCCGGCGACGAATCCTCCGCCAGGCCTGGTGGCAACGCTCAAAGGGGTGGTGCCGCCGGGTACAACCAAGCTGGACAAGGGTCGCGTTGATTTCGTCCAGGACATCTCCTGGTACCTGGGCAAGGGAGGTGGTCATCCGGCCATCGCCCTGGAGATCCTGAAGCAATTGGAACCGGTCCTGGCAACGCTTCCAGCCAACCAAGCACAACGACGATTGAACCGGGTCTACCGTGGTTTGATGTTGTTCGAGCTGGAACGCTATGACGATGCTGTGGTTCTCTTCGAGACGCAAGTGGAGCTCGACCGCGATGACCCCTCGGTTTCAGAAAAGGATCGTGCTGACTTGGTACAAAATCTCGACACGACGCGATCTCTTCTCCAAGAGTCTGCTGAAAGTGCTCCGTCCACGGTACCCTGACCCGTGATGGATGAACGCTCCGACGAATTCGACGCTGCTCGTCCCGATGACCGGGAACCTACGACTCATGATCCCGGTGAAGCGCCCACCGAGAGCCGGGACGACCTGGCCCACCTGGAATCAGCTTCGAGTTACTCCGTATCTCTGGTCGGCCAGAACATCGGTCAATTCACCCTGAAACGGATCATCGGTTCCGGTGGCATGGGGACCGTTTTCGAGGCCATCCAGGAACAACCTCGCCGACGCGTGGCTATCAAGATGATCAAGCGAGGACTCTCCTCGCGATCCGCCCAGCGACGCTTCGAATTCGAAGCCCAGTTGCTGGCCCGCCTGAAGCACCCGGGTATCGCGCAGGTGTACGAAGCGGGCACGCATGATGACGGCGTCGAGAGCTTGCCGTACTTCGTGATGGAGTACATCCCTAATGCCAAGACTCTCATCGAGTTTGCCGAGGACCATGACCTGGGAACCCGCGACCGATTGAGGCTCTTCAGTCAGGTCTGCGACGCCGTGCAACACGGACACCTCAAGGGCATCGTGCATCGTGATCTCAAGCCGGGCAACATCCTGGTCGACTCATCGGGTCGGCCCCGCCTTATTGATTTCGGTGTCGCGCGCGCAACGGACTCGGACATGGCTCACACCACGTTGCAAACAGACGTGGGGCAACTGGTGGGCACCCTCCAATATATGAGCCCGGAACAGGTTGAGGCCGACCCCAGCGACATCGACGCGCGCAGCGACGTGTACGCACTGGGTGTCCTTCTGTATGAATTGCTCACGACTCAATTGCCCTACAACGTGTCCAAGGCTGCCATTCACGAGGCCGTTCGGATCGTGCGTGAAGAGGAGCCCACCAAGCTCTCCACCATCGATCGCCACCTGAAAGGTGATGTCGAAACGATCACAATGAAGGCCTTGGAAAAGGATCGTGATCGTCGATACCAAAGCGCTTTGGAACTCGATCGAGACATCGGCCGCTATCTGGCCGGCGAAGCCATATCGGCTCGATCGCCAGGCGCCATCGATTTCCTGAGACGCTTCGCAAAACGACACAAGGCCGCTGCGATATCGCTGGCCTCGATCTTCGTGATCCTGATTGGGGCTGTTGTCGCTATCTCAATCTTCGCTATCGAGGCTTCCCGGCAACGCAACATGGCGATCGATATGCGTGACCAGGCTGCCGAGCAGTTCTCCATTGCCCAGGTTGAACGCGACCGAGCAAGCACCCAGGCCCGAGCGGCCGAGGAGCAACGGGATCGCGCAACGGAACAGGAACGTCACGCCAACGCGGTCAAGAACTTTACGACCAACATGCTGGCTGCTGTGAACCCCGACGCACCAGGTGTGACGCACAAGGAACAGATGAAGAACGTCCTAGCCGAGGCCTCTAAATCTGTCGGCACACAGTTTGAAGATCAGCCGCTGGTTGAAGCAGAACTTCGCAGCATGATTGGCAAGAACTATCAGGGCATGGGGCTCTACGACGAAGCTGAGCCGCACCTGGTTGCAAGCTTGGACATCTACCGCGAGATCCACGGCAACGATCATGCTGAAACCGTTACGGCTACCAGCTCGTTGGGTGGGCTGCGGTGGCAACAAGCGAAATACGAGGACGCCGAGCAACTCTGGAAGGAAGCACTCGCGACCAACAGGCAACTCCATGGAGATCTGGATTCGCGAACACTGGGTTCAATCGATCACATGGGAAGCATTATGCTGAGCCTTGGCCGACTCGAAGAAGCCGAGGCCGCTTACCGGGAAGCGCTGGCCGGACGACTCCAGACCCATGGTGATGACCATGAGTTGACCCTGGTGTCCATCGGAAACCTGGGGCTGTTGCTCTTGCACAAGGGAGACATGGAAGAAGCCGAGGGCTACTTCCGAAAGGCCTTGGAAGGTCGGCGTCGCGTGCTGGGGGAAGATCACCCTAAGACACTTTGGTCAATCAACAGCATGGGAATCCTGATGCGGCAACAAGGACGCCACGAGGAAGCGCGTCCCTATCTTGAGGAAGCCGTCGAGGGGAACCGGCGGGTGCTTGGGGATGAACACCCCAGCACACTGGCGGCCCTGAACAACTTGGCCAACTGCCTCTTTGCGCAGGAGGCTTTCGAAGAGGCAGAAGCTGCGTACCGTGAATCGCTTGAAGTCCGAATACGCCTCCTGGGCGAAAACCACCCCGATACGTTAATGACCAAGAACAATCTCGCCGGGCTCTATGCTCAACTCGAGCGAAACGATGAAGCCGAGCCCATGCTTCGCGAGGTGGTTGCGGGATACCGTCTCACACTGGGGCCGGAACATTCCAGGACCTGCGACACTCTCTTGAACCATGCCGAGGTACTGGTCAGCCTCCAGCGATTCGAGGAAGCACGGACGCAGTTGAAGGAGGCGATTGGTAGCCAGGAAGCAACGCTGGGTGCCAATCATCCTGACACCATCCTCACGATGCGATCCCTGCTTGAAGTGCATGAGCAGATGGGGGATGACAAGGCTGCTGCAGCGCTTCGCCAGACGTTGGAAGCACGTAGCCAAGGCGAGGACTCAGACGGTCCGTCCTAGGCCCGTTGTGGGCCTTCTGGACTTTCTGAAACTGCCAAATGGGGTCACTTCGAGGATTCCTTAAGCCAGAAGGCCTTCCTGAAGTATCCTGAACATCGTATGGGGGGCTTCGCTAGACAATCCGGGGCTGACGTTGCGGTGACGGAAGGTCCGGACCTGCCGTCCACTTCCGGCGTGCCCGACCAAGGTGATGACCACAGCAGGTCCGCCGAAGACGATGCGATGATCGGCTGCAAGATCGGTCGCTACACGATCAAGCGATTGCTTGGCAGCGGCGGTATGGGCACGGTCTTCCAGGCTGTCCAGGAACAACCCCGGCGTCGGGTCGCCATCAAAATGATGAAGCAGGGGATCGCATCACGATCCGCCCAGCGACGCTTTGAATTCGAATCCCAATTGCTCGGTCGCCTGAAGCATCCCAGTATTGCTCAGGTGTACGAAGCCGGCACGTACGACGATGGCAAGGGCGGGCGTCCGTACTTCGTCATGGAGTACATCGTCAATGCGAAAACCATCACCGAATATGCTGATGACAAGAAGCTCGGGACACGTGAACGATTGGAACTCTTCGCCCAGGTGTGTGATGCCGTTCAACACGGCCACCTCAAGGGCATCGTCCACCGTGACCTGAAACCCGGGAACATACTCGTGGGCTCCATGGGTCGTCCCCGCATCATCGATTTCGGCGTCGCTCGAAGTACCGACTCCGACATGGCGGTTACCACTCTGCAGACCGATGTTGGACAACTGGTCGGCACCCTGCAGTACATGAGCCCGGAACAGGTCGAAGCCGACCCCAGTGATATCGACGCCCGCAGTGACGTCTATGCACTCGGCATCATCCTGTACGAGTTACTCACCGGCCAATTGCCTTATGACGTTTCCAAGGCCGCCATTCACGAGGCCGTCCGGATCGTGCGAGAAGAAGCCCCCACCAAGCTTTCCACAATCGACCGTCACCTGAAGGGTGATGTTGAAACGATCACGATGAAAGCGATGGAGAAACTGCGAACCCATCGCTACCAGAGCGCCACCGAACTCCAGAAGGACATCCAAAACTACCTGGCTGACAAGCCGATTGCGGCCAGCCCGCCCAACGCCTTTGACAACATGAGACGCTTTGCCCGGCGACACCGAACGGTATCGACTGCCATCGCAGCAGTCTTCGTCATCCTGTTGGGCTCGGTCATCGGCGTGTCCCTCTTTGCCCTGGAAGCCAATCAACAACGAGCTGCCGCGATGAAATCGCAGGCACAAGCCGAATCCGTCAGTGGCTTTGTTTCGACAATGCTCTCTTCACGCGATCCCGTGACCATGGGCACCATCGACAAGACTTTGATGAAACCAGTGCTGTCTCAGGCCACGGAATCCCTGAACAAGCAGTTCAACAACGAGCCACTGGTCAAGGCCCAGCTTCATCATGTCATCGGACGGGCCTATCTCAACTTGGGCCTCTACCAAGAATCCGCACCCCATCTTGCTGAAGCCCTGGACATTCGAATCGCGGAACTGGGTCGTGACCACCTGGATACAGCCCAATCATTGTTAGACATGGGGAAACAGCAGAACCGTGAACGTCAGCCGGAAGATGCCGCCCCGTTCTACAAAGAAGCTCTGGAGATACGCCTGGCACAACTGGGCGAGGATCACCCAGACACCATTGAAGCCATGCTCTCTTACGCCGCATGCATGAGCACCGTAAACGAATTTGAACGGGCTCACGTGTTGATGAACAAGGTGATTGAACACCGCCAACGAACGTTGGGCGAGAATCACCCGAAGACCCTCGATGCCCAGATGACTTACGGGTCCCTGCTCATCAATGAAAGCCGTTATGAAGAATCAGAGGTCGCCTTCCGCGATACGGCTGAGAGAATGCGGATGGCACTGGGCACTGAAGATGCACGCACTCTGAGTACCCTGAACAGTCTTGCCAAGGTGCTCTCCATCTTGGGCAAGGACAATGAAGCCCAGCCGCTCTACGAAGAAACGATTGAAGGTCGTCGCAAGGTCTTGGGAGAAGATCACCCCTATACCCTTCGAACGGTGAATGACCTTGCGGATCTCTTCTTGAGACAACGAAATTTCGTACGATCCGAGGCGCTCTATCGAGAGATCCTGGAGAGCCGACGACGTGTGCTGGGCAATGATCATGCTGACACGGTCTGGTCTCTCTGCTACCTGGGCGACATGCTCAGGCGCGATCAACGATACGACGAAGCCGAACCCTACCTGCGAGAGGCGCTCGAAGGTCGTCGCAAGATTCTGGGGCCGACGCACTTCAGAACCGCTGAATCCCTTGGCTCGCTCGCCCGGATTCTGAAGCACCAGAATAAGTACGGTGAAGCCGAACGGTATTATCGTGAGCAAATGGAGATCCGTCGTGAACATGATGGCCCAGATGATCCATTTGTCATCCATCTCAACATCGAGATCGGCGATCTACTTCGCAAGCAAAAACGATACGCAGACGCGAAGACAACGCTTGAACAAGCGCTTCAGGTCAGCGTGAAAGTCCTGGGTGAAGATGCCACAGAGACCCAGCGAGCTCGCCAAATCATTGCCCTGCTTAACGAGGACATGAGGCTGCTCACGATGAACCGTGGGACCGCGACGCAGGAACCTGTTGTACCCTAATGGTTGATGGCCGAGCCGCCAGCCAACTCGGGGAACGAAGGCCAGCCCAGGCCCGACGATGTCAGCACCGTCCGTGACTCTCGGATCATGGTGCAGGGTGAGCAGAACGATCCCCTGATCGGCACCACCGTCGGGCAGTACACCATCAAGCGGGTGATCGGCTCGGGTGGCATGGGCACCGTCTACGAAGCGTTGCAGCAGTCACCGCGGCGCACCGTGGCCCTGAAGATGATGAAGCCGGGTGTCGTTTCTCGCAATGCCCTGCGACGCTTTGAGTACGAAGCCCAGACGCTCGGTCGCCTGCGACATGACAACATCGCCCAGATCTACGAGGCCGGCACGCATGATGACGGCAGCGGCGCGCGACCCTTCTTCGCGATGGAATACATCGCCGGGGCCAAGCCGCTGACGACCTACGCTGCTGACAAGAAACTCGGGACCCGCGAACGGTTGGAACTGTTCTCGAAGGTCTGCGACGCGGTGCAACACGGTCACCAGAAAGGCATCATCCACCGCGACCTGAAGCCGCCCAATATTCTTGTGACCTCAAGCGGCGTTCCCAAGATCATCGACTTCGGCGTAGCCCGCAGCACCGACTCTGACATGGCCGTCACCACGCTGCAGACCGACGTGGGCGCCCTGATCGGGACGCTCCAGTACATGAGCCCGGAGCAGTGCGCTGCCGATCCCAACGACATCGACACCCGCAGCGACGTGTACGCCCTGGGCGTGATCCTCTTCGAGTTGCTCTGCGATTCGCTTCCGTATGACCTGACCCGGGTTGCGATTGCCGAGGCGGCCCGCATCGTGCAGCAGGAGGAACCTACCAAGCCTTCCACGGTGGACAAGCGCCTGCGCGGTGACGTCGAGACCATTGCCCTCAAGGCCCTGGAGAAGGATCGCGATCGGCGTTACCAGTCGGCAACCGCCTTGGAAGATGACATCAATCGTTACCTGGCGGGTGACCCCATCACCGCCAAGGCCCCCAGTGCCATTGACTACCTGAAACGCTTCGCCCGGAAGCACAAGGCCGCGGCCATCTCAATCGCCGCGATCTTCGTGGTGCTGGTGGGGGCGGTGATCGCGATCTCGATCTTTGCTGCGGAAGCACAGCGGCAGAGACAGGAATCCGAGCATCTGACCATAACTCTGTTCGCCAGTGAATTTGCACTCGAAGATGAAGTAAAGAAAGCCGAACAAGCCCAGGCCGAGGCCGAACAGGAGGCTCAGCGTGCGATCACATCCCTCAACTTCCTGAGCGAAATGCTGACCTTTGATCCAGTTGAAGCTGAGAGTCTGGACACGGGCATGGTCAAACAGATGCTTGCCAATGCAGAACTGCGATTGGATGAAGAAGCCAGTGATCAACCACTCGTGGAGGCGAGCATTCGACACATCATCGGGAACTCCTACCTTGGACTGACCATGCTCGAGGAAGCCGAGCCTCACCTGGCCAGGGCACTGGAGCTACGGAAGGAATACCAGGACACGGATCACGGAAGTCTCCGACATCTCCCCGATTTGCTGGAATCAATGTACAGCATGGGCATACTTCGCAAGACCCAGGGCAGGTATGCCGAGGCTGAACCGTACTAC
>JAYZAT010000018.1:0-21207 GCA_036339555.1 Planctomycetota bacterium
ACCAATGGCAATCCAAAGTGCGCCTTTTCCCACAATGCATCCCCTTGATGAACAATCGGGCAAAGCCATTCAGTGATCGAGGCTATCAACTCCAAGCATCATCGACGCCTTCAGCAACTGTCTCTGAAGCCCCAGTACACCATCTCGACCAAACACTACTGATCAATCTGCCTTGGCCATTGGTGGCGCAAGCAGATCGGCCAAGGCACCGCCAATTGCCTTTTGTTTCGTGATCCTCTTCATGGCAGCATCCTGGTTCTGTTTACTCGCACCAGACCAGGCAACACAGAATGTCGCTACTTCATTATCGGAGAGGGGCTTCTTGAAGAGCTTCTTTTGTGCAGCCTTTTGGGCATCATCCACTGTCACCCAGATCGAGGAGTTCGAGACTGGAACACTGAGCAATCCAATACACCATGGCGAAACTTTAACTGACCACGAGATGGTGTCAGTCGTTGAATCAAAGCTGCCATTGGTAGCGGCTGGCACGCCCTGGGGCCCTGTCTGCATCTGCTGGTTAAAGGAATAGCTGGTCAAGAACTTTGAACCGTTGTTCACCAAAACCTGGAGGTGCGGCTGAGCCGCACACTTCTTCTGCATGGCTTCCCTCAGCTTGTCGCCGAATTCTTCATTGAAACATTCATCTCCGAGGGATATGAGAGCGGTCGTGTTTTTCTGGGTGTACGGCATGTCGATCACATTCAACAGCGATTTCGCCAGGATTTCGCGGTCATTCAACACGTCCGCCTCAGTATGCACCAAACAAGCTTGGTCAATGCTGAACCATCCCCGCTGGTACATGAGTGACACGAAGGCAGATAACGAATCCTGTTCAAATTTCTTGCGATGAGATTGGAGCGCACTGTCGGACATGACCTCATCGAACAAGCTAGTGGCCATCAAAATGCCCAGCGTGACGGAGAGCACATCATGAAGATCGGCTCGGAGCTTGGTTTCGACAAGCTTGGCCAACTTCTCGGCCAACGCCTTGTCCTTGGCCTTAGACCGCACTCGACTGGCCACCATGTCCAAGGCGAGGTCAAGGCACTCATGCAGGAGTTGTTGATCCTTGTACAGCGGCATGTTCCCGCCCATGGCATCCATGTAGACAACCGCGTTGCCGAGGGGACTCTCGTAGTGGCGAACCGCCCCAGTCCCACCGAACCCGTTATCCCAGGTTCCACTCATCAACTTGGCTGGAAACGTCAGAACATTGCTCTTCTTACTCCGGGTGGGCTTGCCAAAGACCTTTTCAAGATGCTCCTGCTCTACGGGAAGTAGAGGAGCTGAGGTCGACACTGAAGTCTGGACTCCATCCTTCTTCACCCCCATCTCGACGTCATAACTGTAACTGCAGCCATTGAGCAGCCCTGCACTCATCATGGCCAACACGAAGGAAGCAAGGAATCGGATCATGTCTAACCCTCCAATAAATCCGGCTTGGTATGCCCCACATCTTGCATGCCAGGACTGAAAGCTGCAAACACAACAAGAAACCCCGCCGTGAAGCGGGGTTCCTTGTCTCAAGTGGGCCATACTGGACTTGAACCAGTGACCTCTTGTGTGTCATACAAGCGCGCTAGCCAACTGCGCCAATGGCCCTGAGGTCGCGGGGCCCAGAAGAGCCCCAGCCGGGACAGTGTATCGGCTGCCTCGTGGCTGGCCAACCACCCATGCCCCACCGGCGGTATCCTCTTTGCCCATGTCCCAGGATTCCACCCTTCGCAACTTCCAGGCCATGATCCGAGAACGGTACTACGAGACCGATTCCGCTCGTGGCATACCCGGCACCTTCCTGTGGTTCACAGAGGAAGTCGGCGAATTGGCCGAAGCTCTTGGCAAACGTGAACGTGGTGATGGTGATGATGCGAATCTGCGCGAGGAGTTCGCTGACGTGATGGCCTGGCTGGCCACCCTGGCGAACATCACCGGCGTCGACTTAGCAGAAGCCATTCATGAGAAGTACCTCGCCGATGGTGGCCCCGAAGGAACCAAGTAGGCCATGGCCCGCATCAACGACATATTCGCCACCCTTCGACAGTCTGGTACCGGCGGCCTCATGCCATTTCTCACCGGCGGCTTTCCTTCCCTGGCCGACACCGAACAAACACTGCTGGGTATGGCCGATGCTGGCGCCAACATCATTGAGATCGGCTTCCCCTTCTCGGATCCAATCGCCGACGGCCCAGTGATCGCCTCCTCGATGCACGAGGTCCTGGAAGGAGGCCTGCGGATCGAGGAACTGTTCGAGTTGATCGCATCCGTTCGGGATCGTGTTCCCATCGGATTGGTCGCCATGGTGAGCGAATCAATCATCGAACGCATGGGAGCCGAACGTTTCATCAAGCGAACGGCTGATGCTGGATTCGATGGACTCATCGTGCCCGATATGGACCTTGACCGCACAGCACCTCTGAACACCCTGGTAGCTGACCATGACCTTTCGTTGACCTTCTTGATCGCCCCCACCACATCACTGGAGCGAGCCGAGCAGATCTTGAAAGCCTGCCGAGGGTTCGTTTACCTGCTCGCAAGGGCAGGGCTGACTGGGGAGTCCGAACAAGCGCCTGAGATCGCTAAGCAGGTCGAGATGATCCGACAACGCAGTGATCTGCCAATCGCGGCGGGATTTGGGATCGCCACCCCGGAACACGTCCGACTGGTCACCGAACATGCAGATGCCGCAATCGTTGGCTCCGCCCTGGTTCGCCGCATGGCAGAAGCAGATGATGCTCCTGCCGCCGCCCTTGAGTTCACACGCCTCCTCTCAGGAGGGCTGGCAGGAACTCCATCGGGCCACTGAGCTTCTTCAACATCCGAATCATGGCCCTTTCGAGGGCATTCTGGTAGGCTTCTCCGTTCTGTACGCCACCATGCTGGGGCGACATTGCAGCCCCTCTGGGCGGAGTGCAAACATGACCGAGACGACTGAAACCACCGTGGAATTCGACATCACGGTCGAAGATGCTGGCCCCGCTCGCAAGCGGATCTCGGTCACCGTTCCCGCCGATGCCATCGAACAAGAGATGAGCACCTCCATGGGGACGCTGCAAGCACAGGCTGTACTCCCTGGTTTTCGCAAGGGCAAGGCACCCAGCCACCTGCTCAAGCGCCGATTCGGCACTGCCATGCAGGATGAGACCATTCAGAAACTGGTTCGAGAAGGGCTTCAGAAAGCAGTTGATGAGCACAAGATGCTCGTCCTGGGCAATCCCGAGGTCATTGGTGGTGATGAGAAACTGAAACTCCAGGAGGGGAAGCCTTTCACCTTCGATCTCGATGTGGAGATCGTGCCAGAATTCGACTTCCCTGACTTCAGTGGATTCGAGATCACGAGGCCACTCCTTGAAGTTGCTGAGGAACACATCGATAGTGAGGTCGAACGACAGTGCCTGCGAGCCGGCAAGGCTGATCGGCTTGAGGGGGATTTCCAACCCCATGATCGCATGCTGGGTTCTGTAAAACTGACGGCCGACGGAGAAGACAAGCCCCTCTTCGTCCATGACCAAGCACTCATTGTCCTGCCCGATGCCGGAGAAAAGGGACAGATCGTTGGCTTGCTCATCGATGACATGAACGGCCACTTCAAGTCCGCAAAGGTCGGCGACGTAGTCACCCTGTCCGCAACAGGCCCTGAAGCCCACGAACGGGAAGACTTCCGAGGTAAGAAAATCACGATCGAATACACCATTCACCTGTGTGAACGTGTGGTCCCGGCCAAGCCAGAAGAACTCATCGAGCAGTTCAACCTTGGCAGCGAGGAGGTCCTTCGCGAGCAAATTCGCTTGGCCCTGGAACAACGCCGTGATGAAGAACAGGCAACTGTCTTGAGGAAACAGGCCCTTGAACAGATCAATGAGGCCATCGAGATCGAACTGCCCGAACGCGCTTCGGGACAGCAGATCCAAAGAGAGCTCGACCGGATGCGTCACGAGATGATGGCCTCCGGGGAACTCAGCCCTGATGAGGTCGAAATCAAGCTGGCAGAGATCCGCGATGACGCCGAGGTTGGCATGAAGCAAAGGATGAAGAACTACTTCATCCTCCAGCGACTGGCCATGCATTTCGAAACCCAGGTCCACGAGGCCGAGATCAACACAAGAATCGCCAACATGGCGATGCAGAGAGGCCTGCGACCTGAACACGTCCGTAGTGAATTGGCCAAGGCCGGCCAACTGCCCTCCATTGGCGGACAGGTACGGGACGACAAGGCAGCAGATGCCATGGTCGCCCAGATGAAGATCAGCGATATGCCACTGGACGAATGGAACGCCCTCCATTCTGGTGGTGGCACCACCAAGAAGAAGACTTCCAAGAAGACTGGAACGAAAAAAGCAGCAACCAAGAAGTCGCCTGCTAAGAAGGCCTCCACAAAGAAGGCCTCCACCAAAAAGGCCTCGACCAAGAAGGCCTCTTCGAAGAAGTCTTCCAGCAAGAAGTCCACCTAGTCCTTCTCAATCAGATCCATGTGCCTCAACCTGGCTGCCAACCTCGGTACGACGTCTGCCAAGAAAATCGAGGGGTTTAGCTTAGAAGCCCTCATGTGGCTGATGCTGTTACTCGGGGCTGTCCTGATTGGGGGGTTCGTAATCCTCGCCATACGCCGCCGGTATCACGCTGGGAAGGATGAAGCAATCTCGCTATCGTTCAATCTCGCGACACTTCGGCAGATGCGAGATCGTGGCGAACTGACTGAAGAGGAGTTCCAAAAGGCCTGTGAGCACTTACACCGGGATGCCGGTGTTAACGCCTCATCCAAGCCTCTAAAGCCCTCTCAGCAACCCCAGGACACGTGATCCGTCTGTGACGGTTCCACGGCATGCAGATGACAAAAAACCTGCATGCAAGCCATATTCCGCAATTCCTAAACAAACCTAATTGCAGATCATTCCAGATCATGGCTCGCGTTTGAACCGAATGGTGGCACATTGGGACCAGGGGGCTCACCCCCTCCATGCGGCTCCAGCGTATGGGTTGGCAGGCAGTACACTGTACGAATTCAGCCACGGGCGGGACGACCTCTTCACAATGCCACGAAGACACGATCCAACAAACCCTGACCCCCTTGAGACCCTCATTGATTCCGTCGATGGCGGCAGCCGTTCGCCGGAAGGTCCAGGCAAGTTTGGCAGTGGCAGTGGCAGTGGAGGCGGTAAGGACGGTGGAAGCTCCAGTGGTGGTGGTGACGGTGGCGACGACGGCGGTTTTCGCGGTCGCCGTGTGACCACCTGCTCCTTCTGCGGCAAGACGTCCCGCGAAGTTGGCCCGATGGTCGAAGGCCCGAACGATATCTACATCTGCTCCAATTGCACTGACCTTTGCCAGAACATCTTCCGGCAAGAAAAGCGTCGGATGAGCAGCTCGAGGCCACTGTTCACCTCGATCCCATCACCCAGGCAAATCAACGAGTTCCTCGACCAATACATCATTGGCCAAAAGGAAGCCAAGCGGACCCTGTCGGTGGCTGTACACAATCACTACAAGCGGCTGAGCCACCTGGAGAACGAGGAATCAGAAGTTGAACTGGATAAGTCCAACGTGCTGATGATCGGCCCCACCGGGACTGGCAAGACGCTCCTGGCGAGAACCCTCGCAAAGATTCTCAATGTCCCATTTGCCATCGGTGACGCGACCACGCTCACCGAGGCGGGTTATGTGGGTGAGGATGTCGAAAACCTGCTCCTCAAGCTTCTGCAATCCGCTGACTACGATCTGGATGCTGCCCAGAGAGGCATCATCTACATCGATGAGATCGACAAGATCGGCAAAACTTCTAACAACGTCTCGATTACACGCGACGTCTCAGGAGAAGGTGTCCAGCAGTCCTTGCTGAAAATGCTTGAGGGCGTCGTCGCCAACGTTCCCCCACAGGGCGGGCGAAAACACCCTGAACAACAGTACATCCAGATGGACACGACCCACATCCTGTTCATTTGTGGCGGCTCATTCGAGGGTATCGATGAATTGATCCAACGACGGCTGGGACGTCAACGAATCGGCTTTTCGGTGGATTCCGTCGCGACCAATGTCAGTGGACTTCCCCAGCAGGACACCTGTGAACTGTTGGAGCAAATCACCCCTCAGGACGTTCTTCAGTTTGGCCTGATCCCTGAATTGGTCGGCCGACTGCCCGTGTTGACGCCCTTGATGCCGCTGTCCGCAGAACACATGGTGCGGATCCTCACTGAACCGCGGAACGCCATCATTCGCCAATACCAACACCTCTTCCTACTGGAGGGTGCCGGACTGGAATTCACGGATGATGCCCTCAAGCTCCTGGCTGAGCGCGCCATGGCCCGGGGCACTGGGGCCCGAGCACTCCGAGCGGTCCTCGACGAGTACATGCTGAACCTGATGTATGACCTGCCGGATCTGGACAATGCCGGCGTGACCTATGTGCTGGACGCGGATGCCATCGAACGAGGTCTGGCGATCGAAGAATTGCCACGGCGGACTGCCAAGGAATCCGCCTGATCACCTCCCCGCCTCCCCATTCAAAGCCCCCCAGACCCCTCCTGGTGGTTTCATCTCGACGGCCACGAGGCATCCTGCTAGACTGATCGATTCCCTGGAAACGACCCCCAGGGACCTATGGAGCGTCTCCAATGCCTCGCGTATGCCACTTCACCGGTAAACGAACCTCGACAGGACGAAAGATCTGCTACCGCGGACGCCCGAAGTACCAGGGCGGCATTGGTTTGAAGATCTCCGGCCTCAGTCGACGTAAGTTCAAGCCGAACATCCAGACCGTATCAGCGATCATCGATGGCAAGCCCACCCGGGTGAAGGCCTCGACTCGTGCCATTCGCAACGGCCTGGTGGTCAAGCCGCTCAAGCGGAAGTACGGCTATACACGCAAGCAGAAGATGGCCGCCGGCGAGGCCTGAGCCAGACGCCCCCCCATTGAATGCCTCTCGAATCGGGTCCCCCCTGCCCGATAGCCTTCTTTTTTGCCTTTTCTCGGACGGTCTTGAGGTATGTCATTTGCCCAGACCAGAAGCGGGAATAAGCTATAATGACTGCGGCCGAAAGTACCCAGGGGTGCATCCCTCCAAGGCGCCACTGCCCCTTCCTTGGGACTCCCACCACATCCGACTCATCGGCCCGCGAACAGTTCAATCTTCCTTAGTTTGGAAGCGGTAATGCTCTATCCGGGCCTGAGCGATCAGCCCGATGTACCCGGTCTGAGTGGAGCGGCTTCCCTCGTGCACGTATGAAGGTATCACTGGTCGCCGGGAGATGGGACCAGATGGAGGAGAGTTGGGGGCTGTCTGCAGTTTGAACCGTGGAGATTGTCGTACTCCACAGCAGGTTTTCCCAGGGGCACCATGTTTGATCAAACCGATATCGACCGCGTCCGCGAGCTCACCGACCTCGCGGCCCTGATCGGCGAACACATTGTGCTGACGGCTAAGGGCCGTGAGCATGTTGGCCTGTGCCCATTCCATGATGATCGAAATCCCTCCTTCGCCGTAGTCACGCATAAGGGAAACCACTTCTACAAGTGTCATTCATGCGGCGCCAGCGGCGACTGCTTCAGGTTCGTGCAGGAATTCCTCCAGAAGAACTTCGCGGAAGCCGTCGAGTTCCTGGCCGATCGAGTTGGACTTCAACTCGAACAAACCGGCCAATCTGATCCCGCTGCCCGCAACAGTGCTGATCGTAAGACCTGGCTCCGCAAGGCTGCCCGGGCTGCCTCTGACTTTTTCCAAGCGACCCTGTCAACAGAACAAGGCCAACGTGCACGTGACATGATCGAACGACGTGGAATGGCATCAGCGATGGTTGACCGATTCGAGTTGGGCGCTGCCCCGCCCGGCTGGGACTCGTTGCGAACAGCCTTAGTGAGCCCCGACCTTCCTGAGAAAGTGCTTGTAGCCGCTGGGCTTCTCAAGACTCGCAACGAGGGAGACGGATCCTATGACGCTTTCCGTGATCGCCTGATCTTCCCGATTCACGACGATACCGGGCAGCCCATAGCCTTTGGCGCCCGGGCCCTGTCCGATGAAGATCAACCCAAGTACCTGAACTCCGCCGAGCACGACCTTTTTCACAAGGGCAAGACGCTCTACGGACTCCACCTGGCCAGAACTGCCATCGTGAAATCCCGACAAGCCATCGTCACCGAAGGCTACACGGATGTGATCGCCTGCCACGCAGCCGGAATCGAAAACGTCGTAGGCACCCTGGGCACGGCATTGACCGACGAACACGTGCGACGGCTTGCCCGGCTCTGCGACAGGATCGTCTTGATCTTCGATGGTGATGAGGCCGGCCGAAATGCTGCGGAACGCGCTGTGCGCAATGTCTTCCGTCATCCCGTTGATGTGGGTATCTGCGTTCTGGAGGATGGGCAGGATCCTGACGATATGCTCCGCGACCAGGATGGACCGCAACAATTCCAACAAGCGATTGACGCCGCACGCGATGCCATTGAGTACCTGCTGGAACGCTTCCAGGAACGACTGGATGGCGTCCAGGGACTCTCCGCCAAGCAGAGAACACTTGAGCAGTTCCTCGAGGTCCTCCGTGGACTGGGGCTCAACGAGGCTGATGGTTTGCGACGGTCCATGCTCGTCAACCGCATCGCAGAACTCATGGCAGTATCCGCTCGAGATGTCGATGCCCTGCTGCGTCGAATGCCCGCAAGACCTGCTGCCAATGCCCCCGCCGAAACTGAACACAACCTGACAGGCGCACGCCAGGTTGCCGAACGAGATCTGTTGGCTGTCCTGCTGTATCGACCTGAGAGCCTGAAGGAAACAAGCCTCCAGGCCTCTGGAGCACTTTCCGCCGATCGCTTTCTCGATCCAGCACACCAGGCCCTTGCCAGAACCCTCGAAGACCTGCTGCAGTCCAATCCCCCCACCATGCAGGCTGTCTTGGGACGACTGGATGATGAATCCCACCGTGAATTGGCCTCTCGACTGTTTTTCATAGGCGAACGACTCGTCAAGGATGCGGAGGATACGGACTCAGAGCACCCACTCCAACGTGCGATCAAGGCCCTTGAGGATCGCTTGCAAGAAGAAGAATTACGACAAGACCTCACCGACTGGCGAAACCGTGACAGTACAGACGAGCGGACGCCTGCGGATGTGATTAAGGATCTTGGGACGCGTAAGCGACGCGCGAGCGCTATCCTGAGATCGAGTGAAAACGATTAGACCCCCCAAGCCGTCACGATGTGGCGGATAAAGAGACAGATGATCCCAACCGCTCCCGGGATCGACACCGGAAGGACGACCAGTGAAAGTTACCTTGCCTCCAATGCACCCCACCATTCGCGACCTTCTTCGTCATGGCGAGAAGCGGTCGTGGATCAGCTACGAGGAACTCAATACAGCCTTGCCAGACGAGATGGTTCGTCCGGACAAGATTGATGAACTCCTGGAGTTGATGAATGAGCTTCAAATTGAATGCCTCAACTACGAAGATCCCAGGCTACGTCGGGGACTGCCTTTCTACGCACCGCTCCAGACAAACCTGAAGTTCAAGCGAGACAGCCCATTCAGAACATTTGGGATCGTCAACACACAGGTCGAGCCAGCATCCGGATCCGAGGATGGCGAATCTGAAGATGAGGAAGGCGGCGTTGTCGACGCCAATGATGAACTCCTCGATGAATCGGAAGCCGCCGAGATCACGGAAAACATGGAGGCCGCAGGGTCGAAGCGGATTGATGATCCGATCCGAATGTACCTCACTCAAATGGGCACCATTCCGCTGCTCACCCGGGAAGAAGAGATCCGTCTCGCCAAGAAGATCGAGACAACCCGGATGATCTTCCGTCGCAAGGTCCTGGAGTGCGATTACGCCGCTGCACAAGCTGTGGAAGTTCTGCAGCAGGTCCATAAGGGTGACCTCCCCTTCGATCGCACCATGCGGATCTCAACGGCCGAAACCAATGCCAAGGAAAAGGTTGCCAAACGCATCCCAGTCAACCTCGTCACGATTCGTGCCTTGCTGGAACTCAACGAGCAGGACTGGGTACGCATTGAAGATGAAACCGAACCCAACGAACGCATCCTGGACCGGATGAACAAACGGCGTCGCAAGATTGCAACGCTTCTGGAGGAATGCTGTCTCCGGACCGCACGCATCCAACCGCTCCTCCGTAAGATTCAGTCAATCGCCAGGAAGATCCACGAATTGATCCGGGAACTCGATCGGGCTGAGAAGAATCCCGAACGGCACCACCCCGAGGATGTCCAGGCGATGCGAGAGGAATTTGTTGGACTTCGTGGGCTCGTTCAAGAGGCTCCCGAGGATCTCAAGGAACGCTTGCGAGGCATCGAGGAAGTCTTCGAGGAGTATGAACAGGCCAAGCGGGATCTCAGTGGTGGCAACCTCCGCTTGGTTGTCTCGATTGCCAAGAAGTACCGCAATCGCGGCCTTCCATTCCTCGACATCATCCAGGAAGGCAACACCGGCCTCATGCGTGCCGTTGATAAATACGAATATATGCGTGGCTACAAGTTCTCCACCTATGCCACGTGGTGGATTCGCCAGGCGATCACCCGAGCCATCGCTGACCATGCCCGGACGATCCGGGTCCCGGTCCACATGATTGAAACCATGTCCAAGCTCAGGACGATCCAGAAACGACTTCTGCAAGCTATTGGCCGCGAACCAACCATTGAGGAACTGGCTGAACAGGCCAGCATGAGCGTTGAGGAAACTCGACGGGTCATGAAAATCTCCCGACATCCCATCAGCCTTGACCGACCGGTCGGTGAGTCGGAGGACTCCCAGTTCGGTGACTTCATCGAGGATGAGCGACAGGAGACTCCCTCCGAAACGGCCACCAGTGAAATGCTGCGAAGTCGTATCAATGACGTACTCAAGACCCTCACCTACCGCGAGCGGGAAATTCTCAAGCTTCGCTACGGCATCGGTGATGGGTATACCTACACGCTCGAAGAAGTCGGACGGATCTTCAAGGTCACTCGTGAACGAGTACGCCAAGTCGAATCCAAGGCCATCCGAAAGCTCCAGCACCCCGTCCGTCGCCGACGGCTCTCGAGCTTTATTGACGAGCAGCAAAAAGAGCAGGAATAGCGCCTGCACCAATAGCCAAGTCATGATTCCAGGCCCCGGGCGTTTCGACGTCCGGGGCCTTGTCTATTGGCAACGGTGGCTTGAGACCATGCAGTGTGTCAGGAACGGAAGCAGGCATCGATCGCGGCCACCAAGTCTCCTGGCTCCGGCAACCTGCCCGCCCCTTCCGTTCGGCAGGCTTGCCAACCAGTAGCGGGCTCAATGACGGTAAAACCGTCTTGATCCAATTGCTTGAGATTCCGCTGCGTGGCAGGCTGATCAAGCATGGTTTCGTTCATCGAGGGCGCCAGCAGAACAGGACATTGTGAACGGTCGATGGAGGCTGCCAACAGGCTGACAGGATCGTCCGCTCTCCCCGCCACCAAGCGAGCCAGCATATTCATCGTGCATGGCGCAATCAACATGACATGCGACTCACGAGCCAATGCAATGTGTGGCGACTCGACTGATTCGACATGCCGCCATGGGTCAGTAAAGACCAGGCGACCGGAGAGCGATTGAAATGTGACCTCGCCAACGAAACGCTGGGCATCCCTGGTCATCGCCACCGTGACGTCATCCCCACGCTTCACGAGGGTGCTCACAACTTCGGCAATCTTGTAGGCAGCGATACCACCGCAGACCCCGATCAGGATCCGTTTCGATTGACTTGCTTGGGTTGGGGATGCCATGTTCCCGGTCTCCCGGGCGCGTGCCGCCGGCTCAGTTGTCTGAATGGAGTGGCCAACCAGGCCCGTCTGAAGCCTTTTCATCTGTGGCATCCACCCACTCTGGCGCGATCTTGCCCTGGGTGATTTCCTCGATGACCAGTTCGAGATCGGTCCGCCCCTCACGCTCAACAAGCGGTCGAGCACCGTCCACGACCAACTCCTTGAGTCGGCGCTGGATCAATGCACAGAGCTTGAATCGACCGCCCAGGCGGTGGATGATCTCGTCGCTTCGCAATGCCTCGATCATGTTCTGGTGCTCCAACAAATCGCACGACCAAAGCCGTGGCGAGCTCCCGTTGGGATAATCGACCGCAAGTCGGCCGAGCCGGGCATCTTAACCCATTCAGGGCTGGTTGTCGATTCTGGAGGTCGCTAACGACTCCCTGGCTGGTATCCTGCCGGACTTTTGGCCGATAGCGGTCGCGGAGAATCCACTCGACCCCCCATTTCCCATGACGCTCTCTACGACCAGGTTGATCCGCCGGTTAAGCCACCGGCTGGGATTTCGCCGTGACTGGCATCTTCTAGTCGCGGCCGTCGTTATCGGGCTGCTGATGGCCCTGGTGGCCAGTTTGTTTATCGCCCCGCTGCGATGGGCAGAACGAGGAGGCGAAGCCCTGGCCGAGTCACCATGGTTCTGGTTGCTGATCCTGCTGGCTCCGGCGGTGGGTGGCATTCTGGTGGGCATCGTCCGAGGCATCATCCGAGCACCCCACCTGGGCCCAGGCGTAACGACCATCATTTATGGGGTACGACGACAACGCGGATTCATCCGATTGAAAGTGGCCGTCCAGAACTGGATCAACTCCTCGCTCACCATTGCAACTGGCGGCTCAGCCGGTGCAGAGGGGCCCATCGCAACCATTGGCGGTGTCATCGGATCCAACAGTGGCCGATTGATGCACTCCAGCTCCCAGGCCACCACCACCCTGCTGGGCTGCGGTGCGGCCGCTGGTATCGCCGCCGTATTTAACGCACCCATTGCAGGCATCTTCTTCGTCATGGAAATCCTGCTACGTGACTTTTCACTTCGGACATTTACCCCGATCGTTATTGCTTCGGTCGTTGCAGCTGCCGCTACGCAGGGCATTCTGCATGACCAAGCCATTTTCGATCTTGGCGATGGCTTTGCGGAACGTGAGGGTAGTTTTCACATCTCCCTACTGCCGCATTACCTCGTACTCGGTGTCATCTGTGGCTTGGCAGCCATCGCGTTCATTCGTTGCCTCCAGGCCTCAACGAAATTCTTTGACCGAATCCCAATACCGAGCTGGGTAAAACCTGCCTTAGGCGGACTCCTTCTGGGCTGCATTGGCCTCGCCACCATTCTCATATCAGGCATCCAGGAAGTACCCAACTTCTACGGCAATGGATACCCAATCATCACGGAGTTCCTGCAACCGGAACTCTATGAAGCTGACGAATCGGGGCGGCTCGTCGACGGCGCAGGCGTATTGGCCATTGCCTTGTTAGCCACCTTCGCATTGAAGCTTATTGGCACTTCACTCACACTCGGTTCTGGAGGTGCCGGCGGCATATTTGCACCATCACTTCTCTTGGGAGCAAGTGTGGGTGGCGCTGTTGGTGTCGCCGCAGAAGCCATGGGATGGCTTCCTCATGGAACACCAGCACAGTTCGCCCTGGTTGGCATGGCCGCCGTTGTGGCTGGTACCACGCATGCGCCATTGACCGCCATTCTCATCGTGTATGAACTCACCAGATCCTATGACGTCATCATGCCACTGATGTTCGCCGCAGTGGTCAGTACGTTGCTCGCGCGATGGCTTTGCCGTGACAGCATCTACAGTGACAAGCTCCGTGCTGCAGGCCTTCGATCAGGATCGATGGGCGATCTGACAATTCTTCGCAAGATGACGGTATCGGATCTCGTCCTGAAGGATGCCGTCTCCGTTCCCAGTTCCGAAACGGCAGCCACCATGCTACGACTGACCGAACAAAGTGGGGCCCGCGATTTCGTCGTGATTGACGATCAGGGTGCATACGCTGGCTTGGTGACAGCCGAGGATCTCAAGGCGGCCCTGGTGTACCGAGAAGCAATTCCCCTCCTCCAGGTCAACGAGTTACAACGAAGCAATCTTCCCACCGTATCGCCAGAAGAACCGCTCGATGTCGTCCTTGAGAAGTTTTCACGATGTGACGCCGACTCACTGGTCGTTCTTGAGGAAGAAGAAAATAAGATCGTCGGCATGGTGACACGATTACAGTTGATGCGAAGCTACCAAGCTGCCCTGGACAGGGATGAGTGACCGTGGCATTTGGTTTTAGTCGATCTCAGCGATTACGGAAGAGCAACCACTTTGAGCGGGTGTATGCGGAAGGGGCCGTCTTGCACCGTACTGGAATCCGAATTCATACACTGGCCAATGGCCTGGATCACCATCGCCTGGGGCTGTCTGTGCCCAGGCGAGCAGGGAACGCGGTTGCTCGCAATCGATTCAAGCGATTGCTTCGAGAGGCCTTTCGCCAGATGTCGAAATCAGGGAGGACTGGCTACGATCTTGTCGTCACGGTGAAGCCGCATCCGGCATGCTCAAGTCACGAGTACCAAAAGATGCTCGACCAGGCGATCCAGGAAGCTAGTCCTTGATGATGTCACTTGAAGAAAACAACATGAAACCGAAACAAGTGGGACTGGCTGCCCGAACCTGCATCGGCTTCGTTCGAATCTACCAGGCAACCTTGAGTCCCTTGGTCGGGCAACACTGTCGATTCCAACCCACCTGTTCTCGCTATGCCGTTGAAGCATTGCAATGCCATGGCGCCTTCAAGGGTTGCTGGCTGGCGATGCGTCGACTCGCCCGTTGCCACCCACTCGGAGGGGCCGGGTATGACCCTGTTCCAGACAGTTCAGTGGATCCGGATCACCCGGGAGACAACGCTGCGTGAACCCCCCACCTGCCATCATGTGCATTGGCCGAAACTATGCGGATCATGCCCGAGAAATGGGCGGAACTCCCCCTGAATCGCCCACGGTCTTCATGAAAAATCCAGCATCGGTGATCAGTGATGGTGAGTCCATCATCATTCCCTCGATCTGCAATCAACATGGCCCGGAAGTCGACTACGAAGGTGAGCTGGCCGTCATTCTTGGATCCGATCTGCGAGATGCCTCGCCAGAATCAGCCATGGCCTCCATCGAGAGTTATGCCGCTGCCAATGATGTGTCAGCGCGATGGTGGCAAAAGAAGGGTTCGGGTGGACAGTGGATTCGGGGCAAGAGCTTTGACACCTTCTGCCCCATCGGCCCCAGGATGGATGCAGCTGCCGTCAAGGATCCGCAGAACGTGCCATTGGTCACCAGGGTCAATGGCGAGATCATGCAGGAAGCCTCCACCAGGGACATGATCTTCTCTGTTCTCGAACTGCTGGTTGAACTCAGTCGAGGCATGACGTTGCTCAAAGGCACCGTACTGCTCACGGGCACACCCGCAGGCGTTGGGGCTGGCCGCACACCACCTCGGTTCCTGGAACCTGGCGATCACGTCGAAGTAGCGCTCGAGGGTGTCGGTTGTGTAGCAAACACCGTCCATCAGGCCGGCAGCTAGTTACCCAGCGACTTCACCTTGGCACCGACATCCAGGCTTTCCTGAGCAGCACGCTCCGCCTCACGTTCCAAAGCTATCTGTTGCCGGAACAACTCAAGCCCTGGAGGCTCTGGGAAAGCCTCTTCGAGCGGCATGGCTTGTGACAATGGGCTTGAAGCATACTGCCGTCCCAGCGGCTGAATGATTTGGTCATAGACACGCACCCGCAGTTGTGGCTCCATGTCATCGATTTGGGACCAGATCGTAATTCGTTCCTCGAATGGAACGATTGGATCGAGCATCAACTGCAGGAAGGCGATCTCTGCACTTTTATCCAGCGTCTGGAGGATGTCGCGAAGTCGTCCGATACCCATCTTGGTCGTGAAGTTCACGTTGTCGCTACCCCGGAAGAATTCCGTTACCCACTTGGCGAATTCCACCGCCTCCTTGTAGACCTCAGGCCTATTCTCCCCGACACCAATCCGGTAGCCATAACGCAGCGATCCAATGACATCCGAAGGCGCCATGTGCGGCTGACGTTCATATTCACCCTGGGTTTCCTTGGCCACGAAGACATCCAGGTCGACGGCATACTGCGTATTGGGGGGATAGCCTCCACGGCCAAATCTCGCGTCCAAGATGTCGAGCAGTTTCTGAGCACGCTCAATTTCCCCGTATCGATACATCTCACGAATAGCATCCGAGAGGAAGTTCTTGATGAAGGCAATGAATGTTTCACCACCGGCACCCTTGGCATCGAAGTGCTTAACGTAAAATCGCTCGAAGTGATCGTCGATCGTATCGATGAATCGTGGCTCAGGGGCCTGCCCGGGGTAGCCTGGTGAGAAGGGATCGAAATAGACTCGCCCAGTCCTCGCAAGCGCCTGCAATGCGTGTGCTTGCTGCCGATCGTTATTGATACGCAGGGTTTCATCATATTCAGACAGCGACCGGAATCCGGCCAGGTCAGAACCTCGCCGCGCCCAGTAGTAAGAATGCGCATGTGGGGATCGCCAATCAATAGGCCCGATTTCTTCGGTGTACTGGGCCATCAACTGCGGATCCATGTTGTACTCATCTTCCAACGTCTGCTTACGCACATAGCTCAGGAGCGTCTTCCAGGCTTCATCAAACCGAGGATCCTCATGAAGTTCATTAAACAAGCGGAACATTCGAGATCCTTGCTGGTCTAATTCATCACGAAAGCTCAGTTGCTCTGCAATATAAGACTGTTGATTCACTGCATCCCACAAGGCATGCAACTCAAGAAAACGCTTATCGGTGTCGAAGTTAAATGATTCATCGATCGCGTCGACGCCATCATGCATGCGTTGGACGAGTTCAGCAACCTCGGGGGTACGTTCGATCGCGGCCTCAAGAGTATCCGGCGCGTCAGCAACTTCCTGCATCCAGGCAATCCGAGCCCCTTGCTCCATGGGCGGTTCACCAAGCAGGTTGTGCCAATCCCTCGCCCATTCGCGTTTGTAATACAGGTGGGCGTCATCCGATACACCGCCAACCTTGTGCCCGAGCCAGAACGACAACTCCTTGTGGAGCTCCATGTCGTTCGGGTTGTATCGAAGGCCCTTGTTACGTACCAAGTCGATGCCTGCCTGCACCCACTCCCAACGCTCTTGTGGCGTATTGGTCGCCACCGAAATGTTGTACGCCATGTTATGGCCGTGGAATACCCAGACAGGAGCGAATCGTGGCTGCAATTTGGTGATGAGATCCGTATCTTCCATCACCTGGTAGTACTGGCCACGTTCGACCATCAAGTTGGCTTTGATCCAAAGATAGTCGACGATCAAACCACGGAAGGCACCAATGGCAGTGCCAATCGCGACAAATGGTGGCATGTTCTCGTCGGCATTATCTGTATAGCGCAATGCACGACGTTCGGACGTCTCAATGAGATTTCCAAGAAGACCGCCACCGACGGACAAGCCGACGATGACGACGAGGCACATGGCCAGTTGAATGACGCGATCCCGTCCCATAGTGTCCCCAGGTTAAATCAGCCCTGGCCTCCACTGTAGATGGCCAGTTGACGTGAGCGCAGCACCACCCAGCCCACTACGAGCGATAGGCCACCCCAGATCAGTTCGAGTCGTAGGAAACTGGTTAAAACCGATTTCCAGCTCACCAAGCGGCCTTCTACGAGTAATCCAACGGGGTGATACTCGCCAAATGCTCCCAGCATGAACACCATGGCCTGGGCCAGACCACGAATACTGGACTCAAATACCCATTGCACCACCTGACCGATATTTTCCCAATCGACCTTGTCAGCGGAATCTGGAAAGTACATTTCCAATGAACTGGCCAGGAAGGGTGCCATTTGACCGCCAATAAACAGGGTAAATGCACTGAGGCAGGCCACTGGGAAATTCAGGAAGGTGGCGAAGAACACACCGAGGGCTGCCAGCACACCCAGTTTGATGAGCAAGATCAACATGACGCGCAGGAAGTTCGTATTGAAACCTCCAGCCTGATAGAGCAATTCCACTCCGCCTTTTTCAAAGAACATCTGTCCATAAAAGCGGCCCGGAGGTGGTTCAAAATAGTTCAAGATCGTGAGTTCCAACGTCCCATCGTCTTGGATTAAGTAAGGCGGAATCCTGACCACCTGGGGGACCGTAGGAATGTACTCACGGAGAAGGATGGATTCCTTGTCGTTGTTAAACATGAATCCAGCAACGTACCGTTCATGTTCATCCATAGTCCCTGTGATGAACTGATAGTGCAGCGTGAGAGGGACCTGTCTCATCGCAGCCATCTCGAGGTTCTCGAAATAAAAGGTCCTCGCACCAGGCTGGCCATTACGCCCCGGCGGAATAGACCGCTGGGCACGGTGAATGGCATCCAACATTTCACGTCGCATTTTCTCCCTGACGAATGGAAGCGTCTCATCCTGCTGCCACTTCGCAAATGCAGGGTCATTTTGAATAGCTCGATCTATCTCGATCTCAAGTGCTGCCTCGTCGGGCGGCTCCAGGGTTGGGCGTTGCTCCGTACGAGCAGCCAGGAGTTCCTGGGCAACAATGAATCGATCTTCATCCGCAGCCATTCCAGTCGATGTGTTGCTTGTTCGCAGATACTGTATGTACAGAAATACTGAGACACCGGCAACGGCAAGAAGGCACGCGTTCAAGAGAACGATGCCGAGCCACTTGCCGATGAGATACTGGAGATGACCAACGGGTTTGGTCATGACATGCCAGATGTGTCGATCCCTGATCTCGAAAGCAACGGTTCCGCAGGCGAGCAGAAGTGTCATCACCCCTGCCAGGGCAAAGGTGTATTCCAAGCTTCGGCTCATGAAATTCTGGAGTTGAAAACGCAGATGCGATTCTGGATCCAGTGTCAACGGAAGAAACGGCAACAGGACAAGGATCAGGATGATGAACAACAGAGTCAGCCGGGTCCTTGAGGCCTCATGAATCAGGGTGTGCGCTACCGCCATAACCTGGTTGGGCCACGACAATAGAATCAACAGCGTCCGTATCAAGAGCAAGAAGGTGAAGGTCAGCAAGCCAATTCCTGCAATAGCAAGTTGCAGATCCCGCAGACCTAACCATCCCGTCACGAAATACAAACCGAGTGTCACCAATACCGTCAGCACAAAGGGCACAAACAAGCCGATCCAGATGATCAGCCAGAACCAAGCCAGTGTCAGGAACATGACAGCCCAGGTTGTCTCAGGCTGCATGACCAACCAACGCGGTGCCCTATTCAGGATGGACTGAACCATTGGCCTCATCGCCAGATTGACTGCCAAGCCAGGGCTTTCCAATTGACCGTTCTCATCAAAGAGATCAGGCATGAATTGCTGATCAATTACAAACACACGTCTGTCAACAATGATCTTGCCGGTATTGCGAAGCTTTTGCTGATTGGACTCTGCTTCAGGACCTGTCAACGCCATGTACAACGCCGCGTGGTCTTTTGATGCGCCATAACTGAAGACAAGAACTGGAACGAAGTAGGCAGCGCAGGCCACAACTGCCAGAACACTGAGGGTCAGGCGAACCCAAAGCCGCTTCTGAAGATTCTGCAAACTGCGGTAGAGACCGACGCCTCGATTCATGATCGGTCGGTCTCCTGTTCACCTTTGTCAGGTGACAGCAAGTCGTCGATCAGTCCATGGTCCACATCTTCAGGTGCCTCAGGCGTTTTTCCACGAGGCATTGAAGGCGTAGGATCAGAATCTGAGAGGGTGTCCAGGAACTCGTCACGCACCTGTTCATCCGACGCCTCTTGTGGAGCTTCCACAACATGTGATCGTTCCGTTACGACCTCTTCCTTGACAAGGGTTTCGATCAGATTCTGACCGCCTTGTTCTTGCCTGAGGAAGGCCGCTGTAGCACCACCTTCACCAGCACCAGACGTGGCCACTTTCTTTTCACGGGCCTCTTCAACCATCTTCATGAAGACGTCTTCAAGTCGTTGCCTGGGTTCACGGATACGATCGATCGCGAGCCCTTCCATTGACTGGATGACCTCCTCAACGCGTGCAATCGTTTCTGGTTTCAAGCGTGGCGTTTCAATGACCGTATGCTCCGAATCTTTGAGCATTTCGTCGACTGTGCCCTCCGCTTGTATCGTTCCGCCATAGAGCATCACCATGCGGTCACACACATCTTGAACATCTGCGAGCAGATGAGAACTCAACAAGATTGTCTTGTTTCGAGACCGAAGTTCAAGCAACAGTTCCTTGACTTGTTTTGTCCCGATGGGATCGAGTCCCGAAGTGGGTTCATCCAAGATGAGGAAGTCAGGATCATTCACAAGAGCCTGTGCTATTCCAATGCGTCGAGTCATGCCCTTGGAAAACTCGCCGATGGGCCGGTGCGCCACGTTCGACAACCCCACCATCTCAAGGAGTTCCTCCGTCCGACGCTTTCGCGTACTCCGGTCTAACTGAAAGAGGCGCCCGTAGTAGTCAAGGGTTTCCCGGGCATTGAGGAAGCGATAAAGGTAAGACTCTTCTGGAAGAAAACCAATCCTCCGCTTGATGCTCACATCGGATGGATTTTTTCCCAGAACGACGAGTCGACCAGCTGTCTTGTGCAGCAAGCCAAGGATCATTTTGATGGTCGTACTCTTGCCCGAACCATTGGGCCCGAGAAGGCCAAAGATTTCACCTGGCTCGATATGGAAATCGATGTGGTCGACTGCCAACGCTTTGGTGCGCATCCAGAAATCGCGGAAGACCTTGGTGAGACCAACTGCCTCGACTACCAACTCATTTCCGCCCTGCCGACCCATCACCAGCTCCTCTTTCGCGGGAACACCCTACTTGTCATCCAATAGTTCTTCCCGCATACCCGTGACGGATCCCGTTTCCTTGTTGACCTTCAGTTGGCGTTGAGCCTGATTGAGCTTAATCTCATCGGCCCGCAACATGTAATCCGAGGCGGTCCCGGAGAGGATGGCCTTCGATCGCTCACGAGCTTCGAGATCCGCACGACGACGAATATCACGAACAGATTCCAACCCGCTGATATCAATCCCCATTGAGCCCAGGCCTTCAGGAACGTACATGATTTCTGCGTCTGGTCGATCCATGACTTTGCCGTAGGCTTCAAGCCATTTCTCCGCAATGACCAATTCAGGATGGTCCTGATAGGCCGACAAGAGGCCGCTAAATCGACGCGCTTCTCGTCCGAGTGTCTGATCCACGAGGGACTGGAATCGATTCGCCGTATTGATCGTCCGAGCCGCTGCTCCGGCAAGTTCTTTGCCATCGAAGAAGGCATTGATCTTCGCCAGGCGATCATCTGCATCAGGCAGATCCTGAGTCCACGCTTCTTCATAGGAACGCATCAGCTGGTTAAGTTCATTGTAGGACTTTCCAGCTGCGGTAATGAGCATGTCCTGGGCCTCTG
>JAYZAT010000019.1:0-8697 GCA_036339555.1 Planctomycetota bacterium
GGTACAGGTCTTCGTCAACCCTTCACCAGCGACCATGGGCCAGGTCGAGGGATGGATACAACTCCATGGCGAAGAAACAGAAGCGATCGCTGCTCAGGCGCGTGGGCCAGTTGTCCGCGGGTTCTCATTCAGTCCTGAGGCTGTGCGCAGATGGAATGCCTGCCCTCACGTGGAACTGCTCCTGATCGACGGACCTGGCAAAGGTGCAGGTCGGACCTTCGATCACGACCAGCTTCTGGAACTGCAGCATGAGATCACCAAACCGATCGTACTGGCCGGCGGATTGGATCCCGACACGGTTGGAGAAGCCATCGCCGCCATACGACCTTGGGGAGTTGACGTCAGCAGTGGCGTGGAGTCTGGAAGAGGGATCAAGGATCCCGCAAGAATCAGAGCCTTCTGCGAAGCCGTACGTGCAGCTGACTCGGCTGCAGGCTAAGCCTCGGCCTTTACCTTCGACACCAGTCTGATCCCTTCGATCCGCAGGTCACGATCCACCGCCTTGGTCATGTCGTAGAGCGTCAAGGCCGCCACAGCCACCGCCGTCAACGCCTCCATCTCGACCCCGGTTCTGGCAATGACGGTGGCAGCCGCCTCGATCCTCAGCCGACCCGGCTCCACTCGATCGAACTCAACACTGACCTGGTCCAGTGGAAGGCTGTGGCAAAGCGGAATCAGGCGATCACAATCCTTGGCTGCCTGGATACCCGCGATCCTGGCAGTAGCCAACGCATCCCCCTTGGGCAGATCCCCTTCCATCAAACGATCGATTGTGCCAGCCGCTGCTACGAAGAAACCTTCCGCGATAGCTCGACGTCTCACAGGTGGTTTGCCAGAGGTATCCACCATCGTGACCCGCCCCTGCGCATCCACGTGTGTCAATGACTGTTCGCTCATGAAACGATCTCCCCGATCTCCAGTGTCCCTGCTACAAGTTCGCCTGCCATGACCGTAGCCATGATCGACGGTCGCGATTGAGTCCAGTCCAACTGGAATGGATCTTGGTCCCAGAGTACAAAATCCGCCAACATGCCCGTACCAAGGGATCCCAAATGCTCCATGCCCGAAGCCTCTGCTGCCTCGGTCGTGTACCCGCGCAATACGCGTTCAACATCGAGACATTCCTTGGGATAAAACGAACGTCCTCGAACATCCAGACCTGTAATGGCTGCTGCCATGCCCGCGATGGGATCAACAGAAACCACGGGCCAGTCTGATCCGAAGGACAGCCTGGCCCCAGCATTGGCCAACGTCGCCAGGGGCAACATGCAAGCCGCTCGCTCCGGACCCACAGCCGCCTCAGCATAGATCGCATCTTCAGCACGATGGAGCGGCTGCATCGACAAGCGGATGCCAGGTGTTGAGCTCACAAGATCTACGATGCCTGGAGTTGCGAATTGCACGTGTTCAATCGTGGCTCTGGACTGCTCATGAATTGCTCGCACAGCCTTGATGGCCACCTGAACCGCCTCGTCCCCAATGGCATGTAACACAGGCGAGCAACCACCTTCAACCACTGTTTGAACCCACTCATCGAGCCGACCTTCCAAGGCGTGTTCTGTCAACACACCTCGATTCGTTTTGTCATCCGAATAGGGCTCGAACATTCGCGCTGTACGTTATCCAATCGTGCCATCCACAAACGACTTGCATCCCGTGACCCGCAACCAATCATCCGCAGGAACATCCACCATCCAATCCAGGTCTAAGGGAAGCGTTCGATCCAGTTGTACGATCGAGACACGAAGTCCCCCAAGCCCACGAGCCGGAACAAACAGTTCACGAACATCGTCGGCATATTCCATCGATCGAACGGCGACGAGGCCCAGGTCCAGGCAATGCCGGTGGGCCGCTGCCAATGCTTGGGCACGTTGTTGAGCTGGCAGTTTGGGAATCGCCGGGATCAGGTACGTCCACGCGGCGGCTTCCTGCAGAAGCCCCGTGGGTGCTCCGTCCCCATCCCGAACCTGTCGACCGCCCTGGGCTTCCAGGATCGCATCCTCTGGAAGTGACAACAGCTGCAGTACAGCATCATTGACCAAGGCCGCATGCAAGTCCATGCGCCAACAGACGACAGGCCGATCACCACAAGCAAGCAGGTTGGATCGGTCTGGTGACTGCGGCGAGTCCCACCCATCTTCCGACCACCCCGTGGCGATCAGCCACTGCCCTGGAGCCATGTCCTTGTGGGCCTGGGCGATGACCTCTTCGAACTCATCCAGGCTCCCCACTGACGAGAGATCGACTTGCCCCAGGGACTCGCCACCCAACAGGAGATGGACATGGGCATCGATCAGTCCTGGTGAAACAAATCGTCCGCCCAGATCAACCTGGCTTGAACCGTGCATGCTGGATTGGCAGTCGAGTTCCGCAATCCGACCATCCCGAACTCGGAAACTCGATACGAACCGAGGATCTTCGAGACCAGTCCATACCTTCGCATTGTGATAAACCACATCTTTGGCTGTCACGACCACACTCCCGTTCCAGTGCCTATGCTATGGCCTCTCGGGAGAATCGTCCCGTTCATCCTGTCGGAAGATCATCTGATTCAGTTACCAGCCATGCGAAGCTCACCCACCTTGCTCATAGCTGTCCTCACAGCCGGATTACTAACCGGGTGCAAGGAGTCTCCACTGCCCCCGCCGGCGAACTCGAATGCCGAGTCAACTTCATTTCCAGGGACGACACCGCCTCCATCAATTCCGACTCCGACAAGCAGCCAGGCAACCCCGGATACGGCCGTCTCCAGCAACCAAGACAGCCCTGCCCTCCCTCCGACTGATCCCAGCAATACCGAGTTCGCCGGACTGATCGGCCCAGTCCCCGTGACTTGGACCTGGGAACCGCCACGACATCATTTCCGAGTGGCCCAATGGATTGTCCCAGGCCGTGATGGGGCCGAACCTGCCGAACTGGTCGTCACCACCTTCCCGGAAGCCAGCGGCAATACCGTTCAAAACAACATCGATCGTTGGGCACGCCAGTTTCGATCCACCGATGGATCGCCTTCCCAACCAGACATAGACACGCAAACCATCAACGACCTGCCCGTCACCATCGTCGATCTTAAAGGCGAGTATCTCGGCATGGGAGGTGGATGGCATAAGGCCGACTACCGAATGTTGGTTTCGATTGTTGAAACGCCTGATGGATCCGTGTTTATTAAGTTGCTGGGTCCTGCCGAAACGGTCACCGCCAATGCCGATGGCTATCACAACCTCATGCACAACCTCAGGACGTCCGACTAGCCCTTGACTTCGCCTGGCCACCTGGCGTGAGGGCCTGTCTCAAAGGGTGCGCGGTTCGCTCAAGATTCAGGGGATGGCTGGAAGGTCGTACCGGATTGCACGTGGAAATTGATGAACGCGCCAGGGATACACGTCGCGCGATCAGTTTCATCCTCGAGTTCAACCAGCAAGGGAATCGCTGAGCGAACGAGAATCATCCCGTGCTCGTCATTGGAAATCACTCGACCAGCCACGATCCGTGGGGCACCAGCGATCGGTTCGATGAAGGCCCCGCCTCCTGTTGCAGGATGCACGCGCAGGGCACGAGCCCGTGCGGTACCAATGATTCGATCGCCCACGAGAACATCCTTGAGCGGTGTATCGACCGAAAGATGTAACTCGTAACTATTGCCGGGGGGATTCAACACCACGGTCAAGGCATCGCTTGACTGAAGGACGGCTTCAAAGGTGGCATCTGGCTTCATCGGTCACTCCTGCTGACGCAGTTAGGAACGAGCACGGTACCGCCAACCGGCTCTCATCTCCAACAGTCAGTCTTTCTTCCCCGGAGGTCGCTTGGTTGCGGCATTCGCCTGGATGCTTGAATCGAGATGGTCATCCAGGAACCGCATCAGAGGCATTGCGTAAGTCTGGAGCTCTGGGATGTGCTCACCATCCTCAACAATGTGGATTTCGCAGATCACGTCTTTCTTGGAACACGTTGACTGCATTCCCGCGATGTTTTTGAGTGGCACAATCGGGTCTGCTTCACCATGAATCAACAGGATGGGCGGATCCTGTCGGCTGACCCATCGCACTGGGCTATAGAGCGCACGGGGGCCTCCCTTCTGACGACCTGAGGGGCCAGCCCATCCCACCACGTAGGCCTCACCTCCACCAGGAAACGTCGCGGTGAGTTCCATGGGACCTCCGATGGATGCCACGCATCGCACTGGAACGCGTCCGGCCTTTTCCCGGTCCTTGGTAGGCGGATCCAGGACCCGCGTGTCCGAGGTCATACCGGCCAGCGCTGAGAGATGGCCCCCAGCACTAAAACCCATCAAGGCCACGCGTTCACGGTCGATGCCAAGTTCCTCGGCGTTCTCATCCAACCAATGAAGCAGGTGCTTGATGTCGTGAATCGCTGCCGGTGCTGGATCCGATGGCGCCAGTCGATAATTAGGGGAGATCACCAGGCAGCCACCTTGCGCTGTTGGCAGGATGAATGGTCGAACATCTGCCTTGTCCCCGCCTGCCCAACCCCCACCGTGGATGATCACAACCACTGGCAGCAGCCCCTCGTGCGAAGTGGGCATGGCCACATCCATGACCTGCCTGGCATGGTCACGTGCATAAGGCACATCGTTCACGACATAGACATCTTGGATCCGTTCGACCCCGGGCAGTTTCCCAATAGGATCGATGGGTTCCTGATTGACACCCGGCAAGAAGATCCATGCCAAGAGGACAATGAACATCATGTCGACATTCTCCCGGAGACCGGCGCTGACAGGAAATTCTCAAGCAGGTTCGGGCCTCGTTCTGTAAGAAAGCTCTCGGGATGAAACTGCACCCCAACCAGAGGTGCCTGATCACCCGACGGCCAGCCAGGTATCCACCGGAGGGCCATGATGTCATCCTCATCGGTCCAGGCACTCACTTCCATGTCGTCGGGCAATCCCTCGCGACGCACGATCAGCGAGTGGTAGCGTGTTGCTTCAAATGGATTCGGTAGATCTGTGAAAAGTCCACGACCATCGTGGTGAATCAGAGATGTCTTGCCGTGCATCGGCTTGGCATGCTGAATCACCTCCATGCCATGGACGTCGGCGATGGCCTGATGCCCCAGGCAAACTCCCAGGATGGGAATCTGGCCGGTGAAATGACGTACAAGATCACGACACACCCCTGTTTCCTCAGGCGTGCAAGGTCCTGGCGAGATCACCAGATGTGACGGGGCCATTGCCATGGCCTCATCCAGTGTGACCTGGTCGTTACGACAGACTTCAACTGGCATATCCGGCCGCAACGCGCTGATACCGTGCACCAGGTTCCATGTGAATGAATCGTAGTTGTCTATGAGCAGAAGCATGACGGCTCGATGATACCGCGGGGTCACCCGCTTGGCCGTCAAACGTCCACTAAGCAGCCCGTGTCCCAGCTACACCGTCACGTGTGACGACGAAGAAGTCGTCCGTGATCGGGTAGGGAAGCCGACGGAAGTCGCGATTAGCACGCTTGCGCAGCCGCTCGACGAACGCATCAGGTGCTATAGACAAGGCCACGAAGAGATCGCGGGCAGGCGTCGCGACGAAAAAGTCTCCACGCAGTTCAGGTGCCAGGCGTTCGTGAAGGGAGCCAAGCAGAAGCCGGGCTGCGTCATAACCGTCCTGTACTGAAAACACTGCTGCCCGACCACCATCATCACCATCAATAAACTGAACCTTGAGATCCGGTGTATAGCCCTGCAGGTTCTCGCGAGACCAACAGTCAAGCTCGTCCACCGTGATCCCCCACCGAAGCATCTGCTCCGTCGTAATGCTCACGGTCAAGCGTGGCATATCGATGACAAAGACGATCACTGTGCCGTTCACAAACGGGATATGGGCCACCTGCTCTCGATCCAAGCGTTCGAAGATAGCTTCTGGTTGGATGCGAGGCATGACTCGTGATCGAACCAATTCCAAGGGCATGGGAACACTCCCAATGGAGTCACCTTCTGCCATGCGATCCAAGAACTCATCGACTATCTCAACGCCACGATCAGGATCACAGCACACCATGCGGTAGAGATTGTTCAAGGCCAGCTGACGCCCGTTGTAGATCAAATCCATAGGTCCAGCCAAGGAGGCCTCACCATCCGGATTCAACCGACGCAGGATGCGAAGCACCTGCTCGGAAAAAGCCTCGGGTTCTCTGGGCATCTGCGACATCTGCGGCCTCCATGGCCCCCCAACCCACTCGGGTCACAAGGGCCTAACAAAACAGATCGGCTCGGACCGGGCCTCAGTCAAGCAGAATGTCCGGCGGAGACGATGATTCGTCACCCTTTTGTTAGTCACCCAGAACCCCGATTGTTCGGCAAAGGGCCCTCAGGCACCAATAAGAGCCGGTTTTCCCTGTCAGGCACCCCCGGATACGCTGTGAGCATGACCAACACGTGCCGAATCGCTGATATCACAATTGGGCCGGGTCACCCCTTGGCAATTATTGCCGGGCCATGCGTGCTGGAAGGTGGAGACGTCGATCTGGTCATCGCCCGGGAACTCGCTGTGGCCTGCTCAGAGGTCGGCCTCCCGCTGGTGTTCAAAGCCAGCTTTGATAAGGCCAATCGAACCAGCCTCTCCTCGAATCGAGGCCCGGGACTGAAGCAAGGCCTGGAATCCTTGGCATCGATCAAGTCGATGACTGGCTTGCCTGTTTGCACGGACATCCACGAGCCGGGCCAGGCTGCGGCTGCAGGAGATCATGTGGACCTTCTTCAGGTGCCCGCATTTCTCTGTCGCCAAACCGACCTGCTCACGGCCTGTGCCAAGACAGGACGTGCTGTCAACGTCAAGAAGGGCCAGTTCTTATCACCTCAAGATATGCAACATGTCGTAGCAAAGTTGGAAGGTGCTGGCTGCCAGGACATGATGCTCACAGAGCGAGGGACCTTCTTCGGCTACCACCGCCTGGTCAATGACTTCATCGGACTGGGTGACCTGATGGAGTTGGGTCGTCCCGTGTGCTTCGACGTCACCCATTCAACCCAGTTACCTGGAGCCGGTGATGGACAATCAGGTGGCCGTCCCGATCGAGCCGACCTCTTGGCACGGGCTGCTACCGCTTCCGGAGTCCATGCCCTCTTTATCGAGTGTCACCCGGACCCACCATCAGCCTCCAGCGATGCCGCTACCGTCCTCCCCCTCTCACGCATCCATGAACTGCTTGGACAGGTTGCGGCAATTCGAAGGGCCTTGGAATCAGGACAAACCACAACGGCAACAACATCCTGAGCCTTCCTCGTGATTCCTGGGTCGGCTCCAGGCAGGTAGCCTGCTAGACTTGGTTGGAGGCTTGGGCTGCCCATGAAATGCGACATCTGTGATAAGCCGGCTGTTGTCCATGAGGTGACCATCGCCCATGGTGTGAAGAAGGAAGTGCACCTCTGCATTGATCATGCACGCGAGGCAGGGGTTGCTATGCCAGGCCAGCAACCAGGCAGCAAGTTGCTCTCCAAGTTTGCCATGGGTGGCAAGCCCACCGTGATGGCACCTCGCTGCCCCCAGTGCGATACCAGCTTTGCCCAGGTTCGCCAGCACAGTCTCATTGGGTGCCCGGCTTGCTACGACACATTCGAAGAGCCGCTGGGGCGATTGATTGAACGAGCCCAGGCTGGGGCTACGCACCACGTGGGACGCGGTGTGCCACGTGAAGACAATCAGTCCAAGCGGCAACGTGAAGAACGCCAATTGATGCAAGCCCTCGCTACAGCGTTGAGTCGAGAGCAATATGAACGCGCGGCTGAGATTCGGGACCGCATCAATCAACTGGCTCAAGAGGTTCCCGAGGAGCCCGCCGAAGGTGAAAAGGCGTGACCGATCACGATACGCCCACTGGCAGTGATCGACCGGGCATTTCCCGCCGAGGAGACACGCCGGACTGTGACGTGGTCCTGAGTTCCCGCGTTCGAATTGCGCGAAATCTCGACGGCATCCCCTTCGTGAATCGCGCCAGCGAAGAACAATGCGAATACGTCGTCCGCACAACACGACATCTGCTGGTGCATGTCCCACTTGATGAACGCATGATCTGGGTAGATCTCGAGCAATCCTCGAGCCACGAAAGACAGTTGCTTGTTGAACGGCATCTCATTTCACGACAACACGCTGAAAACACGATTCGTCGTGGTGTCGCCGTCGCAGAGAGTGAACAAGCCAGTGTCATGGTCAACGAAGAGGACCATGTTCGCATCCAGGTCCTTCGCCCAGGTCTACAGCTCAGCAGTGCGTCCGAGGCCTGCCGCAGCCTGGATGAGGCCATTGGCACCCACATCGATTATGCCTACCGTGAACGATGGGGCTACCTCAGCGCCTGCCCAACCAATGTGGGCACCGGCATACGCCTCTCCGCCATGCTCCATCTACCCGCACTTCGCTTGACCAACGATATCGGTCGAGTTCGACAAGCCGCTAAGGATCTCCACCTGGCCGTGCGTGGCTTTTATGGAGAGGGCTCAGAATCCACCGGAAACTTCTATCAAGTGAGTAACCAGATCACCTTGGGCCGCAGTGAAGAAGAAATCCTGGAGGAGTTCGAGGGCACGATCATTCCAGGCCTCGTCCAGTACGAACAGGCAGCGCGAGAAGTCCTGATGGATAAGCACAGGCGTGCCCTGGAAGACCGGGTCTTCCGCGCATTCGGCGCTCTGGGAACGGCGAGGATGCTCAAACTGGATGAGGCGATGAAACTACTCAGCCGCCTC
>JAYZAT010000020.1:0-7895 GCA_036339555.1 Planctomycetota bacterium
CATGAGGAAGTCGTGCGAGCGCTTCAGTCGCAGGCCGACTGGACCCAGCCTGCGGTTCTGCTGGAACTGGATGCGATCGCTGCCGCTGGTGAGATCGATTCCTACGAGTCCTTCTGGATCTCCAACTGTATTCGAGTGGACACGATCGTCGGGAAGGTCGACGACCTTGCCGCCATCCCAGGGGTCGAGACCATCTACTTCAACTACCCGATCGAACTGGTCGGTCCTACGGGAATCGAGGCTGCTTCGGATACCACCTTCAATCCACTTGGCGCCGTAGAGCCCGGGCTTCTCGCAATCAATGCCGATGACTGCTGGTCTGCCGGCTACGATGGCACAGGCGTGCTGGTGGCGAATCTCGACACGGGCGTCCAAGGTGATCATGAGGCGCTGGAGTCCCGGTGGGCTGGTCTGAGACCAGAGTATGCCGGAAACCCTGAGTGGGCGTGGCTTGACTACAACGCCGGATCAACAACGCCATGGGATCACCATTGGCATGGCACTCACACGATGGGCACGATCTGCGGAGGCTCGCCTGGTGACAGCATCGGCGTCGCTCCAGGCGCCCACTGGATAGCAGGAGGAGGACTCGACGCCGGGTCCATCGGTGACACTGTCGCCGGGAACCTTCTGGTTCTGGAGTGGATGCTCGATCCCGATGGAGACCCATCGACGGTCTGGGACGTTCCCGCAGTTGTCGGCAACTCCTGGGGACTGTTGACGGGTCATGGGTATCCCAACTGTGATGACACCTTCTGGGCACATCTGGATGCACTGCATGCCGGAGGTACGGTCGTGATCTTCGCCGCCGGTAATGAGGGGTCGGGTTCGAACACGCTTCGACGGCCAGGTGACCGGGCGATCAATGACTTCACAACACACGCTGTGGCAGCAGTCGATGCAGAGACAGCAGGATGGCCGGTTGCAGGCTTTTCTTCCCGCGGTCCAACGTACTGCACGAGCGATGGGAGCGCCGCCATCAAGCCCGACATCTCGGCTCCGGGCGTGGGAATTCGGTCTGCGTGGTCTGACGGCGGTTATGGTGATTCAAACGGCACATCGATGGCGACGCCCCATGTCGCTGGTGTCGTGGCGCTCATGATTCAGGCGTGTCCTGATCTGACGCCTACAGAGGTCCACACGATTCTCTTTGATACAGCAAGTGATCTGGGACCTGCCGGCAAAGACAACGACTACGGCTACGGGATGATCGATGCGTGGGCTGCTGTCCAGGAAGCACTCGCTCAATGCGGCGGTGACGGCGGTGTCGACTGTGCGTGCGATGCCGAATTCAACGTCGGTGATCGTGTGCAGGCGCTCGTTGACGACCCCCAGGGCGGGACTGGCATCGTTGCTGGTCAGTGTGGCACTGTCATCTGTGGCAGAGACGGGGGCGACTCGCTCAACATCCTCATCGAGTGGGATGACTGGTACGCCGGTCATGACAACACCAGCTTCTGTGAATGCCCTGATGGAGAGTCGTCAGGTACAACATCGTGCTGGTGGGTCGACTGCCCCGACATCGTCGTCTCGGAATCCTGCGTCGTTGATGTCGACTGTGCGTGCGATGACGAATACAACGCCGGTGATCGTGTGCATGCGCTCGTCGACAACCCCCAGGGCGGGACTGGCATCGTTGCCGGTCAGTGTGGCACTGTCATTTGTGGCAGAGACGGGGGCGACTCGCTCAACATCCTCATCGAGTGGGATGACTGGTACGCCGGTCATGACAACACCAGCTTCTGTGAATGCGTTGATGGAGATTCGTCAGGTACAGCATCGTGCTGGTGGGTCGACTGCCCCGACATTGCGGCAGGATGCGTACCCGCTGCCACTGGTGCATGCTGCCTCGACGGTGCCTGCTCCGTGGTAACAGAAGAAGAGTGTGACGACAGTGGCGGGGTCTACATGGGCGATGCTGTTCCATGCGATCCCGACATGTGCAGTTGTGACGGTGACCTGGGGCCATGCCCCGAAGACATCACCGGTGACGGTCTTGTCAACGTGTTGGATCTTCTTGCAGTCATTGCTGCATGGGGAGATTCGGGACCACCGCGTCCCTCTGGTGACATCAACGGCGACTGTGCCGTCAACGTCATAGATCTCCTGGCGGTGATCAGTGCCTGGGGCCCATGTGAAGGCGACGGCGGTGTCGACTGTGCGTGCGATTCCGAATTCAACGTCGGTGATCGTGTGCAGGCGCTCGTTGACAACCCCCAGGGCGGCAATGGCATCGTTGCCAGTCAGGGTGGCACTGTCATTTGTGGCAGAGACGGGGGCGACTCGCTCAACATCCTTATCGAGTGGGATGACTGGTACGCCGGTCATGACAACACCAGCTTCTGTGAATGCCCTGATGGAGAGTCGTCAGGTACAGCATCGTGCTGGTGGGTCGACTGCCCCGACATCGTCGCCTTCGGCGGCACGCCCGTCGACTGTGCGTGCGATGCCGAATACAGCGCCGGTGATCGTGTGCATGCGCTCGTCGACAACCCCCAAGGCGGGACTGGCATCGTTGCCGGTCAGTGTGGCACTGTCCTTTGTGGCAGAGACGGGGGCGACTCGCTCAACATCCTCATCGAGTGGGATGACTGGTACACCGGTCATGACAACACCAGCTTCTGTGAATGCGTTGATGGAGAATCGTCAGGTACAGCATCGTGCTGGTGGGTCGACTGCCCAGACATTGCGGCAGGATGCAGCGGAATGGCGAATCCGATCCCCCCTGCAAGTGGTCCGAACTCGCTTGGCGGCACGCCATCAAGCAGTGGGATTTCTTCGTGGGGCACAATCATACTGCCACCCAACTCTACCCGACGTTGATGCGCAGTGAAGTTTCTTATACAGCCGCGACCTCGCACGAGGTCGCGGCTGTTCTTTGGCGAGATCAGTGATGCGCCGCCGGGCAGTCTCCATCGCCTCAGGCAGAACATCGAACCTCTTCACCCGCTTTTCCTGGAAGACCTTGTTCGCAGCGATATTCCCGTCGTCTTCTCGAACAGGTTCATCAGGAACAGGGTCAGCCACAGGACAACAATGACCAGCGGAAGTGGTCCCGCCCAGGTCAACACGACGCCCAGGGTCGGGCTCACCTGTTTCAACCACAGGAACACAAGGAAGCCGATCCCTGCAACAATTCCTAGAGACAGGAGGAAGCACAGTGTGCCGACAATGATCGCAGTTGCTGTTGGTCTTCGTCCGGGTTTCCTTGCCTGACTCATCTGCTCATTCTACTCCCCCACATCACCAAAGAAACAACACCACTGCTTTCACAGTGGTGCTGCATGATTCGTGGAACAGCCTGTTGAGGAACTCAGTCTTCCGACTTGTCCCCATCGAGATCCTTCAGACGTGTGTCACCTCGACGGAAAACCAATCCATGACATCAGGCTCAAATCCAAGTGCCTCAAGTTCTTGATTGATCCCCTTGTCCCTCAGCCAGTCCGAGGTCGTGTCGGCAACCCGTTCAGAGGTGTCATCATCAATTGAATCATCCCCCGTAAGCTCCAAGAGCACAGTCACCTTTATATGCTGCTCTCCATCGTCGTCATAGAACTCCGGGGAAAGCTGAGCACCTGCCATGGATGATGGTGCAACACCAACAAGCACGGACTTCTCGAGGAGCGCATCTTCATATCGAAAAAACAACTCTTTCAAACTTTCGAGTTCTGAGGTCATACGTACATCTCCTGCTCCTGCAGTCAGAAGCGATCTCACTGTCAACTAGGACAGGAAACTCAGTCTTCCGACTTGTCCCCATCGAGATCCTTGCCAACACCTTGGCCGACGTGGCTGACGCCTTCGCCGACACCAGTGACGATCGACCCAGCTCCCTCTCCGGCGCCCTGGATGATCTGGCCGGTTCCATGAACAGCCCCACTGGCGACATCGCCTGACGACTGGGCCGTGTTCTTGCAGCCGGTCAATGCGGCGACAAGCAGTACTGCGCTACACAATGCGTATTTCTGGTTCATTGCAATCTCCTTCCGGCTGGACATCGTACCGCGATCCAGTCTCTCCGTGTGATGTGCAGGCCGTATACTCGTACATGAATCTGGTGCTTGGATACCCTTGTTCATGCTGCATACTCTCTGTATGGGCACCTCTTTCATGGGAGGCAGTTAATGCTTGATACTGGATTGATTGGTGCAATCGTCGGCAGTGGGGTCGGTGTTGCAGGTGGTGCCTTCGGGACATGGATGTCCATCCGCCATTCGCCTCCCGGCCCACAACGCAAGCTGATGGTCAAGGCCTCCATTGCATGCTGGATATTCGTCCTGTCCTTTGTTGCACTGGTACTCTTCCTGCCAGCCCCATGGAAATGGTGGCTGTGGGCCCTGTATGGACCAGCCCTGCTGTTCTTCATCCTCTCCATCAATCGATCATTTAGAAACCTGTCAACTGCTGCAACACCTTCGACTGTTGAATGAAAAGAAAGGCTGGAACCATGTTTCGTAACATCTGCGCAGTACTCGTCGGCCTCGTTGCAGGCATGGTTTTCAACATGCTCATCGTCATGTTGAGCATGGTGCTCTACCCGATGCCCGAGGGTGTCGGTTGGAATGACAGGGAGGGCCTGGCAGCCTACATCGAGACGCTTCCTGCAACCGCATTCCTGATCGTCATGCTTGCACACCTCGGGCAGGCATTCTTCGGTGGCTGGATCGCCGCACTCATCAGCAGGAATAATCCAATGCTGGTTGCAATGGTCATCGGGGTCCTCAGCATGCTCGCGGGCCTGTACAACCTCTCGACCCTGCCTGCTCCAGCATGGATGTGGATCGAGGTGCCGCTGTACCTCGTCGCTGCATGGGCAGCAGCGCGACTCGTACTGGCACGTCGAACCGCTCACCAGGGTTGAACTTAGTACATGTCAGCGTGGAACCGGCCCCAGTTGACCTGTGAGGATCACTCCGCACGCTCCCTTGGTCTATCGCTCGCTCGGTACTTGATTCGCATATAGTCATCCACAATGTACGGCCTCATCAATGTCGCAATCCGGGACCTGGTCACTTCTCAGTTCAGCCAGGCTGCTTGGGAGGAGATCCTCGCCAAGTCAGGCGCAGAGGAAACAGCCTTCATCCGCATGGAGCAGAATGATGACGCTGTCACCTATTCGCTTGTCGCAGCTGCATCGGAAGTACTTGAACTTTCCGCTGAGCAGGTACTTGAAGCCTTTGGTGAATACTGGACCCTCTTCACGGCAGAAGAAGGGTATGGACACATGCTGGATTCAGCCGGCTCGACACTCCCCGAGTTTCTCCAGAACCTGGATATCCTCCACACGAGGGTTGGAACGATGTACCCGGGACTGAAACCGCCCCAGTTCGACTGCTCGAACATGACGAGCAACAGCCTGGATCTGCATTATCGTTCGGAACGTGAGGGGCTGGATCCCCTCGTCGTGGGACTGCTCAAGGGACTCGGCAAGAGATTCAACCAGAGTGTCACGGTTGAACAGACCGCCGCCAAGAGTGACTCTGCAAACGAGTCCATCTTCCATGTCAGCTGGGAGTGACAAGATCTCGGGCAGCAGCAGGATTGATCTCGATGGGCCTCTCCCTTGGCGAGTGCTTGTCGACCGGAAGCTGCGCATCACTGACATCGGACGGAGTTTCAAGCGCATCTGCCCCTCAATGAAGGTCGGGGACGAGCTCAAACAGCACCTGGAACTCACGCGACCTGATCGACAGATCAACTCGTTCGAGAACATCGCCTCGATCGCTGAGAAACTCGTCATAGTTCGCAGCCTGGATACGGACCTGACCCTTCGCGCCACCTTCTTCATCTCGCCAGGCGGTGACACTGCCCTGCTTGTTGCCACGCCCCTTGTCACGGAACCCGGTGATCTCTGGAATGCCGGAATCCAGTTGACCGATTTTGCGCCCCACGAACTCATTGCCGATCTGCTTTTTGCTGTCCAGGCACGTGACACCTCCCTGCTTGAAGCCAGGGAGATCCTCAACAGGGAGATGTTGGTCTCCAAGAATCACAGAGCCATCGTCGACAGTGCATTCGATGCAATGATCACGATCAACCTCGAAGGGCGAGTTGTTTCCTTCAACAACAGTGCCATTGACATGTTCGGCTATTCACGTGCAGAAGTAATTGGTCGACGTATTTCCGATCTCATCATTCCACCTGAGTACCGAGAAGCACACGAAGCAGGCCTGGAGAGATTCAGAACTGAAGGCGTCGGACAGATTCTGAACCAACCCACTGAGATTACCGCCCAACATGCAGACGAGCACACTTTCCCAATTGAACTTACGATCATTCCCTTTGAGAACGATGGTTCTCAATTCTTCACAGCAACAATCCGCGACCTCACCGAGGTCAAGCAGCAGCAGAAAGATCTTGATGAAGCGGCGAATCAGGAGCGACTGCTGCACAGGGAACTGGACCACAGGGTCAAGAACATGCTTGCCACGATCGTAGCCCTTTGCCGAGAGGCGGCAAAGCACGCATCAACCGACAGGATCATTCTCCTGGACCTGTCCAATCGTATCATGGGATTTTCGAGGATCCACGAACTCCTGAGCAGGGAAGGTGGGAAGAAACTGGAGCTGAGGCAATTGATCCAGACCTGCATCGACCCATTCGTGCTGGAGAGAGGCGAGGCTGTCACACTCAGTGGACCAACCGTGAATGTGAAACCCTCCGCCGCCGTAAAATTTGTCATGGTTTTCAACGAGCTTGCAACGAATGCCTCCAAGCACGACGGATTGAAGCATGAGCAGGGGTGCCTCAAAGTCGACTGGACCGTGGTGAATGATCAACTTGAGTTGTCCTGGCAGGAACAGCATGCGGGGGAAGTCCCTGAAGAACTCGAGGGGGGATTCGGAACGATGATCCTGAGGTCTTCGATTCCCTACGAATTTGAAGGCGATGTCCTGCTTGAACCAACGAAAGATGGAATCATCTTCAAGGCCAGAATCCCCATCGACAGGATCATTGCGTACTGACAAGGTCGTCTTTCTGCAGTGTTCCAGGCATTTCAAGTCGCCTGGTCGCTCATCGCCCTTGTTGTCTCAGGTGTCGTACCGCAGCAACCGCCTGTGATGCTCGCGCCTGCCTCGATCCACTCCATCGCATGTTCTGCATATCGATCAGGATCAATGGCATCGGTATTGACCCAGCCACGTTCATCATCGGGATGACCGACGTTGCCATAGGCGGCGATGGGCACATCCCCATGAAGCAGGCCATTGAGATGTTGAACCTGTCCCGTCATCGACGGTGCGGCAACGCAGTTGATGCCTATGAAGCGAGCCCGACCAAGTTGCGGGAGCAGGTCGGCCAGGAGTGTGCCATCAAGCAGCACGCCCGGCTCGCCGGGAGCCAGGCAGAAACTGATTGCCCAGTTCCCAGGCGCCACTTCATCCGCCGCCTCCGCCGCGGCAAGGGCTTCGTGAGCGGAACACATGGTCTCTATCAAGACCAGGTCCACGCCCGCATCGACGAGATGACCGATGAGTTGTCCATGTTCCCCGAGGCATGTCTCGGCATCGGGAGCCCGTTCCGGGCTGTAGCAGTCCTCCAGGGGCGCAACACTTCCCAGGACGAGTGCATCCTGGTTCAACTCATCTCGAGCGGCACATGCAATCGCAACCGCCGCGCGAGTCAATCGCTCGGCATGACCGACAAGACCTGCCTTGGCCAGTGATCGCTCGTGTGTACGAAAGGTGTTGGTACAGATCGCGCCCGCGCCTGCATCGAGATAGGAACGATGCACGTCAAGAAGCACATCTGGGGCTTCGAGCATCGCTCGCGCAGACCAGAGAGGAAGGCTCACGTCCACCCCACGCCGGTCAAGCTCGGTGCCTGTAGCTCCATCGAGAAGAAGAAATTTACTGGTCTGACTATGCATTGGCTTGCGGCAGGGCAATCCTATA
>JAYZAT010000021.1:0-11320 GCA_036339555.1 Planctomycetota bacterium
GAGATCGTCGGCAAGGGATTGCCGGAGCGCTTCGAGTATCGACCCCACGTCACCGATGCCCATTCAACGACCGATGCGTTGTTGGCCGGTGGGTGTGGCGTTTGCCAGGATTTCGCACACGCGGCCCTTGGGCTCCTTCGCATGACCGGCATTCCAGCTCGGTACGTCAGCGGTTACCTGCACGTCGAGCGAGAAGAGGAAACGCCTTCCCAAAGCCATGCCTGGATTGAGTACTGGTCGCCAACCCATGGTTGGCAACCCTATGACCCGACCCATGGCTTGGTTCCGGAGGAGTCCTACGTGACCGTCGGGTATGGCCGTTCCTACCGGGATGTTCCACCCAACCGGGGCATCTACCAAGGCGGTGCCTCAGAATCTCTGGAGGTAGAAGTCTTGACCTCGCCAGGGAAGCGACCCGAGCTCCGTCGCAGAGTCGATGAGATGTTCGTGGATCTTCCGGTGTATGCCGAGGCGCCGGATCGTCGTTCTCGAACGGACCTGCCTGAAAGTGATGCGGCGTCCCAACAGCAGCAGCAACAGCAGCAATAGCTGGGTCGGACTTCCGTACGCAGCGAGCGTGTTGAGTCCAAAAGAAACCGCCCCCCGGTCGAAGACCGGGGGGCGGTGTTTCAAACTAATCAAACCTCATGCATCACGGGGTGATGCAGTAGTTGAGGTCAAAGGTGCTGATTTCAAAGGCGCCATTGTTAGACAGGACGCTGGAACCATTATCAGCTGCCGAGGATGACATCCATAGGAACCAACAGTCATTTGACACGGAGTTGACCTTCAGCAGGTCACCGGCTGCACTGGCGATTTCCAAGTCGAATCGCTTGAGCGTGTAGGCCCCAGCATAGACCAAGTCCATGGCCGTCTGATCCGAAAGTACGTCGACGTCTTCGACCACGTTTGTTGGGAAGCCAGAGTTCGCATCTGCTTCGTAGACGCCCACGTCGAAGATCATGTCCGTGTTGGTGCAGGTTCCCCAACCGCCGTCGTAGAACAACGTCAGGCCATACACGCGGACTGATGAGATGGTGGTTGAGGGGATGTCCTCATACCGAATGTAGCCAGCCGTGGAATCACTGGTACCCGCTGTCCACGTGTCTTCGGGCATGAGAGGTTCCTGAACAACACCGGTCTGGCATGGCTCATAGGCTGCGGGGCATTGGTACGTGGCACATGATTCGCCAGCGACGTACGTGCCACCGAGGCTCGCACAATCGGCCGGTGATTCATCGCCGACGCACTCAGTACCGACGCAGCAGGCAGCTGCAGGGGCAGCTTCGCCTTCAAGCCGGACCGAGTACTCATCCTGATTCGTGCCGCAGGGCGTGTCGAATGCCGCGTTGAAGTCGTGGCCAACCCAGACGCAGTAGTTGTTACCTGCGGGCAGGGTAGCTTCCACGGAAGCTTCAGCGAAGGCATCAGTGGTTCCAGCGACCACGAAGGCACCAGCATTCAGATCGACAATACCGAAGAGCAGTGGCCCTTCACCGCCACAGGTGACGGTGTAGCTTCCACCATCGGCATTCGCGAAGACGTACCAGTCGGTGTCACGGTAGGTGGCATCAGCGCCATCCGTACCACAACCCTGGCAGGTAAACGTCGAAGCCGAACCACAGATGGTCTCATTCACGTCGATGTTGCCATAGACCGGCGGATCCACGTTCAGGCCACCGTTGGGGTCAGCATTGGCACCGGCTGCATCGGTGTCTTCCTGGCAGGGAACACCCTCGGGTGTATCACTGCTCTGACAACCTTCCCAGCCACAGCTGGTGGTCGCGCAGTCGGTGTCAGCACCTTGGTAGACGCCGCCAAAGTCCTCGCATTCAGCAGGGAACAGGTCGAAGCAATCGGTGTTTCCGACGCAGCACGCACCTGCGACCAGGGGAGCCACTTCGATGAGTGCTTGGAAGGATGCCGTTTCGCCCCAGGCATAGGAGCCGATGCGTACGAAGTACGTTTCGCCCGAGGATACATCGGGATACTCCAGCAGGGAGGTGAAGTTGGCACAGTCGGGACCGTCGTCATTGCACGCAAGGGCTGGATTGTCACAGCTGTCGTAGATAGCAACCACGGTATCCAGGGTGGTGGCATCACAGGTGCTCACAACGAGCGTGCCATTTTCAGTGGCGGTAATGCTGTACCAAAGGTCCTGGTAGATCTGGCGGGCCTGAGCTTCGCCACAAGGATCGATGACATCACCCGAGGTTGTCGCGGATGAGTTGTCAACGGCAACCGAACCGCCGGCTCCAACATCAGTGGCGCCACTGCAATCATTGTTTGCAGGCAGGGCGGGGCAACTACCACAGTCTGTGTCGTCACCAAGGTAGTTACCACCTTGATCGAAGCAGCTTTGTGCAATCAGGTTCGAGCAGTTGCCATCACCCAGGCAGCAGGCGCCGCTGGTGCAATCATCACAGGTACTGTCGGCACCCAGCCAACTGCCACCAGTATCGACGCAGTCGTTTTCGGGGAGGCCGTCGGTGCAAACGCCATTGCTCAAGCAGCAAGCCCCGATATCCTGGCAGATGGCGCCGTACGTATTGATGACTTCAAGGACGTCATCCACGTTGACCGCGCAGTTGCCGTTCGGCAGCGGGTAACAGTCGCCCTGTGGGCGGAAGGTGCCGTCGCCGACTTGCTGGTAGGTGCCAATGACCGTCAAGAGGTCGTCGACACTAACTTCGCCATCGGGGACACCGGCCGGACCACTGACGTCGGCGGGGCAGGGGGTTGTCAGGGGATCATCACAGGGATCACCGCTGCCACTGAGCACGCGATAGGCCAAGTTGTTGCCGGTCTCCTGGAAGGGACCAAAGCCGAAGCCACCATTGGGATTCGCCTGCCAACATTGGAAGTTGCCCAGGTTGGAGGCGACGATGCCGGTCTGGCCGTTGCTTCCGAACTCATTGACTGGGATGAAGGCAACGAATTGGGTGCCTATTCCCAGGGTACAGTCTCCGGATGCGAGCGTGGCCTGGACCAATGCCCCCGTGCCAGCCCAATTGGGGTCAAGTTCAAGGCTGCCACTGGTGTAGTCAGCAAAGCACACGTTGCCATCCAGGCTTGCGCCGGCTGCAGCGATGCTGTCCCAGAACGATACTCGGGCACCCTGGACAGCGGTGAAGTCCACGTAGCCGTTCCAGCCGCTAACCACTGCAGCGACGGAAGCAACTACTGCTCCCTGGGTGGTCTCGAAATCGTCGACGGCCGCGATGTCATAGACCGAAAAAGAAGCCTCGAAGATCTGGCTTGCGAGGGTGTTTGTTCCCATCTCGGATCCATCATCGGGTCCGATCTGGTCCAGTAGGGTATTGCTGCCGCCAAATGCGACGGAGGCGAGGCCAAGGATGGCCACGCAAGTCGGTGCAGATTGCATCGTAAAGGCTCCTCTCAACTCTTCTCTTGTAGTCCCGGTGACGTTAGTTACGCCCCGGTTGAAATGTACGGCCCCCCGTACACCCCCGAGTCTAGCCGAGGATTCGCGGGAGTCGACAAAACGGATGCTGTTTTCGCTACCACATGGCCTCTAGGGGCCTTGTTGGGGCCTTAAAAGCCTTGTTTTCAGCAGGTTCTGAAGCTGCTTACAGCCCTTGGATGTTCAACAAAGCCGACCGGGCCCAAGGGGGCCCGGTCGGTGGTTTTGGTTCCGATGTCAGGAGGGGGGTAGGGGGGGTTCAGCGGGTTGCCCCGCTGATCGGTCGCTACAAAAGGGAGGAGAAGGGGAAGGGATCTGCGACCTATTCCCTGTCCGGATTCCGGAACCTCAAAAGTCCAATAGAGGACTTCGATCACCGAGTTCAGGAGGCTGCCAGGCGGGGCTGGTCGCCGGAAGTATCCGTATATTTTTCCTTGAGCTTCTGGAGACCGCGGTACTTCCAGTTGTTGACTGTTGAAATGGGAACGCCCATGGAGGCGGCGGCTTCCTGGTAGCTGAGGCCTTCGCAGACCACCAGCCGAACCGCATCCGCTTCGCTGGGACTCAGATGGGCGAGGTGGCGATCCAGCTCGTCCCGATCGACCTCGACGACTGGTACTCGACGTCCAGCCGTGGCCGGGGCCAGTTCCTCAGCGCACTCCAGGAACCGGTTGAACCGCTGGTTCTTGTTGTAGCGTCGCTTGATGAGGTTGTCGGCGATCTTGATCAGATAGGAGACGTTGACCGTCAGTTCTGGGAGTCGCTCCAGCTTCAAGAGGCGTGTGAAGACTTCTTGGGCGATGTCCTCGGCGGCATCCGCCGGAAGCGATCGCCGGGAGAAGCAATAGACCCGGTGGTAGTACTGCTCGAACAGATCGAGCACGATGTTGGCACGGCTAGGTTGGGAAGGCACGACCGTAGCTCCTCGAAGAGGCCTTTTCCGACATGTCCTGGTCAGAGCAAGGCCAGTAGGTTGAGGGCGCCTCCGCGCTCATGGCAGGGGCGTCAAGACATTGGTCAGCCCGCAAGATGCGGAGTGACCTGGTGGAAAACCTCCCGGACCGACTGTCAAGCCTGGTGAAAGACACGATCTACCGGCTGATAGGCCTGTACCCTGCACGCCCAGGGTCGAGCCATAAGGGATAATGCCGGTAGTAGCATTGACTTTCGCATAAATCGCAACGTGGCTGACATCAATAGAATTCGGTCCAACAGGGCTCCTGGATCCAAGGGGATCCACAGGAGGGAACGCCAAGTAACCCTCCATGACCGACTATGAGGCCCAGGAGGGCCTGTGTGCCGATAAGCACAAAAACTCGGAGATCTGCTGAAAGGTCTCGGAATGGCCAGAAAGGCTGTTAAGCCCCCAATAGACCATGCTTGACCTGCTTTGGCTTCATCTCCTGATCGTGCTTGGAGGCCTCCTCGGGGGGTTTGGCCTTCTTTTATTAATACGAGACCCACGCCGACGGACCCACACCTTCATGTGGGTCATTCTCATAATTCTTGCACCGTACATCGGGCTGCCCCTCTACCTCCTGATGGGGATTCGCCGAGTCGACAAGACCATCCAAGCCAAGGGTCGGCTGGACCTCTCCAAGTTCGAGTCGGATCCAGCTGCAGTTCATGGGGTGGGCCTTTCCCTGAAGCAACTGCTGGAAGGCATGGGCATGCCACGTATGGCCGGGGGCAATTCCGTGGACTTGCTGCCCGATGGCATCTCCACCTGGAATCGATGGGTTCACCTGGTCACGACCGCGACCAAGAGCATCGAGATCGAGACCTATGTCTTCCATATGGATGACACCGGTAGACGCCTGCGTGATCTCCTGGTCGAGAAAGCTCGACAAGGCGTGCAGGTACGGGTCCTGATCGATTCGCTCGGTTCTCATTCCACCAGAAAGAAGTTCATGGCCCCCCTGGTGGAAGCCGGTGGGGAGGTGGCGTGGTTCATTCCGTTGATCCATTCGCCACGCCAGGGTTCGGGTGATACCCGGAACCACCGCAAGATCGCCTTGTTCGATCGAACGCATGTCATTGCCGGGGGTAGCAACATCGGTGAGGAGTACATCGGTCCCACCGAATTCAAGGATCGCTGGCTGGATATCAACTACCACTTGCAGGGCCCGGGCGTGCGAACCTACTTCGACATCTTTCGAAGTGACTGGCACTTTGCCAGCGGCAAATTCCCCCCCGAGCAACCCGAACCACTGATTGTCAACGCAGGCGACACTCTGGCCCAGGTCATTCCCTCTGGCGTCGATGTGCCCGGCGACGTGCTCTACAACGCAGTCGTCACCGCGATCTACGAAGCCAGGGAAAGACTCTGGGTGACCACGCCCTACTTCGTGCCCGATGATTCCATCACGCACGCCCTGGCCTTGGCGGCTCGACGGGGTGTGGATCTCCGCATCATCCTGCCCGATGTTTCCAACCAGAAACTCGCTGATATTGCTCGCGGTCCGGCCGCCCGAGAGGTTGCGGAGTGGGGCGGTCGCATCATTCGCTACACAGGCGGCATGTTCCATTCCAAGACCATCATCGCCGACGAGTCCTGGGCCTTGGTCGGTTCGATGAACACGGACCGTCGAAGCCTGTTCCTGAATTTCGAGGTCATGTTGGCGCTGTACGACAAGGAAAAAATCCAGGCGATCGCCGACTGGAACAGTCGACTCATGGATCCTTGCCAGGAAGGGCCCCGTCATGCGGGCAAGGGCCGCCGGGGCTGGGAAACACTCGTTCGCCTCTTTGCGCCAGAGCTCTAGGTCGTCATACTGTCCCCCCCACACTCTCTCACTCGCTCCACGCACACTTGGAACCTTCACCCTACTCAGGAGAAGGTTGGAAGCGGGAGGAAGTGACAGGGCAAGGAGCATGACATGCAATCGATGATCATCCTGGGTGCCGGCATGGTTGGCAGCGTCATGGCCGAGGACCTCGCCACCGACGAAGGTCGCGAGGTTGCCATCATCGATGTGTCATCGGAACGGCTGGCCCGCGTCTCGCAACGCACCAATGGCACCGTCCGAACCATCGAAGCAGATTGCAGCAGCACCGACATCGTGACAGGCATCGCCGCCGATTACGACATGGTGCTCGGAGCCCTGCCCAGTCGCTTTGGCTACGCAACCCTGGGGGCCATCATCGACCTGGGCAAGCCCTTCTGTGACATCTCCTTCATGCCCGAGGATGGTTGGAAACATGATCAACGCGCCATCGATGCCGGTGTAGTCGCCGTTTTCGATTGCGGCGTCGCACCTGGCATGAGCAATCTGTTGGCCGGACTGGCCGCCCATCGACTCGATCCCTGTCGCGCCATCGACATCGCCGTAGGCGGCATTCCCCGCGATCCCAAGCCACCTTGGAATTACAAAGCTGGCTTCAGTCCCTATGACGTCGTCGAGGAATACTTACGCCCATCACGGGTCATCGAAGATGGTCGTCTGGTGGTCAAGGACGCCTTGAGCGAGCCGGAACTCCTGGAGTTCGAAGGCCTGGGCACCTTGGAAGCCTTCAACACCGATGGCCTGCGCAGCTTGGCCGAGACCATCGATGTTCCCAACATGCGCGAGCGCACCATGCGATGGCCCGGTCATCGTGACCTGGCCCTGGCCGTGCGCGAAACCGGTTTGTTCGATGAAGAACCCATCGAGGTCAATGGCACCCAGGTTGTCCCTCGTGACGTCACCTGTCACCAGCTCTTCAAGACCTGGTCCTATGAACAGGGGGAAGCAGACCTCACCGTCATGCGTGTCACCGGCGAGGGCAACCTCGATGGTGTGCCCACCCGCCTGACCTGGGATTTGCTCGACTACTACGACCCGAAGACCGACCAGACCAGCATGGCCCGCACCACAGCTTTTCCCTGCACCATCTGCGCACGCATGATTGAACAGGGCATCATCGATCAACCCGGCGCCTACTCGCTGGAACGCGTCGCCCATCGAGATGACATCGTGCAAGGCCTGCTCGACGGAATGGAAGCTCGGGGCGTGATCTATCGAACCACGCAAGAAGCCCTTTGATTCGTCAACGCTGATCAGTCAACGTCTTCAGGCAAACCGAGCGGTGTCCATGGGGCGGGCCCAATCCGGCAACGGCTTGGCTTCCATGCAATCGGCAACCAGTTCAGCCGTGCCCGGTCCCAAGGTCACGCCCATCATGGCATGTCCGGTCGCCACGTAGGCATTGTCCGTGCCCGGAACCTGGCCAATCGCCGGCAGGCCATCGGCCGTGCACGGTCGCAACCCGTTCCATTCCGAAGCCCGCGAAGCATCCTCGATACCCGGCAGATAGGCTCGGGCCGCTTCAGGCAACATGTCCAGTCGACGCCGCACCATCCGATCATTGATACCCGAGAGTTCCAACGTTCCCGCCAGACGCACATGATCACCCATCGGGTTCACCACCACGCAGGCTTCCTGTAACAGGGCCGCTCGAGTCGGAGGGGCCGTCATCTTCAACATGACGTGATACCCCTTGGCCGCCTGCATCGGAATTCGAAGACCCAAATCATGGACCAGTTGCGTCGTCCAAATCCCTGCAGCCAACAAGACGCCAACCGCTTCCAGGCGTTCCCCGGATTCCAACTCCACCGACTCGAATCGGCTGGCGGCACGATGCAGTCGTTTGACCCTCGCACCGGTGCGCAGCTCGCCACCTTCCGCCTCGAATCGCTCGGCCAGGTGAAGCATCAATTCGTCGGGCCGCGCCACGATGCCGTGGCGATGCACCAGGGCAGCCCGCACCGTGGGATCCCAACCAGGATCATCGGACCGCAGGTCATCGCCGGCTTGGAGTTCAACATCAAAGCCGGCCTTCTCCAATCGGTCGCGTTCTTCCAACAGGTGGACTTGTCCTTCTTGAGTCCGAACCAACTCCGAGAACCCGGAGGTATCCAAGGCACTGGGGCATTCCTCGACCAATGGGTCAAAGAGGTCGCGGCTGCGCTTGGAGAACCGATCCAACACGTCACTGACCATCTCGAAGTGGGCAGGTCGACAGGCACGCCGGAAGTCCAGCAACCAACGCAGCAAGGACATGCTCGGACGCGGCGGGATATAAAGAGGACTGCGCCGATCCAGCAGCATCTTCAATGCTTTCCGCGCGACCTCGGGTGTGGGGATGGGGGGGTGTCCTGGCGAGATGACCCCGGCATTGCCAGTAGATGCCGAGCCGCGGAGATTGCCCCCCTCCAGGAGGGTGACCTCGCGTCCTCGTCGCAGCAACTCGCGGCCGCTGAGCAGCCCGATGATGCCTCCACCGATGATGATGATCCGTTCACTCACCGTTCGCCTCGGTGCGGCATGCTACACCTCCGAGGGCCTGCTAAGGTGGGGGACTTCCAAGGGAGGACGGCCATGACCATCCAATTGGGCATCATCGGTTCCGGAGGCATCGGGCAGGTCCATGCCCAGGCAGCCAGCGACGCGGGTCACACCGCCCGGGTCCTCTGTGACCTGGACCAGGACCGGGCTGCGGAAGCGGCCAAGCCCTGGGGCGCCGAGGTCATGACCGATGTGGACAAGATGCTGGCTCGCGATGACCTCGACACCATCGTGGTCGCGTTGCCCAACTGCCTGCATGCCCCCATGGCCTGCCGAGCCCTGGCCGCCGGCAAGCACGTCCTCCTTGAGAAACCCATGGCCATGACCGTGCAGGAATGCGAAGAGGTCATCGCCGCCCGCGAAGCCGCCGGTCGCTTGCTCCAAGTCGGCTTCGTCTGTCGGTTCGCCGCCACGGTCCAGGCCGCCATGCGGTTCATCGAGTCGGGTCGACTCGGCCGCATCTACCACGTTCGGGCCGCCATGTACCGACGTCGTGGCATCCCCGGATTGGGACGTTGGTTCACAACCCGCGAGCAGTCCGGTGGGGGCGTGATGATCGATCTGGGTCCGCACCTGGTTGACCTGGTCATGCACATGACCGGTCGCCCTGAAATCGTGTCCGCTAACGCGGTGGCAACCAGCATCTTTGGATCACCGCTCTACGAGTACCGCTTCACGAACATGTGGGCCGGTCCACCCAATCCCAAGGGCACCTTCGACGTGGAAGACGGGGCCTCGGTCCAACTGCGTTGTGCCAATGGCATGTCCATCTCGCTTGAAATGGCGTGGGCTTCCCACCTTCCGGATGGCACTTTGCCCGACGGCGTGACGATCTTCGGTGAGCAGGGGGCCATGCATTTTGATATCTGGGGTGATCACATCCTGATCGGTACCGAGATGGATGGCGAACTGGTGGATGTCAAACACACCATCCCCGAAGACGAGGGGTGGGGGACCGCCTTCCGTCGCCAACACGAGAACTTCGCATCCAATTGCACGACGTCCACAACACCGACCCCATCCGCCGAACACGGTCGTGAGGTCCAACGCGTGCTGGAAGCCATGTATGCCTCAGTGGCGGCGGGCAGTTCGATCCAGGTGGGCGAAGCCGTCAACGCCTGATCCAGATACTTCCTGTTTCAAGTCCGCAGCATGACGATCACGTCATAGACCACGTGCGCGATCACGACGATGCCGAAACCTCTCGCCACGTAGACAAAGCCCAGGTATACGCCCGCTAAGGCCGTAAACACGATGCCCACCGAGCTCATCGCACCCGGATCGTGATACCAGGTGAAGGCTGCCGCAGACACCAAGACCGCAATCGCCAAACCCACCGCATGTTTCAGGCCCGCGATGTCCACCAGAATCGCGTGGATCAACGCAATCAACGCCATGCGAAACAGCAGTTCCTCGTACAAGCCCGCCGCGATGCTCAACACCACCCGCTGAACCCATGGCAGCGTTTCCAGCAACTCCGTCCCGGCCGCCAGTGGCGTCGCCAGCAGTAACCGACTCCTCACGAACAAAGGCAAGGCCATCGCCACGCCCTCGATGTACATCCATCCCACTGTCTGGGGCCTGGCTCTCCACGGTGCCCGCGAAAAGGACTGCCACACCAGCAAGACCACCACCGTCACGATCCCCCCGAACGCCAATAGCACTGGCGGCGGCAAGGCCAAGGAACTAAACACGTCCAGCAGTCGTCGATGGGCCGTCACCTGCACCGCCGGTACCGTCTCCGGCCAGGTCGCCAACCCGATTTCGCACGCGATGATCAGCGGCAACAAGACCAGCAGGATCACCCAGGGACGGTGCGATTCATCCCAGTACGATTCACCGCGACCCCGTGCCGGGGGTCCCAGCGGTGGATGCAGTCGTGATGATGATTGACGACTCATGGAATCCAGCCTGCCCCGATTATCGCATCGATTCCATCTCAGGAGTCAGGCGACCTCCCCTCAATAAAAAACGGAGCCGATTGAGGAATCGACTCCGTCAAGTTGGCTGTGAATGGCGGGGAGAGGGGATAGAGAGAGAAACGTCCCGCCGCTCAGGATCAGCCGTAGAGCTTCCCCCCCCAGCGCCGGGGAGGAGGTTTGGCGCCAAGGGGGAAATAATCTGGATGTCGAAACAAAACCCCGATGTCCCCCTAGCCAGCCACCTTCTGTTGAAGGTCCCTCAGCCGCCGAGACAGTCGGCTCTTTGAACGAGCCGCTTTGTTCCGGTGAATCGCGCTTGTCGTAGAGATTCGGTCGTACTGCTTTTGGCAATCCTTGAACGCGGCCTCTGCGGCCTTTACATCCTCCGACTGCACTGCTGCCAAGAACGTATCCACGTGATCCTTAATGATCCGCTTCCGCCAACGGTTGCGAGCCCGACGGCCCTCGTCTTGGCGAATCTGTTTTTTCCTGGCAAGCGTATTTGGCACGAACCTATCTCCACCCCAATGGCCTCATTGCCACCGGGAAATTTCAAGCCAATCAGTATCCCACATCCACACCCTCGATTCAACCCTCGGGCGCCCGGGGGCCCGGCGGGGGGGGCGGCGGGGCGGGGGCCCGGGGGC
>JAYZAT010000022.1:0-16688 GCA_036339555.1 Planctomycetota bacterium
TGGGGCCGGGTTTGAAGGCGGAGTAGAGCGGAAGCCCATCCAAGGCATTCCGGATCACTTCCTTGTCGAAGGTCTCTCGGAAGATGGGATAGGCATCGGTATAGAAGGCGACCAGGGAGATGCGTGTGGTCGCCGGGTCCAGTCGATCCAGGACACCTTGCATAACTTGTCCAGCCCACGAGGCACGCGAGATCTTTTCAATATCCGGCCCAGCATCTTCCAGATACATCGAAGGCGATGCGTCAAAGGCAATGAGCAGGTGCTTGGAAGCCTCGCGAACAGTTTCATCGGTCCGTATTCGAGGGTCAATCACGGCGAGCATGATCAGTCCCCACGTGACACACCCGGCGGCAATGACAATCAGCGGCGTGGTCGCGGCAGTCCAGGCTGCGGGTCGGCCTCCGGGACCGAAGGCCAAAGTTGAGACACGGCTGATTCGTCGACTGTGCAACCATTGCGCCACGGCGACGAGTGCCGCTACCACGATTGCAATCAAGAGTGCCAGCATCGGAGAGATCACCATGGCGTGTACCTCAGTCCGAAGAGTCCGATCACATGCAGGGTGAGCGCGGCCAAGCCAGCCAGGGCGAAGGGCAGGAAGAAATCCATCGGAACGGTCCCGCCGCGTTTGAACTGATCTGGCTTCAGGCGATCGATATGGCGAAACACGCGATCCAAGCTCTTCTGGTCCGTGGCCACGAAGGCTTCGCCACCGGTTTCCCGAGCAATCTCCTGGACTCTTGCGGGCACACCTGACGTACCGACATGCACGTGGTACATCGTGATGTTGGCTTCTTCAAGGTCATCTGTGATGGCTAACACTGCGCCTGGATCATTGAGATCGCTGCTCATGCCGTCAGAGACCAGGATGATCATGCGATCTCCCTCGGAGGCTTCGACCAACATGTTCGACAGGCAGAATTCCAGGGCGTTACCAATGCGCGTGCCGCCCATGTGACTTGGTTGGAAGCGTGGGTTGGCAAAGGGCAGGGCGTTCCGAATCGCATCAAGATCTTTGGTCAGCGGTACCCAACGAATTGCATGGGAGCCAAAGAGTGTCAGTCCGAAGGCATCACCCTCGCGGGCATCGACGAATTGGTGGATGGCCTCGGTGGCCATCTCGTAACGGTTGCCGGCATTCATGCTGCCCGATACGTCCAGGGCAAATTGGATGTTGGTCAGGATCCTTTGCTGATTCGGTGTCCGAAGGATCTGGGGGCCTGCCAGGATGCAGATGGCGGCCAGCAGGATGATGGCTGGCATTGAATCAAAGGTTGAGAGGGCCCAACGCAGGAAGCGGCGAGGACGATGTTGGCGATGATCGAAGGGCATCGCCAGGCCAAAGCCATGCCGCTGCCAAGCCCATGTGATCAGGATCACACCAGCAGCCAGCAGGAGCAGAATCGACGGGTAGGTGAACGTCATGAAACAGCTCCCGCGGGTACCTGCCTGTACGGCAGGAGCAGTTTCTTGATGTCATCCCGGGTGGGAGCTGTGGTGGCCGGGTCATGCAACCAGGATTCCACCGTGCGAAGTAACTGGCCAGCATCATCGTGTCGGCGGAGTCGAGCGACCGCTTCAGGACGAGATTCATCAAGTTGAAGGGCCGCTTGCCAATACCAGTAGAGCAGAAGTTCCAACCGGGCTTGCTCGGGAATGGTGAGTTGACGATCGGCGGCGGCCTCAACCAGTGGCGCCAACTGCTCTGCCAAGGTTGGTCCACGTGGTGCCGAGATTGGAACAGGGCGTGGACGAAGCAGTCGCCGGGTGATCACGATGACGGGAACCAGGATCCAAGCGACACCGATCACAATCAGCACAGTCACGTAGCCACCTCGAAGGGTTGATTCAGGCGGTATGGTCATCGCCAGATCACTGGCGGAATGGTCTGCCAGGTGCGAGACGATCCGGATCGGAATGGGATCGAGTTGGGCCGTTGATGCACCATTGGAAAACACCAGGACATCGCGGAGATCGAACACGCCTGGTTGCGTGCCCAGGAACTCCAAGTCAAAAAGGAACCCGCCTTCTGGTCGTGGTTGGACGGCTGCAATCCTGACGAGCAGTGGTGAGTCCAGGTCCAGGTCCGGTCGGCCTCGCAACATGCCCTGGTCGACTTCGATCGTGACGCGCCCGGCAATTCCCCGGGTGGCTTCAGCCATCGGTTCAGCGTCCGTGACGCTCAGCATGGTGAACACGCTGAGGATGTACGCAAGAAGGATCATGCCCGTCCACCTCCCGCCATGGCTCGGTTGGCGAGGAAATGCTTCAAGGGGGGCAGGAATGGTTTATCTGTGTCCAGGCGAAGCCAACTGGCACCAGATCTTGCCAGGACCTGGCCGGTGTCTTCGTGTTCATGCTCTACGTTCTTGCTGTGCCACCGAAGCCGACCATGGCCGATGAAATGTCTGCCTGTCTCGGCCTCGCGGCCTCGGAAGAAGCCGGCCCTCAGTTGTCCTTGCTCGGCGGGATCATGGAGTTCAAAGACGATGACGTCATGGCGTTGGGCGGCATGTTGGATGGCAGGGAGCGCGGTCAGGTCATGCAGATCACTCAGTATGACAATGACGCTGGAACGTTTTGCACGTGCTGCCAACTCTTCAAGCCGTTCACCCAGATTGGTTGTCTCCGCATGCTTCCCGAGCCGGAGGGGTTCCAGGGATTGCCTGAGATCAGAACGCAGCAGACTGGGTTCGAACCGTGTCGTTCGTTCGCCTGCACCAACCACGGCACAGGGACTCAGGCGTCTCTGGGCGATGAGGCCGATGGCGGCTGCGATCCAAATCGCGAGGTCGTGCTTGGATAAGGTCGTTGAGGAGATGGCCATTGAGGCCGAGGTGTCAACGACGAGGTGAACATCCGTTCGTTTCAGGGCCTCGTATTCCTTGACATACGTGTCCTGGGTACGGGCCGTGAGCCGCCAGGCAATCTGGCGAATGGAATCACCCGGTTCGTATATCCGCGATTGGGCATATTCCAAGCCGCTTCCAGTAAACCGTGAGGCATCTGTTCCAAAGGCAAGATCATCGGCAAGACGACGAACGACCATCTCGAAGTCGCCATGCGACAATTCGTCGGGTGGTCCGAGTACCGGGTGCGTGTCATGCATCAGGCAAGAGCCGTGAGGATGTCTGCCAGAACGTCTTCGCCACGGCGTCCTTGGGCTAGTGCTTCATATGTCAGCCGCATCCGGTGAAGGACGACATCTTCGGCCAAGGCCAGGAAGTCCTCGGGTACGGCATAGTTTCGACCATTGATAAAGGCTCGGGCCCGGGATGCTTGGACCAGGGCGATAGCTGCCCGAGGCGAACATCCCAATTCGATGTCCGGGTGTGACCGCGTCAGCGTGACTAATTCGACGCAATCTCGCATAAAGACATCGCTGACATGCACATTCAGTACGGCTTCCATCGCCGAGGTCAAGTCCTTCACGTGGAATGGACTGCTGTCGTCGATGGCGTCGAAGGCAGTCATCGGCACAGCCCCGTCGCCTTGTCGCTTGAGCTTCAATTCCAGGCCGCGACGAACAACCTCGGTTTCTTGCTCGGGCGTGGGGTAGGTCAGTCGATGTCGCAACATGAACCGATCCAATTGTGCCTCTGGAAGTTCAAAGGTGCCGGCTTGCTCAACAGGATTCTGGGTCGCGATGACCAGGAAGGGGGCCGGGAGTTCATAGGTGGTGTCCCCGATCGAAGCCTTGCGTTCCTGCATGGCTTCCAAGAGGGCCGATTGCACCTTGGGTGAGGCTCGGTTGATCTCATCCGCAAGCAGGAGGTTGGTAAAGATCGGTCCCTGGTGAATGCGGAAGTTGCCTGTGTTGGTATCGAGGATCTCGGAGCCCACAATGTCGGAGGGCAAGAGGTCAATGGTGAATTGAATACGTTTGAACTGCAGGTCGACGGAACGGCCAACTGCTTGGACGAGCAGGGTCTTGGCAATTCCCGGGACACCTTCCAGGAGTAAGTGACCACCCGTCAGCAGGGCGATCAGGATGCGTTCCACGACGACTTCTTGTCCCACGACTGTTCGACCAACAGTGGTTCGGACAGTTTCGGCGAACGAGTTTCCAGGAACCGAACTTTTCATGTCAACGATGCTGTCGTTCATCGTGTGCGTGCTCCATTGGTCTCATCATTGCCCAGGGGAAGATCCCCGGGTTCCGCCATGAGGGTTTCAATCACAGCTTGGAGGTGGTCTTCCTTGATTCCTGCAGCTCGAACTTGGCCGGTACGATCGATGACTACCGTGGTGGGCCACATCCTGACCCCATAGGTCGAGGCCGTTCTTCCCAGCGGCAAGCCATCTTCCTCGGGTGCTTGATCGCGTGTAATCGGGAAGGGTGTTGTTTCAATTTCAACGAGACTCTGCATGTCTTCCCATTTGCATTGGTGATCGCAAATCCCGACAAAGACCACGCCATGGGGAGAGAGCGAGTCCGTAGTCTTTTTCCAAGCGGGCAATGCCTGGCGTGTTTCGAGGTCCAGGGGTGCCAGAAAACGCACGACCGTGATGCGACCTTCGCGTGACTGTAAGACGGACGAATCACCAATCCATTCATCCTCTGAAGCAGTCAGGATGTCTGGCGCTGGCTTGCCTTCCAAGCCGGCCATGCCCGGCAGCCGTTTCTCGCCGCCGACATACCACTCGGAGGGAAACTCGCCTGCTGTTGGTGTGTTGTCCGAAGGCCCTCCGGGTTCTTGGAGGAGTACTTTGACGACATCTTCAACCTTGTCAGGAACCAGGCCGGCGGCACGAACGACGCCTTGGCGATCGATGACCACGTAAGTCGGCCAGAACTGGAGGCCGTAGGCTTTCGTACTCTTGCCGCCTTCGTCGCGTGCGACGGGGTAGTTGATCTTTTTGTCCGTGACGACGCCTGCGGCCTTGTCCCAGCCGCTGCTGGAATCGTGCACGCCGATGAAGGCCATGCCCTGGTCTTTGTACTTGTCGACCAGGGCAATGTTCTTGGGGATGGCCGCTATGCAAGGTCCGCACCAGGTCGCCCAGAAATCAACGACGATGACATGCCCTTTCAGATCCTCGATCGAGGTTTTCTCTCCAATCCACTCGTCGAGTTCAAGGGACTTGGCAGGCTGGCCTTCCAGGGCCTTGAGCGATGCTGGTCGTTCGGCCTTGCTGAAGAAATAATCATCGGGAAACTCTCCGGCCCAGAGCGTGCCGCTGTCGACGACGAATATCAAGCTGATTGAGAGCAGGGCAAATCGGAAGAGTCTCATGCAGGTCTCCAGTACGCTGGGTGAAGGGCATTCAGTCCCGAGCAACACTAAGTCTATCGAGCTTGACCATTTATTCGGAGTCCTACGGAGCTTGGACTGTGGCCGTTCGGCCACAGATAGGTCATAGGGGCCGCTTCCGGCGCCGATTGTTTCTAAATTCATGACAACGGGCACCCCATGGGGTGCCCGTGTCTGGAAAACAAATGTGATGAGCCGTCGCTAGGCGGTCGCTTCATCCGCGGGTGCGGTTTCCTCGGCATCTTCGTGGCGGGCGACGGGCTTTGGAGCTGGCTTGGGTTGGGGCTTTTCGATCAGTTCGCCATCGTCATCAAATTCCATCTCTTCACGTTCCTCGAGGGGCTGATCTGGTTCCACGATGACCTGGATCTCAGTTCGGAGATCCATCTCGAACTGGATGGGGACGTCATAGGTCCCGATATGCCGGATCGAGGTGGGCACACGGACATGGCGAGGGTCGATCGTTTCATTCATGGTGACGGCCAGCTCTTGAAGGCCATCAGCAATATCCCGCTGGCTGACTGAGCCATACAGCACGCCCTGGTCATTACATGAGCGTGTCATGGTCAAGGCAATGCCTTCGAGTTTCTCGAGGAGCATCTGTCGCCGATCCTTCTGTTCCGCGAGTGCGGCGACTGCCAGTTCACGATCTGCTTCCAGGGCAGCAATTCGTTGTGGGGTCGGGACGACGGCCACGCCCATCGGGAGCAAGTAGTTTCGGGCGAATCCGGGTTTTACCCGGACGACGTCTCCAACGATGCCGAGGTTCTCAACGTTTTCTTGGAGGAGGAGTTCTATGTTCCGTGCCATGGGTCACTGTCCTTTCAAGGGAAGTTAGGAGTCGACCGGAACTGGTCGACCCCAGTGCCGCCGGAGTTCCGGCTAAAAGGGGATGTCATCGGCGGGTACGGGGGTTCTCGATTCAGACTGATTGCCCGAGCCGCCTCCGCCGCGTCCGCCGCTATCTACGAATTCAAAGTTTTCGATCACGACTCTCAGTTTAGATCGCTTGTTGCCTTCACGATCCTGCCATTCATCCAGTTTGAGACGTCCCTCGATGAAGATGGGGCGACCTTTGCTGAAGAACTTGTGAATGTTTTCTGCTGTGCGGCCCCAGGCCTCACAATCGACGAAAGTGGTTTCCTCCCGTGACTCATCATTGACCCGGTAACGGCGATTGACCGCCATGCCCAGGTTTGCCACTGCCGTGTTGCCGGCCGTGTGCTTGAGTTCAACATCACGGGTCAAATTACCCATCAGCATGACCTTGTTGTAGTTCGGCATGAATCCCTCCTGTTGCCTTGTTCATGGGGCGCCGTCGTTGGCGCCTGAAGCTTGCGTGTCTCAATCATGCTACACCTCGATGGGATCTGTAGGTATCCCCGAGGACACAATGTGGATTCAGGCGGATTCGCCACCTGGCGTCGATTCGGCCGGGACGGCCTCAGTTACTACCTCTTCATCATCTGACGGCATTTCTTCTGCATTCGCGGGTGCCGCCGAATCTTCGGTCTTGGTGGTGTCTTCTCGATCGATGATGGCCGTGGCAGTGGATGTCTTATCCTTAGCCTGTTCGGCTCTCAGCTTGATCTCGTCAGCGAGTTCCTGCTGGGCATCGGCAGTCTGCATCTGCTCGAGGGTGAGGTGATCTGCTCGGGTCACCATATGGCGAAGGATGCCCTCGGCCAACAGGCATTGGCGGTCGAGCGCTGCTACCTGGGCGCCTGCCAGATGGAAGTAGCAGAGGAAGTAGAGCCCTCGTTTGTTTCCCTTGATTTCATAGGCAAGCCGTCGTTCATCCCATTTACGGAAGGCGATGATCTCGGCACCAACCTTCTCCAGCAGCGATTTGACTAGTTCGGCAGCAACGCCGAGGTCTGAGCCAGCCGATTGCGGCAGGAGAAAGAGGCTCTCGTAGGTGTTTGTGGTTGTGGTGGTCATTCGTAATGTTCCTCGATGACGCTCGCACGGGCGTCGTGATGTTCAGTTCTTTCTTCTCATTCCGTTGCGTTGTATCGATTCATGGCAGTTGTCACGCCTTTTGCCAACCAACATTCCGTCGCACCGACGGCCTGCTCCAGGGCAGGTTGGATAGCTTCTTCTTGTTCGGGCGCGAAACGGCCGAGTACATAGTTCTTGAGTGGAATTTCGCCAGGTGGATCAATCCCGATTCGGAGCCGAGCCCACTCGTCATTTCCAAGATGGCGGGTAATGTTGCTGAGCCCGTTATGTCCACCATCACCACCATTGGGGCGTATCCGGATGGTGCCGCAGGGCAGGGCTGTGTCATCCACGATGACCAGGAGATCCTCAGAGGGCGCCAACTTGTAAAAGCGGACGGCTTCTCCAATGGCCTCGCCAGTGCAGTTGACATAGGTCGTTGGCTTCAGCATCAGAACCTTTTCATCGCCCATGGCGGATTCAACCGTGGCGCCCTTGAAGCGAGCGCGGGCGATTTCGCCCGGTGCCAGTCTTCGGGCAAGGCGATCGAGCACATCGAACCCGACATTGTGTCGTGTTCGTTCATACTCGCGACCCGGGTTGCCGATTCCGACGATGAGCTTCATGGTCTTCCTGATTGCAATCAGCTGTCTTCCGAGGGGGTGTCCTCGTCTTCCTTGGCCTTGGTGATGACTTCTGGTTCTGCCTCGTCGGCATTGACCTCGGTTTCTTCGCCTTCAGCCTCTTCCTGGTGCACGAAGGTGACGTGGCAGATGTGCTTGTCCAAATCCAGCACAGGTGTCACGGATTCCGGCAGTGAAAGGTCGCCGATGGTGACGGCGTCCTCCATGTCAGTGATGTCATGGCTCAGATCACTGGGGATGTCTGCGACCTTACAGGTCACTTCGATTTCACGTCGAATGACTTCCAGGACAGCACCCGCAGCGCTGGCGATCTTGGCTGTTCCCTTGAGGGTTATGGGCACGTTCACGGTGACGATCTCGTTCATGTCCACTCGTGTCAGGTCGAGGTGGATCAGGTTGTCCCCAAGCCAGCCGAACTGAAGGTCTTTAACGAGGCACTTGTCCTTGGTTTTGCCGTCGACGGAAATCTCGACTACGTGGGCACCGCCGTGCAACGCTTCCAGCATGTCATGTTCATCGACACTGACATGGACGGGCGACTGGCCCTTGCCATAGATAACGGCTGGCAGTCGGCCGGATCGACGAAGCCTTTCGGCGTATCGACTGCCCGTCTTCTCGCGGGTCTCGACAGTGATGGCTGGTGTTTCGCTTCCCATTGTTCGCTCCCTCACGCCTGGAGATCGGCGTGGCGTGTTGTTCGCTCTATCTCTTGGTTCCGGTGGCGCGCTGGAACAGCGCGGATATGGACATGTCGTGGTGAATACGATGCAGGGCCTCACCCATCAGGGGCGCGACTGACAACATCACGAGCCGCTCACGGATCGGATCAAATCGTCCACCATCTGGAATGGTGTCGGTGATAACGATTCGCTCAAACGGCGAGGATTCAAGCCGATCCATGGCCAATCCGACCAGGACCGGATGCGTTGCAGCGGCGATGGTCTCATTGGCGCCTTCCTGCATGACGAGGTTGGCTGCTTCGCAGATGGTTCCTGCCGTTGAGATCATGTCATCGACCATGAGCACGGTCTGGTTCTTGACACTTCCGATGAGGTTTTTAGAAGCCACTTTCATCCCAGATTCTCGTCGCTTGTCGATGATCGCGAGATCGGCATCGAGAAAACTGGCATAAGCGTTCGCAACCTTCACGTTGCCAACATCAGGCGAGACGATGACGAGATCGCCCAGCTCATCTCGAATGCTGGTGAAGTAATCACAGAAGACCGTCATTGCAGAGAGGTGATCCACGGGGATATCAAAGAAGCCCTGGATTTGAGCTGCATGAAGATCCATGCAGAGCACGCGGTCTGCGCCGGCAGCGGTGATGAGGTTGGCTACAAGCTTGGCCGTAATGGGGGTGCGTCCGGATGCCTTCCGATCTTGTCGCCCGTAGCCAAAGTAGGGGATCACCGCAGTAATCCGCTGAGCCGAGGCACGACGGAGGCAATCAATGTAGATCAGCAACTCCATCAGGTTGGCATTCACTGGATTGCAGGTGGACTGCACGACGAAGCAATCGCGGCCGCGGACATCCTCTTCGACACGAACGATCAATTCCCCGTCGGGGAACAGTTCGGTGTCTGCCTGGCCGAGTGGCAGGGAGAGGTAGTCAGCCATACGTCCAGCAAGAATTTCACCGGAACGGGCTCCGAAGACCTTCAAGTGTTCGTGTTCAACTCGATTCACAACGCGATCTCCGCACCGTTGGACAAACGCTCGCGGAGTACGGCATCCACAGCCGCGAGTTGTTCAGGGGTGTTGATCGACAGCACATCTTCTGCTGGGACAGCAGTCACGATTTCAACGCGGTTCGTGTCAGCCTGAATCTGTCCGGGGACAGACGTGAGGTAGTACTCGCCCGAGGTTGGATCCGGGGCCAGGCTCGCCAGTCGGTTCATGAGTTCGGGCGTGTTAAAACAGGCGTAACTCGGATAGACCTCGTGGATTTGTCGCTGTGCTTCCGTGGCGTTGCGGTGTTCGACAATGGCAGCAAAGCGGTTCGAGTCGTTTCGAACGATTCGTCCGTAGCCAGTAGGGTCCTCAAGCATGGACGTCGCCAGAGTTGCCAAGGCGTCGTTTTGGACATTGTGGTCCACCAATGTTCGAAGGGTTTCTGGCCGAATCAACGGACCATCACCGGCGAGCACAAAGGCATCGCCTGTGAATTGCTCAAGCGCCTCTCGGCATACCAGCACAGCATGGCCGGTTCCATGTTGTGGTTCTTGCAATACAAACGTCATGTCGGAGGTGTCATCTCCGAAGGAGTTCTTCACCAAGTCGGCGCCATGGCCCACGACGATCAGGATGGGTCCTGCGCCTACGTGTCGTACGGCATCGACAACCCAATGCAACATCGGTCGACCGCAGACGGGGTGCAGAACCTTGGGGAGGTCGCTGCCCATTCTGGTGCCTTTGCCAGCGGCAAGGATGATGGCTGCCGGACGTGTTGGTTGAGTGTCGTTCATAGGTATGTGGGCTTAACGCCCTGAGAAAAAAAGACTGGCCCGCCAAGACTCGAACTTGGAATGCCTGTACCAAAAACAGGTGTGTTACCGATTACACCACGGGCCAATAGGTCGAAGCACGTAGGAAGCAATGGCGATTGAATTGTCGGTCCATGGCCTGCGCCCTCGGACCACCGAACTCGTGCCTGGCCTTTCAGGAAAGGCTGGCCACATCGAACTCGCGCGGTCTCGACGTCGGGGCTTGGAAATGCCCGGCGCGGCCGCGGCTGCACCCCTCCAGAGGCGAGAGCACCTGTCAGCCGCGACCTGGTGCCCCATGCGGCGCAGCTCGTGTCACCACGAGCCTCACCGACGGCCCCCTCTGTGGAGGAAGAGGGCGATTGTAAGAGGATTGAGGGCCTCAAGCAAGGTATTCAATGGTCCGAAATGCCCGTCCTGGCACGTATTCGGTGGCTGTGGAGGACGGCTTCCAACTCTTCTCGATTGTCTTCGGCGTCATCCCTGGGCAGGTCCGGATGCCAGAGGTGCAGCACTGGGGAGGCATGTCGGCCACTCTTGACTCGAACCCCGGCATGCATGAGGCGAATGATCAGGTCCGAATCCTGTGAGCCCCACCCTGTGAAGGCCTCATCGAGGCCGTTGACTTTCAGTAGATCTTCCCGGTGCACAGCCATGCTGAACGTCCTCAGAGAACGCCAATCGTGCGGTCTTCGGCATCTCCAGCGACCGTCCGGGAGGGAAAACAGCATGGGGAGCATCCGATTGGTCCACCCTCGGAACCTGGGCTTGATCCACTGGTGTCGTTTCCAGAGGTGGACCGGCAATTCCTGCTCCAGTATCTGACGGGTAAATTCCTCTGCAAGGAGCAGCCGTGTGCCGCCCACCATCCAACCTGGCTGGGCCAATCGTCGGTGCCAACACACGAAGCATGGACGGGGGATGCAATCGCCATCCATGAGGACGATGTAGTCTCCCGTGGAGGCCTCAATCGCACGATTGCAGATGGCGGCCGCTCGAAAGCCCTGGTCTGCATGCCAGACATGATGCAGGGGGACTGGAAAGTTGGGTGTTATGTCCCGCATGAAATCGGCAGTTTCACCCGTCGAGCCATCATCAGCGATGATGACTTCAAACTGCTTGTCCACTTGTGAAGCCAGGCCGCGCAAGGTTGCAGCCAGGGCATCGGGACGGTTGTATGTGGTGACTATGACGGTAATCGCCAGTGGCATGGGTCGAGATCCTGTCTGCCCGTCCATTGAACGGCCCGTATCGTACAGATCTCATGAGCATGATTGATCCGGACATTCTGCTAGCCGCGTATCGAGAGGGCTACTTCCCGATGAGCGACCCCAACACCGGGGAGATCGACTGGTACAACCCTGATCCTCGATGCATTCTGCCCTTGGAGGGGCTCGTGGTCTCCAACAGCTTGGCCAGGCGTGTTCGGTCAGGTCGCTTCGAGGTCCGCTCCGACACTGCCTTTGAGGCCGTGATGCGTGGATGTGCGGCGCCCAGGCCATCTGGCTCCGATACCTGGATCGATGACCGATTCATCGAGGCCTATGGTCAACTCCACCGCCGGGGATTGGCCCACAGCGTGGAGGCCTGGCGGGATGGAAATCTGGTTGGAGGGCTCTATGGCGTACTCCTGGGAGGGGTGTTCATGGGCGAATCAATGTTTTCAGTGCCAGAGGAGGGCGGCAGCGACGCCTCCAAGGTGTCATTGGTTTGGCTGGTAGCCCAACTTCGAAGGATCAGGGTGGGGCTCCTGGACGTTCAATTCACGTCTGATCACATGGCCAGCCTGGGTGCGATCGAGGTGCCCCGTGAGGCCTACCTGGCTGAGTTGGCACATCACAAGTCACGACCCACAGCTTGGACGGGGTGGCCCAGTCTTGGAGAAGTCCTGCCAGGTGATTGAACAGGCTGCTTCTTATCCGAAGTTGGCCACGAACTCGGCGTGCTCGTCGTAGACTTGCGGTGATGCCCCTGGAAGGAGTCAAGGGCCCCGACGGCTCGAGCCGGGATGACAACGACCCGCCGACGCGCACCGATCATGTTCCAACGACGCCTGATGCTCCTCATGGCGTGTGGAATCGTTGCTTGCCTCTTGATGATGGGGCAGTTGGTTCGACTGGCTATCGTCGAGGGAGGGATCCATCGGACCGAGGCGGAGTCACGCCTCCAATTCCATGAATGGATACCGACGTGGCGTGGCACGATCTTCGATCGACATGGCCGCCCGCTCGCCCGGGATGAACCGGGCTACGAGATCGCGGTGTCTTGGCGTGCCATCACGGGGACCTGGGCTGAGTACATGGCAATCCATGAGGCCCGGGATTCAGTTGACCAGGGCATGTGGAACAGTTTCTCGCCCGAGGAACGCGAAGCTCGCATTGCTGTAGTCCTCCCTGAATGGAAGGCTGTTGAGCAGCAGCTTTGGGCCTACATCGCCGAGGCCAGTGGTGATGCCATTGAAGACATTGACCAAACGCTGGATTCCCAGCGTGCGCGTGTTCAACACATGGCAGCCGTGGTGTGGGACAGGCAACAGCAACGACATGAAGCACGGTATGGCGTCTCTGATGCTTTCAAGGTCCGGCCCATTGCAGAGCAGCAGGGTTTTCATGTTGTGGTTCCCCATGTCACGGATGAAGGTGCCCTGCCTTTGCAGGCGTTTTCGGAACGATGGCCATCGCTTGTCCAAGTTCGGTATGCCCGGCATCGCTCTTATCCCAATGAGACGATTGATGTCACGATTGATCAGGGGCACATGCCTCGCCCGCTCCGATCCAAGCGTGATCGGATCGCTCATGTCGAACGGGTTGCTGATCAGTTGCTGGGCAGGGTTCGCTATGACGTTTGGGCTGAAGATATGGCTCGGCGACCTTTCCAGGATGGGCGGACAGGGGTCATTGATCGGGGCGGTTACCGCCAGGTAGATCGAGTGGGGGCCCGTGGTATTGAGCAGGGTTGGGAGGACCAATTGCGTGGGGAGCGAGGCGTTGTTGTGACCAGCCGTCGTACGGGTGATGTCTTGCGAGAGCCGCCTGTTCCCGGGCACGACGTGGTCCTCAGCATCGATGCTGAGTTGCAGGCCCGTGTCGAAGCCATCCTTGATGTAGCGGGAGGGTTGACGCGTGTTCAGCCTTGGCATGGCAACCAACAACTACCGATTGGCGAGCCCCTGGCCGCTGCAGCCGTCGTCCTGGATATTCCGACAGGTGAAATCCTGGCCATCGCTTCAACCCCGACCCTGCTTGATGCGGATTCGATGAGCGAAGTTGAACAACAAGAACGTTCACCCTGGGTCAACCGAGCGGTGGCTGCGACCTATCCGCCAGGATCGATTGTCAAGCCACTGGTTCTTGCTGCGGCCTTGATGGAGAACACGGTCAAGCCCGACAGCATGATCGAGTGTCAAGGTCACTATTTTTCCGAGCGTGATGATGTGGCACGCTGTTGGATCTACCGCCCTCGCTTCGGGATGGCTACCCATGGATCGCTGGCAGCGAGTGAGGCGCTCGGTCGTTCATGTAACTGTTACTTCTATGAACTCGGAGCACGCCTTGGCCTTGAACGTCTTGCCGATTGGTTGAGTTGGTTCGGTATGGGCCAATCCATTCCGACCGGATTGGGTGGCCCCAATGATGTAATCTGGGAATCTGCTTCTGGGAGTTTGCCTGATCAGTCACAACGCGACAGTTTGCATGCCCAGGGCGAGGCACGATTTGAATCTGTCATGATGAGCATTGGCCAGGGGCGACTTACTTGGACACCTCTGCATGCAGCCAATGCCTACGCGACCTTGGTTCGAGGCGGCAAGCGACTTCCGCCCACGCTCGTTCGAGGCCATCGTGGCGTACTCGATGAAGACGTCGTGGATGACGAACGGGAATTGACGCCCGAAGTGGTTCGCACCGTCTTGGATGGGTTGAAGTTCGGGGTCACCAAGTCATGGGGCACGGGAAGTCGGATCAAGTACGGCGAGGGTGATTATGAGCCGATCTTCACGGTGCCGGGCGTGTCCGTCATGGGGAAGACAGGAACCGCCCAGTCGCCTCCCTGGGTGCGGGATGTCAACGGTAACGGCCACATTGCTCCGGGAGAACGGACAACAGGCCTGGAACATGCCTGGTTCGTCGGACTCGTCGGTGACGACTCGGCTGCGTTGCCTCGATACGCCATTGCTGTATTGATCGAATATGGCGGTTCGGGTGGTCGGGTCGCTGGGCCAGTTGCCAACCAGATCGTGGAAGCCCTTCGAGACGAGGGATACGTGGGAGGTAACCGTTGACTGCCGCATCGCTCAGATACTCAGCGGCGGTACACCGTGGTGATGCTCGGCATCGTCGCGGGCTTCGTTGGGTGAACCCGGCATGGCTGTGCGTCGTGGCAGCCCTGATCCTCAGCCTGCTTGGCTTGGTAGCGATTGGAACAACCCACTCGGAGATGATTGCCAAGCAGGCCGTGTTGCTCTGTATCGGCATTGGGGTTGCGGTGCTTGTGGCGGCCCCACACATGCGATGGCTTCAGAAACTCAGCCTGCCCTTGATGCTGGTGGTTCTCTTCCTGCTTGTCATCCTGTTACTCCCGGGTGTACCGGAAGGGATTGTGCGGCCACGAAATGGCGCGCGACGCTGGATCAACATTGGTATCACAGACATGCAGCCCTCGGAACTCGCCAAGATCGCGATGGTGCTACTGATCGCTTCCTGGCTGAGATTTCGAGAGAATCATCGTCACCTGCCTGGCCTGATCCGTCCCCTCCTCATGGCTCTGGTACCCATGGGGCTCATCTTGTTGCAGCCCGATCTTGGAACGGCGTTGTTGTTCTTGCCCGTGTGTTTTGCGATGTTGTTTGCCGCCGGTGCCCGGACTCAGCATCTCTTGATCATCGTGCTCTTGGGCGCTTTCGCAGGGGCAGCCATGACGCCTTTACTCAGACCACATCAACGAGATCGCATCGAGGCGATGTGGGCTCAATTGCGTGGTGATGATCGGTTTGAAAACGATATTGGATACCAAGGGGCTCGCTCGATGATGCTCGTGGGTGCTGGCGGAGCTACTGGTGTTGGCAGCGAGATGGCTTCCTCCATGTTGGAATGGAATCACCTGCCCGAAGAACATAATGACCTGATCTTTGCGGTGATTTGCACACGCTGGGGTGTCGTGGGTGCCGTGCTGACCTGGAGCCTCTACGGCTTGATCCTGCTCGGAGGTCTGCTGACGGCTGCCCAGTGTCGTGATCCTTTCGGTCGACTGGTCGCGGTGGGATTAGCAGTGGCGATCTTGGCGCAAATGGTGATCAATACCGGCATGACGATTGGTCTCATGCCGATCACGGGGATGACCCTGCCCTTTGTGAGTTACGGAGGATCGAGTCTCATCACGGCCTGGATCATGATCGGTTTGATCTTTGGGGTCGCACTGCGAAGAGCGCCACTGCTGTGGAGGCAGTCCTTTGAATTCGATGAACAGGATCCCTCGGCATGACCCAGTCAACGGATCCTGTACCAGTTCCGGAGGCATTCCTGGAGGCCGCTTCGGCCATGGGTGTCGTCTTTGATACAGGCGATCTCGAAAGGTTGTCGACGTATCTTGGACTGCTCTACGCAGCCAATGAACACATGAACCTCACCGCGATCCGGACGCCTGAAGAGGCCTGGACTCGTCATATCCTCGACAGCCTGTCTCTGCTCCCGGTGCTCTCCTCGGTGACCGCTGATCGAATCATTGACATCGGCAGTGGTGGAGGCCTTCCAGGTATTCCGCTGGCAATTACCACGCCGGAGTCAAGGTTCGTGTTGTTGGAAGCCACCGGCAAGAAGGCTGACTTCCTCCGCGACGTGGTTCAGAAGCTGGACCTTGGCAATGTGCGCATTGCTGCCGACCGAGCCGAAACGGCTGCTGCTCACGGCAATGCACACCGAGGCGCGTTTGATGTTGTGATTGCCCGGGCAGTCGGTCCCATGCCGGTGCTCTTGGAACTGGCCATCCCCTTCGCGCGGGTGAACGGCATCTTGGTCGCCATCAAGGGAGGCCAGGCTGCCCAAGAGATCGAGGACGCAGCTGATGCGCTCATGATCCTGCACAGCGAGGTCGTGGAGCAACGTCGTACCAGTACTGGAACCATCGTCGTTGTGAGAAAGAACAAATCGACACCTCGGCAGTACCCGCGGCGACCTGGCGAGCCCAAGCGTCGTCCCCTCGGTACCGATGCCTCCGATATGGACCAGCGTCGTGTTCGCTGATCCAGCCCGAATGTTGGCTGAAGGCGGCGCGGTTTCCCATCGCCTCGATGGATTTGAAGTTCGTCCGCAGCAATCTCGTATGGCTCAGCTGGTCGCCGATGCGATGCACGAACGCTCGTGCTTGCTTGT
>JAYZAT010000023.1:0-11031 GCA_036339555.1 Planctomycetota bacterium
GGGTCAATCTCCTCATCAGGTTGAACAGCCGTGGGTGAAACCTGGGCTTGCCCGAACGCGACACCAGTCATCGAACCGATAGCCAAAAGCCACGTGAACATCATGATGGCAGGCCTATTCGGGTTCATTCTTCTGCTCCGCCAATCGGCGATAGTACTCACCAGTCAGTTGTTCGTAGACATTTGAATAGGTATCACGTCGGCCTTGTCGGAGAAGTTCACGAACGCGATCCGGAAGCGTGCCCCACTCCTCATCCGTTTCCTCAAGTACACCACCAAGCCGAGCTTCCTCCGCTCCTGGTGCTAGCGATCGACCTCTTCCATCCGAACCCTCGGCGCCTTGTGGTTGGCTGCCGGTTTGTTGGGCTTGCCCCTGTTGCCCAGCCTGGTCGCCTTGATTGCCTTGGCTTTGATTTTGCGATTGCTCGGAATTGGATGACGATGATCCGGAACTGGATGAGCGGCTCGATTGCTGTTGACGAGCTTGGTCAATAAGGCTGTCAATGCGACGGATGATGTCTTGTTGCAGACGTTGGGTTGGCGGGCCCGTAACTTGGTCTTCTCCGATCAGAAGCGAAGCACGATCCATCTCCTCCACGATGGCCTCCAGTGGATCATGGTCGGCTGGCAGTGGTGTTGGGTCTGTTTCAGGCGAAGGGATGTCATCGAGACCAAGTAGGTCGTCTAAAGAACGTGGCCGTCGACGCTTTGTTTCTATTGACTCAGGCTCGGTTTCGTTGGGCTCGACCAAGCGATTGAATGATGGAGGGATACCATCTCCCGTTGGAAGATCTGGTGTTTCGCTATTCATATGCCGATCGAACATCTCCTGCCCAAGTCGAGCGAGATCTGCCTGGAGTTTCGACAGTCGTTCCATTTCATCAGACCGAACAGCTGGATCGAACCCATGGTCACGATCCAACAGTCGAGTTGCTTCCAAGACGTCGACCTGGAGTGTTCGAAGCAAACGAAGTTCGGCGATGGGAGGAAGCACGCCATCTTCTTCCTGGCCACCGCCACCACCGCCACCGCCCGCCTGTGAACCACGCTCGAAGTCCTCTTCCTCTGGGCTGTCATCCTCAAGTGAATCCGCCATGGCCATCAGATCGCGTGCAATTCGCGCCTGCGTCCGTATGACTTGGCTCTCAAGCTGAGCGTCTGAGAGAGTCGCCGTTGTGTCATCGGATGCCGTCTCCACACGCTCATGCATCAGTACAAAAATGGGGCGTGTGTCAATATCGGCATTGTCTTCCCTCAGCAACCTGGCGCCGTCTCCAATCGTGGCTTGTTCGACCGACAGGCGACGGGCCTCGTGTCGAACACGTCGACTGCTGAGGTCCGCATCCACCAGGGGTGTTGTTCGGACTTGGATGTCCACCTGCATTTGACCAAGTTCCCGATACGCCTGTGCCAATGATTCCCGATCCGCTTCCATGAGATCCTGCTTGGCCTGCTCCTCCATCTGCATAAGTTGTTCTAGTGCTGCTTCCAATTGCTGTAACGCCACCAGCTCATGATCTCGTGCAAGCGACCCCTCGATGGGTGACGTTCGAAGCACACTAATCGCGTCGGCCTGCGAGTCACCTGCACGTTCCAGACGCCGGGAAATTCCACGCTCTGATTCGGATCGACTGCGTGCTTCATCAGACACTGCCAGTGTGTGATTACGAATCGTGATCAATGAAGTATCGCGACCTTCATAATCAGAGGCCTCAATAGCATCATCCAGTTGTGCCAACTCGCTCGCCTGGGCTGTAATCAGTTGTTGGATCGTCTGCTTGAGATCAGTCAACCGTCTGAGGAGATCAGCAATGCGATCCTGTTGATTTGGAGACATAGCGGCTTGCATCGCCTCCAACGCTTCCATCGCCTGTTGTTGAGAGCCGCCTGCCATCTCCAGTCGACCGTCCTCGATGTCATCAGCTGCTTCTGACATCATCGATTCCAGTTGCTGTTCTTCGGCCATCTCGGCAGCACGTTCCATGGCCATGGCACCGGCTGGATCCATTTCTTGCATGGCTTCCGCTTGAGCCTTCATGGATTCTGCCAATTCAGAAACCGCATCTACCAAGGATTCTTGCTCACGAGCCGCGTCTTCGATCTCACTTTGCAGCTCAGATGAAAGTTCTTCCAGCCGCTGACCACGGCTTTCCTGCGCCAAAGAACGTGTCTGATCACGTAATGCTTGTTGTCGTGATTCGATGTTGTCTAATTTTCGGGACAACAACCAGGATTCCTGGTCTTCTGCCAAGGCAGCCACGACATCCTGCAAAGCTTCCCGGACTTCTTGTTGGGATTCCAGAGCAACACGAGCTTGTTCATCCTCAGACCTTGACGCTGAGTTTTCACCAGAGTTTTCGCCAGAGTTTTCCTGAGATCCTGCTTCGGCCATTGCCTCACGAGATGATTCCATAGCGCGCATCGCCTCTGCAGATGATTCTTCGCCATCTGCAAGGGCCTCTTCAACTTGGTCGAGCACAGTTTCAATCTGTTCATCCGACAAGGAATTCGCCTGTAACCAGTCTCGAATTGATGTGGTCTGCAAACGCTGATCACCAATTCGTCGAGAGATGTCCGCTTGACGTCGTTCCATGGATTGCCGAGCACGTTGATTGGATGCCAACTCTTCTGCTGATTGTTGAGCAGCATTTTCTTCGCTGCCTTCAGTTGGATCCGCCTCGGAAAATGTTGCCTCTGAACTGGAAGCGTCAGCTTCAGCCTGTGCGATTTCCTGGTAACGATCCTGGAGATCTCGTTGGGCATTCTCAAGATCCATCGCCCGTTGTTCCAATAACGCCAATTGATCTCGCAATTGAGATAAAAACTCGGGTTCCGAAACAACACGTAGTGTTCGTATACGTGATTCAGATTGTCGGTACTCTCCAGCGTCGTCACGCCATCGATCGCTTGCCACGCCACGGACCCGTAGCACATCGCCTTCTTTCGCTCCTGATGACGCCAGGTCAAGCGGAGATTCAATGCGACTCCGCTCGCTTGAAGCTTCCAACTCATCGCCAGCGATACGGTCATCGTCTCCTCGTATGACCGTAATACCAATGGTACGCAAAGGGAGGTTGTCGACCGCCTCGGCAACCAGTGGTATCACTGCCGTTGGAAGAACATCGAGATCCTGTTCTGGCTCTAAGAGCACTACGTCTGGGGGATGGTCCTGCTCAACAGGAATGTGAATGGGCGTTGGTTCAATGCTTTCCAAGCCAAATTCATCCTCCAAGGAAAGAAGCATCCGTTGAGAGCCTTTGGCTTCCCATGTAAGTGACCAATGTGCTCGATCTTCGTCATCAACAATGAAGACTGGCTTGGTGTCTAACTCCGTCAAACCAAAGGTCCGATCGAGCCATTGGGAACGAGCCGTAGCTTCGCGAGGAATGGTGATGCTCCGGTTGAGTTTGACATCAAGCTGAAGTCTTGAGCCCTCCAGGACCGGGGGCCGAATAAAATTCAACCCGTTGGATCCCGGTGATGATTCCACAAGACGTGCCTCTTTCCAGGGCTTGGCATGTTCTGGTGGCTCAACAGTCAAAGACATATCTTCAATCTTTGGAAGCGGCATCAGCAAGATGCGTTCTGTCTCGGTTTCGGCATCGCTAGTCATGAAAGAGACTTCAATCGCTTCACCTGATGTTGGAATCAATCGCTCATGAACACCATCACGTTGATGCGTCAACATGACAACGGTCCAGGCTGATGGCTGACCATCTTCAATGAACCGATAGGTCGCTTCAATAGGATCGTTCGTCCGATTGGGTGTGAGGTTTTCCGCACGCAACAAGAGAGGCAACCCTCGCCCATGAACACGATGGTCAGGAACAATCTGGTGCATACGTGATGCCACGGCTGTACGTGGCGGCCATTGAGCAGACGACCAAGGAGTCAACACTCTGGTAAAACCAAGTTGGGCCGGCTCAGGTTTTAGAACAATCCAAGTCAGGCAGCCGAGGATGATGATTACCAGGACGACCAAAGCGCGCCAGGCCGGGTTGGGGTTGATCATGGAACCAACAGAGACACCATGAAGGCGACGACGTGTCTCAGCAACACTTGCAGCTGCAAGTGGACTGGTCTTCGTCAGACCACTGGATTCAAATTCAATGCCAGACGCCAGTCGTCCCTTGAGATCGGGTTCGAGGCGTTCCAACTGTAGGGCTAGTCGACCTCGGGACGGGCGAAATGAAATCGTCGGTAAGAGCCACAAGGTTATGGCCAACACCGTGCCAGCAATCAAGATGATGAAGGCTGTGATCCTGGCGCCATTTGAAAACCGAGCCATCCAATCAATTGCAATCATGGCCAGTACTACGACCACCCAGATTGCGATCAACACCGACAGGCGACGACTAACGAGTAGCCTGCGGGCACGGCGAGTAGCCGAATCGAGGTTGTTCATGACCTCTTTCATCTACCTCTATTCTCGTACCGACAAGAGCCATTGACCAATGCCCAAGGGCTTGAAATCAACGGAATCCTTGAATCAGGCTCCTGATTGGCTGATCCTGGCATGGTTCAGGCCAATCGAAGAAGCCTGCGAGCAGTCCATTCGACTGTCAAGAGCACCAAGAGGAGCAGAAAAATGATTGGAGCGTCCCAGAGACCCGCCCTCTGAACATCGATTTCGGTGATGGAACGGTCGGGTAGGACTTCCTTCAAAAGATCAACCTGGTCAGGTTGCAGGACCTGCCCGCCGGTGGCTTCTGCCAAGCTCGCCAAGGCCGCGTGATCTGCCTCCGGCCTTTGGTATTCCCGAGATATGTCTTCTACACGAACCTCTGACTCTAGTTGGAGGCCTGGTAAATCAATGGACAGGCGGACATCACCAGGCCTTGCAGGAACCCAAGCGCCATTCCAAGTATCTCGTTGCTCTGTGCTACGACGAAGACCAACCTCCGTTACCAAGCGATCTTCTGCATCCATCACCGCGACTGAAATTGAATCTGGTAACTGTAGGAGCATGGACTCATCAAAGACTTCCATGCGAATCTGCAAGATTTGCCCAACGGGAATTTGGCGGTGAGAAGGGACTAACTCAGCAAGACCACGAGAAGCTGAAAGCGAAGCACGACCCAAATGTCGGATCAACTGAACCCAAAACTGTTCGCCAAATTGTTCGCCCCGACCGTGCCGCCATCGCCATGTCTCATCGGTTGTGACATAGATACTCCGTCCAAGTCCATAGCGTGCACCAAGTACGATCGGCATCGGCTTGTCTTGGTCCCGCGCATAGGCCGTTTCTGCCAGGATCGTTGCGGTTGGTTTTATCTGTTGGGCTTGGATCCATTGAGCCCATTGCAACTTCGACCAGTTCACCTGTTGGTCACTTAGAACATTTGGCCACGCGGACGATCCAGATTCTGAAAGTTGCAATACCCCAAGCCGATCTGCCTCGCCTGTTGGACGGATTTGGACTGGTGATCCAATTTTTGGAAGATCGTATGGGCCATTGAATGGAAGTACGTCCGCGAGATCTGTTGAACCCCAGCTTTCAGGTGTCGCCACCTCGCCACCAATCCATAACAGTCCAGCACCACCATTGCCAACCGCTTCCTGTAACAAAAGGTGTTGTTCTGGTGACATCACGCCCGAGGGAACATCGCCGATGATGACAACGTCAAAATCTTCGAATTCCTCAGCGGTTACCGGGAGTCGCGACAAGGGTCGATCCCCCTCTTGGGCAAAACTGCTATCAGCTGATAACAGCATGATCGAGCTTTCAATCGATTCTTCTCGCAACAAGAGGTTCTTGAGAAAACGATATTCCCAACGAGGTCCACCTTCGACATAGAGAACTCGAAGGGGTTCGTCGAGCAAATCAATATCAATATCGTTCTGGTTGTTTTCTAAAACGAGATCAGAAAATTCTGGTTCGATCATGACCCGCCAAGTTGCGGTGCCTCCCACATCAGGAATGCCGAGCAATGTCGCTTCAACACGAGAAGATTCACCCGGCTCAATTCGAGTGCGATCAAGTTCACGTCCTGTGCGCCGATCCTGGAGCACGATTTCAAAGGCCTCTGAAGCAGCTCCACGACGTGTCACTGCGACTTCAATCGGTACACGGTCACCTGTAAATGCTCGACCTGGTGCCGTAACTTGTTCAAGAACAAGATCACCAACTGCTTGATTTGATCCAAGTGGTATCGCGATCACTGGAACACCTGCTGCACGAATCTCTGAGATATGGCGAGGTCGCAGCTCATGATCAGATCGTCCATCACTCAAGACGATTGCAGCACTTACAGGACCGCCAGCAGACATTGCGATTGCACGGGCGACGGCAGCGTCGATCCGCGTGTGTTCTCCCAAGGGATCAGTGAGTTCCGGAACAACACTGTCTGTACCAGGAACCCGTTCAAACGCATGACTATGGAATCCAAACCAACGCAGATTTCGATCTTCAGCGAGTTCACGCCAAAGGGGTTCAGAGCGCTCGAGTAAATCCATCATCTGCGCCTGTCGACTTATTCGATTATTCGAATCAACTTCAACATCTGGAACAACCATCGAACCACTTCGATCTAGTAATACGAGGATCTGATCCGATGTTCGATGTTGGCGGGGTGATTCAAGAACAGGGCCATTGAGAAGGATCGCAACCAATAGGAGGATGATTATTCGCGCAGCAGCCAAGCTGATCCGCCAGGTTTGTGAGATCAATACACCCCGGTAACACCAAGCAACAAACAACAAAATGCCAATGACAACGAGAACCCAGAGCCAAGCTGGCCATGGTGCCAACCAACCCAACCGAAGACTGTCACCTTCAGGAACGGAATCGAGTTTAAATAGCCACCGCATCATGAAGTGGCTCCTGCGTATCCGATTGTCGACATGGCATCTGTACCACGTGGGCTAAACCATCGCGACAATAGACTTTCCAGTACAAGCAGGACTGCCAGGATGCTTAAGAGTATCCAGACGAGACTACGACCTGGCCCGGCTGCTTTCACTTGTTCATTCATGACGCTCCAGGAGCCTGTTTCTGCCAACCACGCTTCCACCGCTTCGGCAGATTGTCGATCAAGGTCGCCTCCTGTTGGATCAACATTCGCCACGATGCGACCATCGTGAACACCGTTTTCACCAATGAGCAACCAGCTTCCTGGTCGATCTATCACAGCTTCCGAATCATCCAACAAGATTGATGTCCCGTCTGGATGGCGAAGTTCACCATGGGTCCAGTCTTGTTCTGATTGGAGAAGTGGGCGGCCTACCACAATGCTTTGTTTACCGCGTCCAAGATGAAGACCGCCACGCAGTGATTCTTGGATCAAAGGCACCATTAACGGTTTAGCAGGAAGGCTGGTCCAGTCCAAACGAGGAGACGTTGTTAACAACAGGAGTGTTCCACGCCCCGGCTTGGATTCCGTGACAAGCAAAGGTCGACCTGTATCTGTCCGCAACGAAACAGATCCACCGAGACCTGGATCCACTTCCAAGATTTGATGGACCTCGACTGGTTCCAGAAGATTGGGCAACTCAGCACCAATTATCCGGAGAACAGAGTCATCTGAATCTGTGACAACCAGACCTTCAGGAGGATCCAAAAGTTGAGTCTCAGGAGAAAACGACCAATCGAGGTTCATAGTTTCAATCATGGTGTCCGTCCAACCATGAACAGCTCGATCACCTGGCGGCATCACCATGACAAGTCCACCATGACCATGGAACGCTTCGATATCACGCCAACCTTCAGTTTGAAGAAGGTCTGGACGCAGTAGGAAAACCGCATCCACATCAAGGAGATCGCCTGACACGATGGCAGCGGGATCAATGTTACGGATCTCAATTGGGAGTTCAGTTGTTGGTCTGAGTGCGCGTTGTAGCCAGTTCGCAGAATCCAGCTCTAAAGGCAGTTGATCTCTGCCGAGCCGTTCTCGATCCAAAATCACAACTCGGAGAACATCTTGCATTTCAACGAGAAGGTGTCGCTGTTGGGCAGGTGCTGCCACACCAACTTCAATCCTGATTGGGGATACACCGCCATCCTCGACATCGACAGGCAGAAGAAAATCGACAACAACATCACGGACACCACCTTGCCAATTGACCTGGCGTGAAGTCTGTCTGCCTGATGATGACATAGCTGTCAGTGTTGTCGTGGTTTCTGGGAGCTGCTCACCATCACGCTCCAACCGAACAAGACTCTGGGAAGCCAGGGATTCAACACCACCTTGCCGTAAGGCGAGTCGTCGTAGTGGAGTGACATCAATGATGCGTACTTGCTCAATCGATGTTGTTGCCGGAGCGGTGTATTCGAGTTGAATTCGATCTGACTGAAAGAGGTCGGGTGGCAATGGCTCGTCAATCCGACCACTGCCTTCGCGAAACTCGCTCAGAAGTACAACTCGATGAGACTGTGATGTATCTGATGTAATACGTCTCGCCACTTCATCTAAGGCTTGAGAGAGATTGGCAGGACCATGGGTCGTTGTGATTCGCTTGATACCTTCTCGAACTGCTGAATGATCTCTTTGGGCTGGGATGGAATGTCTTTGATGGATTTGGGAAAGTGGAATCACCCCAACCTCATCACCTTGATTCAGGGATTCGATTACTGCGTACGCTTCTGCTTGGTGTCGATCAAGTGGAGTTTCACCTGTGTCGTCGAGCCCGCCTGAAGCCATTGAGTTGTCTATGACAAGATGAACAATGGTCCCACTTGTTCCAAACAATCCATCGTTTGAAAGGAGTGGTTGAGCAAGCGCAAGGCCAAGTACAACTGGAATCAAGCATCTCACCGCCAGGAGTAAGAGTTGTTGAAGTTGGAGACGACGACGACGGGCCCGCCAAGCTTCCAGTACGAATCGCATAGCAGCCCAGGCGATGGGGGGACGGCGGCGGCGTGACAACAAGTGGATGATGATCGGAACAGCTACGCAAGCTATTCCAACAATCGCCATCCAAGGGGCCACCAGGATGAGTGCTGGAACAATCACCCTGCTCGGTGCCGTTTCAACCAGATTGAACGTCGGGCCAAGAGGCGTCCAAGCGCTGGTCCAACAGACGAATGAGTGTTCATGACCAAGTGGTCATATCCAAACTGAGTACATGTGGATCCAATACCGTCTATATGGCGACCAAGTGCTTCGAGGTAGGCCTCCCGGATAGAACGGGGATCGACTTTGAGACGACGTTCAACCTCCAAGCCTTGAAATTGCTCGGGTCCAGAAAAATCAAATGAGATCTCTTGTTGGTCGAGAACCTGGAGGCACAAAACATCTTGGCGATGGTGGCGAAACCGAGCCAAAGCAGAGTGTATTTCTTCTGGATCGGTTAACAAATCTGACACAAGAACAAAGATGGCCCGATTGGTAATGCGGCCCAAGACTTGTTCGGTTGTCTTTGTGAGATTAGTACCGTGCTCAACAGGCCTGGTATTGAGCGCAGAAACGATACGCCGCCATTGACCTTGGCCACTCGCTCGCTGCACCACCCCTTCAATTCCATCAGCAAACACAATGAGTCCGACTCGATCAGATTGTTGTAAAGCCAACCAGGAAAGTGCTACGGATGTGGCAACAGCATGATCAAATTTCGTCCAACTCCCCATAATCCTGCTTGCCTCAGTCTCACCCCAACCTTCTTTCACAGGAAGTGTTCCGAATCTCAGGGACGCTGAGGCATCTACTAACAGAACGACATCTAGGTTTGTCTCCTGTTGATACTGCTTGATTGTGAGCCGATCTGAGCGACCAAAGACCTTCCAGTCAAGGTGGCGAAGGTCGTCACCTGGTACGTATCCACGATGTTGATCAAACTCAACAGCCATACCTTGGTGTGGAGATCGATGTAGTCCACTACGAACACCCTCGACAATCATTCGAGCACGAAGTTCAAATGGAGCGAGCTGTGAAAGTGTCTCAGGTGCCAGGTAAGCCTCGGCACGTCGTGAAGCCTGGGATGATCGATCCCCTTCGGATGACATGTGTGCTCCTCCCGCTAGATCAAGGACTCACCGAATGACCTCATCCATGTGTCGAGCTGTACGCGAATCAATTGGGTCGACAGGGATCTCCTGGAGGAGTGATTGAATAACATCATCTGGCCGAATACCGTCAGCTTCCGCATTGAAATTCAACAGGATTCGATGACGAAGAACTGGGAAGGCAATTGCCTTGACATGGTCTGGTGTCACATGCTGATCACCATGCAAGATGGCATACGCTTTGGCAGCGAGAACAAGGAATTGACTTGCTCGGGGACCAGCCCCCCAACTCACGTAGTCAGACACGATTTGTGGTGGGTTCTCGGTATCACGGATCCGGCTGGAACGAGCTAGTCGAACAGCGTATGCAGCTACATGATCAGCAATAGGAACCTGACGAACGAGGTGTTGAATTGTCGTCACGTCTTCACCATCAAGAACGGGTTCGATTTGAATTTGTTCATCTGATGTTGTTTGTTGAACAACCTTCAACTCTTCATCCTCACCGGGATAGCCAACTTGGATGTTGAGCATAAATCGGTCAAGTTGAGCTTCGGGAAGGGGATATGTGCCTTCTTGTTCAATCGGGTTCTGTGTGGCAAGCACAAAGAAGGGGTGTGGAAGTGGGTGTCGATCACCTCCAGCTGTGACTTGTCTTTCTTGCATAGCTTCAAGAAGAGCCGCTTGAGTCTTTGGTGGTGTTCGATTGATTTCATCAGCCAAGATGATGTTGGCAAAGACAGGACCAGGTACGAACCTGAGATGACGAGTACCTGAGGCTTTATCCTCTTCAATGACTTCAGTCCCTGTCATGTCACTTGGCATGAGGTCAGGAGTAAATTGAATCCGTGAGAATTCGAGCTTTAAAGCTTCGGCAATAGACCTGATCAAGAGGGTTTTCGCTAAGCCTGGAACGCCAACGACAAGCGCATGTCCACCAGAAAAAAGGCTGATGAGCATCTGCTCAATCACCTCATCTTGTCCAACAATCACCCGATGTAGTTGGGACCTCATGGTCGCCGCTGCAGTGGCTACTCGCTCAATAGCCAGTTGGGGTGATTGAGATGTGCTGTCCTGACCTGTTTCATCCAT
>JAYZAT010000024.1:0-22208 GCA_036339555.1 Planctomycetota bacterium
GCAGCACGGGAACAAGGGACACTCCATACACGTACATGACCGGGCGAAGCCCGGCTTCTCCACTTGGTCTCTGCGGCAGAAAATGGATTCTGTCAGTTCAAAGTAGAAAAAGCCCCTTGGGGGCTTTTAATGGCGATGACAGGATTTGAACCTGTGACCTAGGGTTTATGAATCCCTCGCTCTAACCAGGCTGAGCTACCTCGCCAGAGGAATCAGAGACGAGCATTCTAGCACCCCGTCGAGCCACTCATCATCGACACGGACTCGGCGTCGAGGGCTTGGCCTGGGAGGGCGGTACGGCTGCTCCAGGTGAAGGCGGTGTCGGCAACCAACGGGTTGAAATCGCCTCTCTCGCCAGGGAAGGATTGCTCCGCTGGATCGCGGCGGCGACCAGGCCCATGAACATCGGTTGCGGTCGCAGAGGGCGGCTGGTCAACTCGGGGTGGTATTGGGCCGCCATGAAATAGGGGTGTGCATCCTGAGGCAACTCCAGGATCTGCATGATCGGTTGCTCGGGGTGACGACCAGAGAACACTAATCCGGCATGAGTTAGTTTCCGGATGTATTCGGGATCAACCTCGAATCGATGCCGAAAGCGTTCTCGAATCATCGACTGATTGTCATAGAGGAAGCTTGCCATGCTTCCGGGTGTGATGGCAACATCCTGGCCGCCCAATCGCATGGTGCCGCCCAGCCCTTCGATCAGTTTCTGATCGGGAAGTTCAGAGATGACCGGGTGCTTGGATTCGGTTGTGAATTCGGTGGAGTTTGCATCTTCCAGGTGGGCCATGTGGCGGGCATACTCGATCACGGCCATTTGGAAGCCGAGGCAGATTCCCAGGAAGGGGACTTGGTGCTCTCGCACCCACTTGACGCCCGCAATCTTGCCTTCGACACCGCGTTCGCCGAAGCCGCCTGGGACGATGATCCCGTGCAGATCGCGGTGCCCCAATTCAGATTGGGCATCGGCGATCTCAGTGGTATCAATCCATTCAACATTCACACGGGCAGAAAGGTGGGTCGCCGAATGCTCGATCGCTTTGTCGATGGATGCATAGGCATCACGGAGCGCGGTGTACTTCCCAAGGATGCCAATGTTGACCTCGTGACGGCGTGTGCCAGTGAGGCCATCGGAGAATTGCTTCCACTCGGCTCGGGCGGCATCTTCCTGCACGGTGTTCACCCGACCATGGCAATCAAGAATGCTCAGGATCTCCCGGTCAAGCCCCTGGGCACGCATGGCTTCAGGAATTGTGTAGATCGATTCACGATCATGCATCGACATGACGCGCTGAAGTGGCACGTTGGAGAACATCGAGACCTTTTCTCGAACGGTTTCCGCCACGGGTCGCTCGGCACGGCAGGCAATGATGTGGGGCTGAATGCCAGATTCCATCAGTCGTTTAATACCCAATTGGGCAGCCTTGGATTTCTGTTCGCCCAAGGTGGGTGGATCCAGGACATACGTCAGTGCGACGAAGCAGGCCTTGCCAGCGCCTTCTTCGAAGGCCAACTCACGGAGGGCTTCGATGTAAAAACCGTTCTCATAATCCCCGACCGTTCCGCCGACCTCGATAAAGACGAGATCTGCCGGGCCTCCATCCGGACCGCCGGTCATGGCGAGGTATCGCAGACGTCGTTTCACCTCTCCGGTGACGTGGGGAATCATCTGGACATCACGGCCCAGGTAGCCACCCCGACGTTCTCGATCGAGAACCTCGGTATAGATCTGACCTGCAGTTGTGAAGTTCTGGACCGAGAGGTTTTGGTCAAGCATCCGCTCATAGGTCCCAAGGTCCATATCGCATTCGGTTCCGTCATCCAAGACAAACACTTCACCGTGTCGGTAGGGGTTCAGGGTTCCGCTGTCGACGTTCAGATAGCCCTCGAGCTTCACGGGGGCAACTGCGAGCCCCTTGTCCTTGAGCAGCTTGGCGAGAGAGGAGGAAAAGATTCCCTTGCCGAGTCCACTCATGACTGTGCCAAGCACCGCCACGTACGCCGTCCGGCCAGGCACATAGCCTTCCGGATGCGGAGAGAAGAATTCGGTTGATTCAGAAGTGCGACCAAATCGACTGAGGAATGAGCCGACTTTGGGGTCGCCATCGTGAGCGTCGTGATCCTGGTGGGGCATGTCCGATTGTACCGCGCCGACAGGATTTATACGAACTCAATCCTGTGACTGGCGGGCTCGTTTGCCGTACCGGGCTACGAATGCACGGTATTGCTCGGGTGTATCGATCCCATGGTGATGGCTCGATCGGACCGCTACGGCGATTCGATGCCCATGCTCAAGGATGCGCAATTGCTCCAGCTTCTCAGAGAGCTCTGCTGGTGTCGGTTCGAGTGCCGCATACACCGGTAGAAAGGCACGTCGATAGACGTAGAGGCCCACGTGGCGAAGTGGTGGGGTGGCCCCATCGCCATCACGTTCATGAGGAATCTGGGCCCGGGAGAAATACAGGGCCTCGTCCGACTGGTCCAGGACGACCTTGACGAGATTCGGGTCAGCCGGATCCTCTTCCAAACTCATCGGTGAGGCCACGGTTCCAACTTGGCAGTCGGGATTGGCCTCGAGGGCTTCCACGGCAGCATCGATGACCGTCGGATCAATTTCCGGCTCATCGGCCTGGACATTGACCACCAGTTCACAGTCCAAGGCCTGGGCCACCTCTGCAATGCGTGTTGTGCCATTGAGGTGATCGGCCCGAGTGGATCGAGCCTCAAAGCCATGCTGGCGGGCGGCATCTAAAATGGCATCGGCATCGCTGGCGATAATGACCTGATCAATGCGATCAGATTCGGCTGCCCGGTGTGCCACATGGATAATCAGGGGTGTTCCAGTGTCATCCGCCAAGGCCTTGCGGGGAAACCTGGTGGACTCAAGCCGAGCCGGTATGACGGCAGTCACCCCTGGCACAGGTCAATCCAACTCGCGAACAAGTTGATCGATTTCCTTGCGGCGATCACGGATGTCTTGATACGTGATGTCCTTGCGGGCGATCCAGGAGCAAATCTCAAGTGCTTCACGAGCTTGTTCTGCATTGCGTTCGGCCCGGCCTGATTGAATCAGGGACACCATCAGGTCATACCGGATTTCCATTTCACGTTCTTTGTCCGCCGAATCAATGTTGGAGAGTACTTCTTGGTACTCGGCAATTGCTTCCGCATGCCACTCCTCTAATGCGAAGCATCGGCCGAGATAGTGACCGGCAACTGTTCGAAGCTTGGGCTCATCCTTGGCCTTCTGGAAACATTCCATGGCAGTTGCCAAGTTGCCTTGTCGAAAGGCGACATCACCTAATTGGTACTTGAGGCCGCGATCCGTCGGATACTTTTTAGTGCGGTCTTCGTACTCGGCAGCTTCAATCGCCAGGAGTTCTTTGACTCGCTGATCTAATCGCTCTTGCATTGCAGACCGCTCAACATCGCTGGCATTCTCCAGATCTTGCTGGAGTAACGCGATGGCAGCACGGTTTCGATTGATGGAAATATCCCCGGCATTCATGCGGAAACGATACTCCCCAGTGGATTCATATCCTGCACGGTAGACGCGTTCAGCTTCCTCAAGTGCGGCATCAGAACCTTGCCGCCGGAGTAACTGGGCATACTTGTTGAGGACATCCGGGACATCCGGGCTGGTTTCATAGGCATGACGGGCCCGTTCGAGCGTCGATTGTTTTGAGCCACCAGCACCAGCGAGGGAATCTTCTTGACTTAGTTCCTGCTGCTTTTCTGCATCCTTAATGAATTCCCGGAAGCCACCTTCTTTGCCAGCAGCCTTCTCATAGCCACCCTTGGCCATCGCGCGTTGGGCAGCCAAGTCCTTGAGCTCATCATCCAGCTTCGAGTCGGTGGACTCCATTTCCAGGGCCGCTGTCCCAGCCGCGATCGCGACGTCCCAATCATCACATTCCGCAGCCAGGGTCTTCAACTGCAGGAGGTGGTTGCGACTGACCTTTCGTGCCCGTCGCATGATGACCAGGATTCGGGGGCAAAGGTAGCCGCCGATGCCGTATTGCTCCGCCTTCACAGTGGCATCGAGGGCCTTGATTGCCAGGGAAGGTTTATCCAGTTCGCAAGCCCAGGCAACCAGGGCCACAGCCATCTTGTCCATGGGGGTAGGGCCGTCGAGCTGCTTGAGATCTTTGGAAGGGAGTTTCTTGCCGCCAGCTTTGTAATGACGCTGGGCAGCGTCCAACAATTGCTCCTGGGCTGAGATCGAGTCTGGATCGAGTTTCAAGCCATGTGCGTAGTACACCAGAGCTGAGCCCCATTGGTGGGATTCTGCCATGGCGCGGGCATGCTCAAACCACTTGCGAGCCTTCTCCGGATTCGGCTTGAATTGCTCTGCCGGCTGGTCCGTCGCAACTTCATCTTGTTTCTTGCGGAAGATGGCCACGTGTGGCGTAATCCGTTTCGAGTGGTCAGTGTTGGTGCCCATGCCCAGTGGGGCGTCCCGTAGGCATTGCACCCTACGCTCAGTAGGAACCCGGGTCAACGTCCTGCACGATAGGCCCCAAGAGAGGGGGGTGCCGTACCATGCGGAGTATGGAGATCGATCCTGGGACTTTGGACATTCTCACCCATCCACACCCCGCCCTGCGTCTCCGCGCCCAACCGATCGAGCAGGTCGATGACTCCGTACGAGCCGTGGCATCTCGCATGCTGGAACTCATGTATGAGGCCGACGGAATCGGACTGGCCGCTCCTCAGGTGGGGCTGGCCTGGCGGCTCTTCGTCACGCGGGAGCCAGACAATGAAGATCAGGGGCTTGTGTGGGTCAATCCTGAACTTGAGATCATTGATGAATCTAAAGAGGTCGACGAGGAAGGCTGCCTCAGTCTGCCTGGTGTCCTCGTCAATGTCAGTCGACCATTGGGCGTACGCATCCGCGGATTAAACGAACACGGCAAGGTCATCGAAGCCGAATCCGATGAACGCATTGCTCGGGTGTGGCTGCATGAACGTGACCACCTCGATGGAGTCCTCATTATCGATCGGATGTCATCGATGGAACGGCTCCGGAACCGTCGTGCGATTCGCGACCTGGAACGGGGCTGATCAATGCGTATCGGTTTCTTTGGCTCTGGTGCCTTTGGCCTTCCCACCCTTGGTGAACTCTCAGCCAATCATGAGATTACCTTTGTCGTCAGCCAGCCAGACCGGCCTGCCGGACGGCAACGTCACCTTCGTGAAACTCCCGTCTCGGCCCATGCACTCGAACACGGCATGGAACTACTCAGGCCAACAACACTAGACGACACAATCATCGAGACGATCCGAAGCAGACCCGTGGATGCCTGGGTGGTCATTGCCTATGGCCTGAAGCTGCCTCCGTCATTGCTCCAAGATCGATTCGCCTGCAACCTCCATGGTTCCCTGTTGCCACGCTGGCGAGGTGCCGCCCCGATCCAACGCTGTCTGATGTCGGGCGATCCAGTGACGGGCGTCAGCGTGATTACCCTGGCCGAGGTCATGGATGCTGGGGAGGTATTGGCCTCGGCTGAAACAACAGTCGATCCGACTGAGACGGCAGGTGAGCTCCATGATCGCTTGGCCGCCCTGGGTCCTGCTGTTGTATTGAATACCTTGGCATCCCTTGAGACGGGGGGCCTCCAGCCTCGTGCCCAGGATGAGTCTGCCGTGACGCTGGCACCAAAACTGACCAGGGCAGAGGCCACGGTTGATTTTGATCAACCCGCATCACGCGTTCGAGGATGCATTCATGGACTCACCCCATGGCCGGGATGTGATGTTCAGGTCGGAACAGGATCCTTACGCTTAAAAAGGGCCCGGGACCTGGAGATGCCACATGATGATCCGCCAGGCACGATCCTGGACTCTGGACATGTGGCTTGTGGGCAAGCGGGAGGGGGGGCGTTGGAAATCCTGGAGGTTCAGCCTGCCGGTGGACGACCCATGTCGTGGAAGGACTGGCAACGAGGGCACCCATTGGATCCAGGTGCAAGGCTGTGTTCAACATGAAGCGTTTCATGCTCAACCTCTGGGAACTTATTGACCCTCGCCCATCGACGGCGTCACCGCCAAGCCGAGGGAGGGGGCCAGGGAGCTCTGCCGACACACCTCCTGACCGAGCATCCACGGGCATGCAGGCACGCTATGACACCCTGGTATTGGACATGAAGGAACACTGGGGCATTCGAGTTCATCGATGGCGTAGCCGAACCAGTGGATGCGCCTGGGAACTTCGAGATCGATCCGGCCGTGTCGATCGACTTATCGAAGCGCCTTACCCCAAGGGTCCCATGAGTTGCGCGGTTTTCCTCCATGAGGTCGGACACCATGCCATTGGCTTCAAGCGGTATTCACCACGATGCCTCGAGGAGTACATGGCCTGGGAATGGGCCTTGCGTTGTATGGAATCAAGAGACTTGAACGTCACGGCCGCGGTGCTCAAGCGACGGGATGATGCGATGCGGTATGCCCTGGCCAAGGCACTGCGCCGAGGTTTGAAACGGGTACCCGAGCCCCTGATTCCCTATTTGCCAGATGGTGTAAAGCTCAGGCCACCAGGTCCACGAACGTCCCAACGCCAGGCTGGCTGACCTGGATGGGGTCCAGGACGGGCGCTGACAAGGCTGGCGGGGGCAGGGTGGCAGCTGCTGGTGGTGCATTGAGCAAACGAGAGTCATCCCAGTGAGGCTGGGCGGATTCCAGCGTGGTGGCCTGTTGGTCACTGTCTCCGGTTTCCTTGATCACCACAGGGGCCTGCTGCTGGTACTGGGGCAGCAGTCCATCGAACAGGTATTCATAGCGATTCAACAACCACCAGAGCCCAGGACTCCAGGTGACTTGGTCGACTGGCCCGCTGGCTTCCACCACGGGGCCCGGCGTGGTGACCACCGCTCGTGGAGGTGGAATCATCATCGTGGGCGGAAGGGGAAGGAGGCTCGCGGCTGCTGCAGCATTGATCGTATTCATGCCTATGAAGAGGCAAGAACTGGTCCTTTGAAGCCGCGTCTTCTCAACCGAGTGTTGTTCCCGATAACCACCCCCTTACCGGCTTGCTCAAGTGGGCTTTCCCGTGGATGATCGCCTACGCGGCCAGGTTGGTCTGCGCTGGATGATGATCAGGAGCAACACCGGGGTTGTGTGAACGCATGCGGCTGGAAGAACTCGATTACGACCTCCCCGAAGATCGCATTGCTACCACGCCGCATGAGCCGCGTGATGAAGCTCGCATGATGGTGGTTCATTCTGAGACAAGCACCATTACGCATCACCGCATCGCGGATTTACCAGCCCTTCTTGAACCCACTGACATTCTGATTCGCAATCGATCTCGAGTTCTACCTGCCCGATTGGAAGGGCACCGGATGGAGAGCGGCGGCAGGATTTCCGGCCTGTTTCTCCGTGAACTTGAACCGGGTACATGGGTCGTGATGTTGCGCAGCAATGGGCGACTTCGTGCTGGCGTGGAGATCCAGTTGGAGTCTGATGGTCCTGTTCTACGCTTAGTAGAACGCGACCAGAAAGACTGGGTTGTTCACGTAGACCCTCCAGAATCTGCTACGACCATCCTGTCACGCTGCGGTCGAACACCATTGCCGCCCTACATACTGCGTGCACGAGGCACGCTTGCTATTGACGATGAGCAAGACCGGGCGTGGTACCAGACCATGTATGCCCGTGAAGAAGGTTCGGTGGCTGCTCCTACAGCGGGGCTTCATTTCACACCCGCCTTGGAGGCATCCCTTCACGATCGCGGCGTGCAATCGCTCGAAGTCGTCCTGCATGTTGGACCAGGAACTTTTCTGCCTGTGACCACGCCGACCCTTCAGTCGCATCCAATGCACACCGAGGACTATGCCGTTGATCAATCTGTGCTGCAGACCATCATGGCACCTGATCGAACGAGCAGGATCGTCGCCATCGGAACCACGACCGCTCGGGTCTTGGAATCCCTGCCCGAGGACCCTCCCAAGGGTGATTTGTCCGCATCGACCAATCTGATGATCTCACCACCCTGGCAGTGGAGATACGTGGATGTGCTGTTGACCAATTTCCACCTCCCCAGGTCCACGCTTCTGGCCCTGGTGGCTGCCCGGATCGGGGTGCCGCTCATGCAGGAGGCCTATGCCCAGGCTATCGAGTCGGGGTATCGCTTCTACAGTTATGGCGACGCCATGCTTCTTCTTTGAACAACGCCATTCCATGGCCGATCTATACTCCAGGCACAGTGAAAACTGCCTGGAGCGATGGAATGCGCTGGGCGAAGCCCCTCTCGGATCTTGGCCACGATCTCCCTATCACTATCCCAGCCGATACGGCTGGCCTTGTGATCAGCGATATCGTTGAAGACACCCGGGACGTGACGCCAGGGAGTTTGTTTGTTGCTCGCCCTGGAAAGCGATTCGATGGCCGGCAATTTATCCAACAAGCGGAAACGGCGGGGGCCGTGGCTATCCTGAGTGATGCGGAAGGATGTGCCAAGGCGTCCGTGCCTGCGGTCGCTTGCGATGACCCGGGCATGGTCAGCATTCACTTCGCCGACCGCCTGTTTGAGTCCCCGACAGAGTCCATGCCAATCGTTGCGGTTACCGGGACCAATGGAAAAACAACGACTGCCACCTTCCTTCAGCATCTCCTGGGACCTGGCACCGGCCTGATCAGTTCCATCGAGATTGATGACACCCGAGAACGATCGCCTGCTCGACTGACAACACCAGCTCCACTTGAACTTCGTCGGATCATGGCACGCATGCGAGCGAATCAATGTCATCGCGTTGTGATGGAAGCGAGTAGTCACGGAATTGCCTTGGGCCGATTAGCTGAGCTGGACATCATGGGGGCCATCTTCACGAACCTGTCCGGCGATCACCTGGATTTTCATGGAACCATGGATGCCTACATCGCTGCAAAACGCGCGCTCTTTGCTGGATTGCGACCACCTGCATTCTCCGTTGTGAATCTGGATGATCCACTCGCGCGTGTCATGTCTGCAGCGAGTCCCGTGCCGCCATTGGGTTGCCGTCTTCACACCACAGGGCCCACTGATGTACACGTTGAATACGACGTCCAGGGGACTGTGCGATTGAATTCCGATTGGGCAATGACCGAGACGCCCCTTTTGATGCCCGGTGCTCACAACGCCATGAATCTTGCCCAAGCCTTTGCCGCTGCTTTTGCCTGCGATGTCATCCCGTCTCAGGAAACGCTCGCTTCCCTGCCAGCTCCCCGTGGGCGACTGGAACCAGTCGGGCCCGCGGGCAATGGCGCTCAAGTGTTTGTCGACTTTGCCCATACAGATGAAGCTTTGGAAACAGCCCTTTCAGCCTTGCGCCCACTGGTAGTCGAAGGAGGCAGGCTTCGGGTGGTCTTTGGTTGTGGGGGCGATCGAGATCGGAGCAAGCGACCGCGCATGGGATCCGTGGCGAGTCGACTGGCTGACAGTATCCATGTGACCTCGGACAATCCCCGTTCCGAGTCACCTGACGCCATCATCCAAGACATCCTCACGGGTGTTTCAAGTAGGAAGGATGTGGTTATTGAGCCAGATCGAGCGGCAGCGATCGCAACCGCGATCAAAGAGTCGCAAGCCGGCGATGTCGTCTTGATTGCCGGCAAGGGGCACGAATGTGCTCAGTTGATCGGGGATCAAGTCCTGCCATTCGATGATCGACTGGTTGCCCAGGAGATCATCGCTGCCCAGGGAGGGGCGTTGTCGGCCTGATGTTTCAACCCATAGACATGGCAGAGATCACGAATGGGCGATGGCTGAACGAGCCCCCGCCTATAGCGCCCTTGAAGATTGGACACGACACTCGTGAATCGTTGAAGGACGGCTTGTACGTTGCCATTCGTGGCCACACGCATGATGGCCACGATTTCCTGGACGCAGCCATCGAATCGGGTGCTGTCATGGCTCTGGTTGATCGAGAGGTTGAATCGTCCATTCCTTGTCTCCTCGTCAGCGACACCCTGGTCGCATTGTCTGCGCTCGCTGCACGTTGGCGCGACCAATTAGCAGGCACTCGAGTCTTCGCCATCACCGGCACAGCAGGTAAGACAACCACAAAGGATCTGCTTCATCATGTGCTTGGGACAGCTCAGCGTGGTTCGGCCAGTCCGGCATCTTGGAATAACGCGATCGGAGGACCCATGAGCCTCCTCCGGGCCCGTCCTGGGGATGACTACGTTGTCTTGGAGATGGGCACCAGCAGCCCCGGTGAGATCGCTGCCTTGGCGAGATGTGCCCGGCCTGATGTATCCATCATCACGCTCATTGGTCACGGGCACCTCGAGGGACTCACGTCCTTGGACGGGGTCCGAGCGGAAAAACTCTCCTTGCTGGATTTCATGGCTCCAGGAGGAACTGCCATAGTCCACCAGGATGACTCTGATATTGAGCCTCCGCCAAGCATCGCCTTGCTTCGTCATGGTGCAAGCACAAACGCGGATCCCCGGCTGGCTTCTCGTGCTGATGGGGTTCTGATATTGGGCGATGGCGCACGATTTTCATTCCCAATGGCAGGGCGGCACCAGGCAGTCAACGCGGTGGCAGTCATCGCAGCTGCCCGAATTGCGGGATTATCAGATGCGGCCATATCGCACGCCCTGGAAACGGCCAGTCCTTCCCGAGGTCGCGGGGCCGAATCGGTTGTTGGAGGTGTGCGCTTTATCGATGACGCCTATAACGCCAACCCGGAATCAGTGGCTGCCGCTCTGGAGGCCTTCCCCGAGTTGACGACAACTGGACGCCGCATCGTGATCCTGGGTGACATGCTTGAGTTAGGAGATCAGCAGGGAGTTCTGCACGAGGCAATCGCGAGACCATTGCTCGAATCGAATGCCAGAGCTTCCATCGATGAGGTGCTGCTGGTAGGTCCCGCGATGGCATCGCTGGCAGCGCACTCGGACATGTCCGGTACTTGTCCGGTGAGTTATTGGAAGTTACTTGATGATGCTGCGCTGCACTCGATTGCAGGTCGATTGGCTGCTGGTGACCTGGTACTCATCAAGGCCTCACGCGGTATGCGACTAGAGCGAATCGTTGAATGGGTTGGGAACCGGGAATCAGAAGCTGCAACGGCCTGAAGGTCGATAGCACAACGGCACAGGTATGTTTTACAACCTTCTTCAATCCGGACACGACTGGCTGGAATCCTTCGGCGGTTACTCCCTGCTGCAGGTGCTCTACCAAATCGAGTTCAGGGCCTTTTTTGCCGTCATCTTGTCCTTTGCGATCGTGCTGCTCATGGGCGAACGGACGATTCGATGGCTTCTTCGCCAGAAACTTGGCGATTCTCCTGAGTTTTACAACGCCGACCTGAACCAGTTGATGGCGACCAAGGCCAATGTCCCAACTATGGGGGGGATCCTGATCGCGGCAGCCATTCTGGTCACCGTCTTGCTCTTAGCTGACCTCTTCAACAGTTACATCCATCTTTGCCTGATCGTCCTCGTGTGGCTGGCCGTGCTGGGTGGTTTCGATGACTGGCTCAAGCTCACGACGGCACGGCGGCGGCCCGGTGCCCGGGAAGGTTTGTTCGCCTGGGAAAAACTGCTCTTTCAGCTGGGCATTGGCGTCATCTGCGGGATGTATCTCTGGCGGCTCACGGGTGATAGTGAATCGGCCCGAGCCCTGACCCTGCCCTTCCAGCGAACCTATGTGCCAGGTACTGAGGGACTTGTTCTTGAGCCGTCAGTCATCGTGCTTGGATGGCTGCCCTTCGTCCTCATCACGATGCTCTGGATTGCCGGTACCTCGAACGCCGTCAACATCACGGATGGCATGGATGGTTTGGCATCAGGACTGGTGTTGATCGCATCCCTGGCTTTGATGCTGCTGGCCTATATCGCCGGGTCATCTGGCCGGGCCCAACACATGCTCTTTCCCTTTGTGGAAGGATCCGAAGAACTGATGGTCGTGGCGGGAGCCATGGCAGGGGCCTCCCTAGGGTTCCTGTGGTTCAATTGCGCGCCAGCTCGAGTCTTCATGGGTGATACCGGGTCATTGCCCTTGGGAGGCTTGCTGGCAACCCTGGCTTGCGCCGTACGCCAAGAGGTCCTCTTAATCGTCATTGGGGCGGTCTTCTTCTGGGAATTGCTCAGCGTGATGCTGCAAGTCGGCTGGTTCCGCATCACCGGTGGTCGACGCATCTTCCGCTGCTCACCGATTCACCACCACTTTCACTTGGGTGGATGGTCGGAGTCACAAGTCGTGGTTCGTTTCTGGATCCTGGGCGTGGTCGCGGTTGTCGCAGCCGCTGTCTTGCTCAAGCTTCGTTGATCTCGTCTGAGTTCTCTGTACCAAGCATCATCTCGAGATCAAGCTCAGTGCCAGGCACCTTGGGCCGCGATACGAACTGGTACTTTCGGAGCAGGTGAATCACGGTTCGAAGATCTTCTGGTAGCGGGGCGGTAAAGGTCACGGGCTCATCATTCAAAGGATGGGCAAAGCCAAGCAGGCCGGCATGGAGGGCTTGTCTTGTCAGGATCGGGGTGGACGCCACCATGTCAGGCTCATCCCCAGGACCAAAGATGTCACGTCCAAAGAGGTGTCGTCCGCCGTAGTAATCATCGCCGGCGATTGGCCAACCCAGATGCGAGAGATGAACTCGAATTTGGTGGGTCCGACCGGTACGAAGTTCGAGTTCCACGAGCGTGAAGTCTTTATAGCATTCACGTACTCGAAAAATTGTGATGGCTTCCTTCCCTGAGTCATCCCATCGCACGGCATATCGATCTCGAATCGTCAAGTGTTTGCCGAGTGGAACATCAATGACATCCGTACGAGGCTCTACCTTGCCGTGGACAAGCGCCAGGTATCGTTTTCGAGTGCGGCGTTGTTCAAATTGGCGGCCCAGTCGCCAATGGGCCGTATCGGATTTGGCAAAGACCATTACGCCGGTGGTGTGGCGATCCAAGCGATGTACAACCCCAGGCCGAGCTTCTTCGCGGCCAACATCAGAGAGATTGCCGGAAGACTGCTGGCTGCAATGCCAGGCGAGACCGTTCACGAGGGTGCCTCGTTGATTCCCCCGGGCCGGGTGCACGATGACATCGTCCTGCTTATTGAGAATCAGGAAATCACGATCCTCGTAGAGGATTTCCAACGGCATCTCGTCAGCGGGCAGGACGGAACTCGGAGGCGGTGGTATGGCGACAGTGACAACATCGTTCCGTCGAAGCCTGGTGGAAGCCTTGGGTGTCCGACCATTGACCTGTACGGCGTCCTCGGCGATTAAGCGTTGGAGTGATGTACGACTTAGGAAGGGAATCCGATCGACGAGATAACGATCCAATCGCTTGTTCAGATCCCGGGAGAGCGTAAAGGTCACCGCAATGGGACCATCATCGTCCGTCAGCGTTTCATAGAGTTCATGGAGACGGGACGCATCAACTTTGCCACCGCCGTTAATCACATGGTCCTCTGCCGGATCAGCCTGCTTATGCGGGCCGTCCGGTGTGGAGGTCATGGGTTCCCCGTGGTCGGCGGATCAGCCGGTTCCTGCGCTGGTGGTGTAGGTTGGGCAGGCGTCTCTTCTTCTACCAACGCCTCATCAGCCTCGACACTGGAATTCGCGTCTGGCGTCGTTGGGAGGTTGAGGATGTTGTCGATATCGAGTGGCTTGAGCGTTGGCGTGGAGATCGAGGTCGCGGGCGTCGCTACCGGGGGTGGATTGGGGAGGATGACATCCTGTGCATAGAGTTCCGCGGTGGCTGCTCGGCCACGGGCCTGTTCTGCCAAGATTGGGTACCAGGTTGCTGCCCGATCTGCTGCCTTCTCGTAGTAGGTACGGGCTTGGTCGACATCACCTCGAGACTCTGCAATGGCCGCCAAACCGTTGAGGGCTGAGACTGTCGTCAATGTGTCCCCAAATTCACCCTGGTCCTCATTGACAATCTGAGTGTAGAGACGATCCGCACGCTCCATGCCAAGTGTTCGATCCTCTTCGGAGAGAGGCGTCCCTTCCTCGATGGTGGCGCCAAGTGCCAGGTTGGTCTGGAGAGAAGTCAGGTAGGTGTTGGCAGCCTGCAGGCGGGCGATGGATCCAATTCCATCGATATCAGCATGTCGCTGGGCAACGTCTTCCAGGGAAGCGGGCATCACGGCTTCACCGAGGTCGTACCACGCTTGTTCGCGTTCCCTCAGCTCGGACCGTTGCAGGTTGACCAGGTACATGTAGACCGCGATACCCACCAGGATGGCCAGTAAGTACCAGGGCCCACTGGTCTTGATCCAGTTGACGAAGTCCTCGTTGACTCGGCTCTCGCCAAGATCGGATTGTTGGACCTGCTGGAGGCGTTCGCGATCCATAGACTGGCTCCTGGCATCCCTGGATGCTGGAAATCAGCACCAGGGGGTACGAAGCAACGCATGGTATCGGGGCTGCCGGAGCCGGGCAATGGTCTAGGTGAACCAGAGGGCTCCTAGCCCTGTTCAAAGCGATCTAGCGAGTCTGCCAGCTGTTCTCGACAGGCGGCCAGGTAACGCGGATGACCTTCAGTCTTCATGAAGGCGGGGGCCGTGGCGGCCATGAGTGCCCGTTGAATATCGGCCAGCTGTTCGTAGTTGTCTTCCGTTGGGAGTGATCGTGATTGCCTGGCCTCGGCGATGGCAGCCACAGGCCGGGCTTCGGCCAACCGCTCGGGCCTGGCCCACAAGCGACGCTCGAGGTACACAGCGTCTTCGAGCCAGTGACCCGGGCGAACCTCGGCGAGATCAATCAAAGTCACCGCTCCGCTTTCTACGGCATCACGGCTCAAGGCGTTAGCCAGGTGGAGATCACCATGGATCCAGTGATCCGTTTCTCGTGATCGCCAACGGGTCACCATATCTGGCAGATTTTGAGCCAAGCGATTCAGCAACTCCAGCCAACGGTCTTCCTTGTCGATGTGGTTTCGCTTCACGCTCTTCAGTGCTGTGTCGTGCAACTCGTTCCAGTCTTCACGACGGGCTTTTTCTGTCTCTACTGGAAACTCATCAGCTTCCTCGTGAAAGCGTGTGACTGCCTCAGCCGTACGTCGTATGTGATCGACATGCCATCGTTTTCCCAAGGGCCCGAAGGGGAGCCACTCGATCACGATCCAGGCAAGGTCATAGGACTCGAGACTGCTTCCGGAGGCATAGAGATGTGGGACAACCGGAGCCTTGTTTCCAGTGGGATGTTGCAAGCGTCGCATCCAGAGCAACTCACGGGCCCGAATGGGGAACTTCACCATCACGTCATGGGAGCGTCCGTCTTCTGTCTGCCACGTGCTGCGTCCTGTTGCTGCGCCTCCGCGTTGCCAGTCTGCCCGGAACCAGTGAATCTCGCCAAGATGCCCACTGCATGCCCGGTGAAGATGCGGGATCAGCATGTCCGCCAGTTGACGGTTTCCAGGGCTGCTTCCGTTGCTCATCATGTTGCGGTGCTCGCAATCACCACTTTGAGCCTAGCAGGTTGACGGCCCAATTGCCCGGGAGCTTGCCCCACTTGCGGCAAGCCCGTAGGGTCCGGGCGATGAATGGCGCACCCGACCTGCTGGTAGTGGACCTTGACGGCACTTTGCTGTGCCCTCGTGGGCAGGTCTCCGAGTCCAATCGTCAGGCTCTGCAGGCCGCCCAAACTGCTGGCGTAGACGTCATGGTGGCCACCGGGCGGACCCATGCCGAGTGCGGTGACATCCTCCTGTCCATCGAATACGAGGGGCCCTTGGTCATCGCCAGTGGGGCTGCACTGGTGGACTGGCCGTCAGGCAGAACCCTGGCAAGAGCTCCCTTGAGCATGCCAGATGTGACTGCGGTAACTGAAGCACTCCAATCCCACCAGTGTGCTGCTCTGCTCCTCAAGGATCAGCATGAGGTGGGCTATGACTATTTTGTCGTTGGCGAATCCCTGCTTCATCCGGTTTCACGTTGGTGGTTTGAACTGCATGGCATCAAACTGCGTTCTGGAGAATCCCACCAGGATGACGCCCACCCCGAGCACACCCTGCGTGTGGCGAGTATTGGCGAGCCTGACCACATGGAAATGGCTGCCAGGACCGTCGACGAACGCCTCGGAGATCGTGTGTTCTGGCGTCATTGGCCTGCTGTAGGCCGCCAAGGCGAGCGTGTCCACATGCTTGAAGTCTTTGCTGCTGGTGTCGACAAATGGACCATGGTGAAGCACTATTGCCAGCAACGTGGCTTTACGAGCGACCGAGTTGCTGCCATTGGCGACGGCCTGAACGACATCCAACTGCTGACTCAAACTGGATTTGGTATCGCGATGGAAAATGCCGAGACCTCCGTACGAGAAGCAGCGGATGCCCAAACGCTCTGTCATTCCAAGGATGGGGTTGCCCACGCCGTGGATCGTCTCTTGAAAGGTTGGTCATGAGCGTCACTGCCCAACCTCGTGAACACCCCCTGTGGAAACACACAGGTACGGCCACCCTCTCAGCAGCCGAAGCGATCCTCAAAGCATCACTTGAGTGCCTCCCCAGCGTGAATCGGCTGATCTACGTCGCCTCGCAGGCGACAGCGGATCTTGATCGAATCTCTGCTGATCCTGAGACCGCTGAACTGCTCCGAATGCATCGACTCCAAGTCGAACCAATGGCCGATGCTGGGCGTGCAGCCCAATTGGCGGCTTGGGCCGCACGTCGAGGGCAGCATGTTGTTGCCGTGCTGACCGGACCCACTGTGCCCGGCGCATTAAACCTGCTTGAATCCACCTCGCGCCCATTGCCTGAGGACGCTGCGCTCGGCTTGCTTGTTGAAGACTTGGCCCTCAATCAATCCGCAGTTGATATCCGAGGACGCTTAACGCGACAGGGATTGCCGTTGCTTGAAGCGCGTGATGTGCCGCATCTTCGTGACTCGGTTGAAAATGTACTTCGCATCAGTCGCTCTGCTCATGGGGTAGCTGCTGTCATTATCGATCGTAGTATTCTCCGAAGCGCGGAAACTCTTGCCCTCAGGCCAAACCGAGCAGAAGAAGAAATCGATGATCCTGATCGACGCCGTCGTCGTCGAAGACCTCGCTGGCAGGAAACAGGCGGGCCGCTCCGGATGGCTCGAAGGTTGGAACTGAATAGTTGGCGATCTATGCCATCGCCTGGTGAAGCTGTCCCCTGGGGTTTCATAACCATAGGGCCTGCTGACCGCTGTCTTCAACACATGGCCAGGATGCTTGGTATCAGCGGCCGCCTGCCTGTGCTCCACCTGGGTGTTCTCAGTCCACTTGATGAGGCAGCAGTGGCCCGAATCTTGGAGCGATGCCAGAACGTCATCGTGCTCGAGCCACGACCCGGCACGATTGAGCACGGTGTCCTCCAGGTGGCCGAATCATTGAGAAGCCAGGGAAAGTCTCCAGCCCTCATCTGGGGTCAACAGCTTCCTCCTGATGATTCGGGCGACTCCAAGCGACTTCAAGAACGGGAAGCACTCCATCCCTCGCGACTTCTTCGCCGCTTGCAACACGTGCTTCGCGACTTGGCAACGACCCAAGTCTTGCAAGATGAGTTCCAATTGGATCCGCCGCCGCTCCCCGTACCAGTCCTTATGGAAAAGTATGGTGCTTCTGGACAACAAGAGGCTATTCGCCGACTGGCTCTTGGGATTCCTGAACTCCTGGAGCAGGAAGCGGAAAACGATGACACCATCGAGGATGAGGAAGAAGACACCCATCGTGAGCTCGGACCGGTTCGAGTATTCATTGATGGCGAGGCCACTGGCCCGCCTGAAGGACGGGACGTCTACGTTGAGACCTTCTCTGGCCCTGGATTCTTTCGTCACGGCGCAGCGGCGATTCGACAGGCGTCTGCCTCACGAGACACGTGGGTACTTTTGGCTGCCCAGCCCCATGGATTGGACCGCGCTGACCTCGAGCGTTTGGCACAGGCAGCCGTTCCCACGAGCTATGCAGAACGGGTCAATATCCGACGCGGCACTCTGGCTGAGACCAGCCGGCTTCGTCGCATGCTTCGAGAAGCTGTCAGCGAGCCTGGACTCACCGTGATCGTGATCGATGATGGTCCGCCTACTCGTTTTGATGTGTCTGCGATTGAATCCGAACTCGCCGAGATCGATCGCCAGGGTTTTCAGCCAATGCAACGCATCATCTGGCCTGCAGACCGGGCCTGTGTGATTCGGCAGCCGCCGATGCTTGCCGAGCTCGAGGTTGAGGCGGTACGCCATGCGGCTGCTGTCGAAACGCGATCAAGCCGCGAGGCGCTGGCTTGGCGTTGGCCGCCTCGACTTGGTGGTCGTATACGCCTGCTTGTTGAACAGGTCGAGGTCTATCGAAGTCGTCCTCCGATTCGTGAACATACGGGTGATGGCCATGGATTGGTAACACCCACGCCCACCCATGCAGATGCACCCGCTTGGACGGTCCACATCGCCGGACTTCGTGGCCCCTCACCAGGATTGGCTGCACGAGCCCTCATGTTGGCCGGCTCACGAATGGGATATCACGTCCAAGCTCGCATGCTCCCAGGTCCTATTGGTGCTGGACGACGCGCGTGGGCCCAAGTGTCCTTCAGTCGTCCGCGTACAGAGCGAGAGTCCTCCCAGGTGAGCCCCACAATTCCCTGGGGGGAAGCAGACCTCGTGCTTGGTTTAGATCGAGTTGAAAGTCTTCTGGCGGTCAGTCCTGATGATCCACTACGAGTCGCCAGCCCGTCACGTACACGGGGGGTCATCAACATCGGGCTCTTTGAGGATCAACTGGATCGTGAAGTGGCGTCACAGCCTGTCGCCGAGATCGTTGATCATTTCAGATCACTCCTGGATCCCGATGGGCAGGTCATTGAGGACTTTACAGATTTATGTCGTTGGCGTTTTCATAACGAACGCTTAGCAGATCTCGCACAACTTGGAACCGCCTTCCAGATGGGGGCCGTACCACTCAGTCCCGATGCCATCGAGGCGGCTCTCCGAGAATTGGAGTCCCAGGGCTACGCACGTTCCCTGGAAGCTTTCAGGCTTGGACGTGATTTCAGGGAGAATCCAGCGAGCTTGCGGCGACCCGGCGAAGATCCCAATGCCGAAACTGCAGATCAGTTCATGCGCCGTCAGAACACACCTCCCCTGGGGCGATCACGCTTTGGATCACGGGAACGTGCTGCACGCTTTAGTCGATTAACACAACGGGTCTTTTACGACATCCCAGGTCTGTCTGAAACGGAAGAGGGCCGCCAGGCACATCGAGATCTTGCGGTTGCTTTGCGGCGATGCGTAATCTGGGGTGGCTTTGATTACGCAGAGCGTTTTGCAGATGCCATCGTCGCGCTCTATCACTCTGATCTTGCTGAATCCGGTCGGGCCCTGACGCGTAAAGCCATCCTGCCGCTTGCCGAAGCTACCCTGGCTCGCGACTCGATCTATTTAGCTTCCATGGCCGTCAGCAGCGAGCATCGAAGAGAGACACGCCAACGGTTGAACGTGCACCTCGCCCGTGGCGACCGCGTTGAAGTGCGTTATCTCACTCGATTGGAACTCACCTTCCTTCGGTGGCGATTCCGTATTGATCTGCGAACCAGCGACTGGATGGCCCGTGTTCTCGCAACAGCACGCCACTTGCTGCCTTCCAGTTGGCGGGGGACCAAGCGAGACCGACAAGTCCGTCGATTTGTTCAGGAAATCCTGCTCCGCGCTGGCACCGGCGCAGAAGATGACTATGAGGGTTGGCTTGAGACTCTCACAGAGCTTCATGACATGGCCCTGGATGGCCGACTTCGACGAGTGAATCCCGAACGACTTCGAGAGATGCTGGAGAACCGTCTCAATGCCAGCTCCTGAAGACACCTCCACAAAAATCCGTGGATTGGCACCGAGCGCGACACCTTCAGTCGTCTATGGCGTGTTGGCCGTCGCGTTATCTGCTGTTCCAATTGTTGGGTTCGTATTGGGTTGGCTTGCTTATTTTCGTTCGCAGCAAGCTGCGATCCAATTGGAGCAAGATGACCGCCTGGAAGGCCATGGCCTACGACGCGTGGGTGCCACCCTTGGCTTGGCTGCGATGCTCCTGGGAACAGCAAGCACCGTAGTCTGGCTGGTTATTCTTGTGGCGAGTGTTCCGTGGGCATAACGCCAGGTTGATCCGTGCGGGTCTCGTGCCGCAATTGTCCGCACGCTGCGGCAATGTCACGGCCCCGACTGGCCCGGATCGTAGCGTTGACACCATGGCGACGGAGAACTCGCTGGAACTCCCGTACATCCACTGTTGAAGGTCGCTGGTAGGGGAGGCCGCGAACCTCGTTGTAGCGAATGAGATTGATTTTCGCTCGAAGGGTCGAGGCAATCTTGGCAAGTTGTCGAGCATGCTCGACACGATCATTGACTTCTCGCAGCAGGAGGTATTCCAACGTGATCTCCCGCCCACTGGTTTGAAACCAGGCTTGGCAAGCAGACGTTAACTCATCAATGGTGGAATAGTCCGCCCAGGGGATCAGTGCTCGTCGGAGATCATCATTGGGTGCGTGTAGGCTCAGGGCGAGCGTGACCGGTAGATCAAAACGTGCAAATCGACGAATAGCTTTCGGTAATCCAACCGTCGAAACAGTGATATGACGGGCGCCAATGGCTGGTCCCCAATCGGCATTTAGAATTCGTATGGCTTTCATCACAGAACGGTCGTTGGCGAGTGGCTCACCCATGCCCATGAAGACAATGTTGGTAATGCGACCAACCTCTTCTTCCTGGGACAATCGCAGAACCTGTTCCACGATTTGTCCTGCTGTCAGATTGCCTTCAAGACCGCCGAGTCCAGAGGCGCAGAAACGACAGCCCACAGGACAGCCCACCTGGGAAGACACACAGGCTGTTCGTCTCTTGGCCGTGGGTATCATCACGGTCTCGGTTTGCCGCAGCGTCGAATCTTGGCCAACTTGTGGTAACGATTGATCGGCTGGGGGGTCCCAACCAAGCAGGATCTTGAGGGTGCCATCACTGGCTGTTTGAGCACGATCAATCCGACTCCGAAAAATCGTGAAGTTGTCGTCTAGCCAGTCCCGGTCCATTTGGGATACGTTGGTCATGGCTTGAAAGTCTGTTGTCCCCTGGCGGTGAATCCAGCCAAGAACCTGTTCAGCGAGGTAGGGACGACGGCCATGCTCAGCGCAAGCCTCCCGGAACTCTTCGAGGGTCAGGTCGAGCAGGTGTTGCATGGCAGGAAGTCAGCCGGCAGCGGACACCGTCAGGTCAACGACCTCCTGATCGATGCCGTGCGATTCGAGGAACGCAGCTGTGGAAGCGATGTTGTCCATCATGATCCGCCGTCCGGTGGGATCGACATCACGTGATCGCATAAAGGTCTTCAGTGTACCGGGAAGTCCGAATTCAACACTCTCATGATAGACGTCATGTTGCTCAACTTCACCGTTGTAGTGCTGGACAAGATGGAGCACGAGGGATTGGACAAGATCCTCTGGGGCACTCGCACCGGCTGTCACAAGCACACGGTCGACGCCTTCGAGCATATCCGGTGTTAACTCAGTGAGATCATCGATAAGAACAGCATTGGTTCCTGCCGCCACCGCAATTTCGGTCAGTCGCAGTGAATTGGAACTGTTCTGGCTACCAACCACGATGACCAACTGGCATGCGGGTGCCAGCTGGCGCAGGGCGCCCTGTCGATTGGTTGTGGCGTAACACACATCCTCGCTCGGGGGACTATTGATCTCGGGATAAGCTTCTTTGAGCGCATGAATGATCTGGTTAGCGTCATCCAGGCTCAGGGTTGTTTGGGTGAGATACACCAGCTTGGTGGGATCGTCGATTCGAAGATCTTTGATGCCCTCGACGGATTCGAGAATTTGGATCGAATCTGGTGCTTCCCCATAGGTGCCCACAATTTCCTGGTGAGTCTTGTGTCCGATGAGAATAATCTGCCAGCCCCGGCGGGCATATCGAACAGCTTCAGCATGAACCTTGGTCACCAGGGGGCATGTGGCATCGATGGCGGTCAATTGACGTTCAATGGCGGTTTTACGCACTTCCGGGCTGACGCCATGTGCGCTAAAGACGACGATGGCGCCTGGGGGCACCTCGTTGATGTCCTCGATAAAGACAACGCCGCGATCCCTGAAGCGATGTACGACGTGCTTGTTATGCACGATCTCGTGATAGACATAGATGTCATCCCCTTCGACGACATCGAGAAGTTGGTCGACCACATCGATCGCCATGTAGACACCGGCACAGAAGCCTCGGGGGTTGGCAAGAATGATCTTCATGAGTAGCTGTTCCTCGTGCTACATGATAGCAG
>JAYZAT010000025.1:0-41273 GCA_036339555.1 Planctomycetota bacterium
CCCAAGCGACAACAAGGCTTCCTCATGATGTCAGGTGCCAGTGCCGGGTTGGCCGCGATCTTCTCCTCTCCGGGCATTGGCGCGCTCTACGGACTTGAAGTCCCCTTTCGACGTGGATTCGATCCGCGGCCATTGATCCAGTCAACCATCGCGGCCGTAGCGGCCTTTGTTGCCCGGGCGCTCACCATTGGCGTTGATCCACTGGTTCCATTTGCGGAGGAGCCTGTCACCGTTGACGTCCAGTTGATCGGAGTCGCCTTGGTGCTGGCCCTGGTCTGCGGCCTGGGCGGACGGCTCTTTTCCAATGCCACCAATCTCGCCCGACGATGGCGAAAGCAGTTGCGTCCGGTGGTTGGCACCTCGATTGCCAGTGTCATCCTGGTAGCCATGGGCCTGGGCGCCTGGCTGGCAACCGGGGCGTGGGTCACGATGGGTCCAGGCCATGTCATGTTCGACTGGGCCACCGCCTCGCCTCAAGGGGTGTGGATATTGGCACTGGCCTTGGTTCTGCACGCTGGCGGAACCGTGATCTGTGTCTTTGGCGGCGGTGGTGGCGGCATCTTTACTTCGCTGACCGTGACGGGTGCCATGCTGGGCTGCATCGCGGCAGTTCTCTTGGGCTGTCCCGAGGCCCTCTACTTGCCACTGGTCGGTGGTGCCTGCTTGCTCAGCGCAGCCTACCGCATTCCATTTGCCGGCATGATGCTGATCATCGAATGGGGCGGAGGCTTGGAGTCCGCCCTGTTAGGAATTGTCTGTATCTGGCTGGCCCAAGCGTGCATGGGCCAGACCACGATCGCACCAGCTCAGACCGCATCACCCGCTGATGTCAAACACGCCTGACTGGCACCGAACACAATCAGCACCCGCCCCAGGTTTCCAGGATGGCCAAAATTTCGAACACATCCACCGATCCATCACCATTCATATCCTCTGGACAATCTTGGCAGGGACCAAAGACGGCAAGCACTGCCAGGATGTCGGAGACATTGACGACATTATCGCCGTTGACATCTGCGAGACAAACGTCAAAGGTGACCTCGGTGATCCAGGTACGCCATCCCCCGCTCGCACCTTTCCACTCGTGTGCCAACCACAAGCGACCATCGGCATCAGGCCAGGGCGATGCGCCGGCATAATCGCCCCATCGTTCGCTGGTTTCTGGTGATGAAGATTCCCGAACTAACGTCATGTCCTGGAAGGTCCCATCTGGATCGTCGGCAGCACGCACTGCGCTGTACATCGAGATGTACTCGTTGGAAGCTGAGCGCGCAAATGTCACTGCTGCGTTGCCCAAGCCATCCACTGTGATGGCCGGGAAGTAGGTTGAAATACCAGCACCGGCATCAATCTCGCCCCATTGGGCCACAACCGGATTCTGTGCCGAATCAGGCCAACCCCGGAGATCGATCTCATACCAGCGAACACGAGCACGACTTGAATTGACGTGATGAACCGCCCAGATTGAATCATCACGCTGAATGCAGGACCAGAAGCGAGGCTCAAACAGAATCGGACGAACAGATGTGCCCTGCTGGGGTGGCCGAGCCGGATACGAATAGGTCGCGACCGGCAGGTCATACGTCACCATCGAGGGTGATCCCAATGGATCCTGAATCGCATGCATTCGAATCTCATTAAATCCCACACCGTTGCTCGTACCTTCTGATGATTGAAGCAGGTATTGCGGGCGATCAGCGTCCCACGTGACCGGCATACCCAGCGATTGGTTTCCTGATCCGCTCAAGGACAACTGAGTCCATGTGAGAGGATCACCCACCAACGCTGGCGCCTTGTCAACGCACAAGATGAGGTACTTATCAGGACCAAAGAAATCGGCTGACAAGTAAATCGCTTCATCATCCACCGAGAGATTGGGTGAATCGATGCTGTCATCGAAGTCTGAAACGTCCAACAGGTACTTGTGCCAGATACCAGTGGCAGCCTCCGTGGAACTGACCGCGAGCAGAAAATAAGAATCCGATCCGCTGCGAGCGTTGGCCATCGCGATGAAACGCCTGGCATGCGGATCCCAGATGACCTCTGGATCAAAGACGAAACTCGGTGCCCCCACCGAACCCCAGAATCCACCAGCGCCCTCGATGGGTTCCTGGAATAGAAGAACACCTTCAAGCCTCCACGCTGCGATACCACCGTTGACGACTTCAACGACATGGGAAGGCCCAACAGCAATATCAGGATCGGGCGGTGTCCACCCAGTGGAGGTCATCCCCTCGAAATCATTCTCGATCGCTCCGCGTGGCCGTGGTGTCGGTTCGACCGGTACAAAGTCAGGATCGTAGATCGGGGGATTCGGCGCTGCAGCCACCATCCTGATGTTGCTTTCAGGCATGGGGACTGGACCGGAACGGCTGATACCTTCATCCATAATGGCCACGTTGGCTGCCGAGGAATCTGCACCAGTACCACGCCCTGAGAATGCAGCGACGCGACAACCCGATGAGGAGACCGCCATGGCTGCAGAGGTTGAAGCGATTGACAGTTGATGTCCCGGTGCCAATGAGTCGTCCATCCAGGTGGCCTCTGAACTGGCTTGACCTGCTCGATTGAAGGTTTGCATCCGAATTCGGTTGTGGCCACCCTTCAGCGTGTCTTCGTTCCAGGCGACCGTCCAACCACCATCTGGTTGAGCGACCACATGCACACCACTGATCCAAGCCTTGGAATCACGGACTGCCATTAACTCCGTTGGAATACCAACAGGCAAAGCCAATGCATCCAGCCTCTGCATAAAGATGGTGTACCGGTCCTCACCCGGAGCCAACCAGGTGATGATGGCACCATCAGACAAACCATCGATCGATGCTTCGATGGCACCTGTTGAAGCGATCCGATGGGAGGGGCCAACCAGCCCACCCTCACTCGAGACAACTTGAACTCGAAGACCCATCGGTTCATTGGCTGTTTCTTGCCAACTCACAATGAAACGACCGCCCGGAAGCGATGCAACCCGCGGCAATGCGGCGTTCCCCTCCGTGTCCAATTGGAACTCATCACACCGAGCGGACCCATCCTCTGCAAAGACTCGAGCTGCAATACGCGTCCCAGACTCCACATCGGTCGTCCAGGCGATCAGCGTCTCTCCGTGGTCGTTGATAGAAAGCGCCGGTTGGCGTTGATGGCCGACTCGGTGTTGGTTGATCGGTTGCTCTGATTGCCAAGTCCCTTCAATCCCGTCCAGCCTGCGGGCCACGATGCCACCCGCTTGTCCGTCCTGCCCTGTACTGGTCCAGGACACCCACGCCGCACCATGTGGTCCGGTCGCCACTGCAGGATGTTTCTGGTGACCAAGTACATGCTCGTTCAACTGGAACTCATCGCCGAGGGCCTGCCCAGACAAGTCCACCCAACGGCCGTAGACGCCGTAACGCCCACCCTGTTGCCGACGGCTATCCCAGGTCATCAACACACGATCCGAGGAGTCAACGGCAAGGCCAACATGGGATTGTGTGCTGCTGGTGAATTCGTTGACTTGATGGCTGGTCACGGTGACAGGGCCTGCAGGCATGGTTGAACAACCCACCAGGCTGGCACCAACCAAGCAACCAAATCCAATGCGTCTGGAACGAGGGGAAATCATTGTGAACATGGGGTATTCCTGAATCTGGATGACTACACGTTCCCCCCTCGAACGCCTTCACCATGATGACTCAAACTGGGCCAAATCTCCAAGACATCTCTTGAGATAAGACAAACATTGAAGTGGCAAGAAGTTTCGCAGCCTTCAGGACCGCCTGCAGACAGTTCAAACAGCCCATCTTCAGGCAAGACTCACTCGGACCTTCGGATCCGAATGAGATCGTTGAAATCCATGAAGTTGGCCTGGATCCAATTGGACGGCACCAAGTCCACCTCGTGGCCATCTGCCTGAATGGCTTCCATGACCGGCTCCACGAACTGCTGTCGCCGTGAAGGACCCGAGAGCGCATAGGTCGGGTAGAGCCTGACTTCCGGTGCCACCCGGACCAATTCACGGACAGACCGGATGTGAAAATCCAGGTCCAACGAATCATTAGTCATTAATCCACCACAATCCAAGGAAGCGTAGGTGAAGAGAAAGTGGCCACTCAGAATCAGATCAAAGGCATCATCTTGGTAGGGAAGCTTGGGGAGTGCCCCCGGCAAGAAACGATCGCGATTGTCGCGGTAGCTCAGAATGAAAGCATCAAGTGCTTCCAATTTGAGACGCTCGTATTCGTCCGCCTCATTCTGATCCCAGTTGTGATCTGGATCTTCCTGCCAGGCTTTCATCGCATCCGTAATCTCCTGGCGACCCCGAGCCTCCAGAACATCGGGTTCTTCGGAATATTGTGGATCAACCGCGTGCAAATCCAAACCTCGCTTCAGGCCTTCAGCCACGAGCGCATCTGGTCCGCCTGGACAATCGAGGGTGCGTTTGCCGACCAGATCCGATTCTTCGATGGCATACATCCCAAGGCACTCGTCCCAGGTGCGTCCAAAGAAAATGACATGATCAAGGCTGAACTTCACGACGGAAGGATACCGAGGATTAGGAAGCAGAACAATCAAACGATCACGGACAGAGGCCCCAACCTGCCAGCACAGCCAGGATGTCGTTGGCATCGACCAGCCCACTTCCATCCACATCCGCGTTTGGATCATCTGTTTCATAGGCACTGATGATGGCCAGGATGTCATTGACATCAACAACCCCATCACCCGTAGCGTCCGGGCACTCGGCACCACAGATTGCCGTAACGTCGTTGTCACCCTCATCGGACCAGGTGCCCACGATCTGTGATGGCGTGTTGCCACACACAGACGTATGAGACAAGGCCGGCACGCTTCCGTTCCAACTGTAGATGCCGCCCCCTGCACCAGCCTGGTTGTCGGTAATGATGCATTCGATCACGATGGGGCTCACCGAGAAGTTGTGGATCCCCCCACCTTCATCCATGGCCACGTTGCTCGTAAAACTGCATTCTTGGAAGACCGGTACATTCTGGCTGCTGCCAGGATCTGCATTGAACACAGCCCCACCATCATCTTGGGCTGAGTTGAGATTGAATTCGCAGCCTGTCACCAGGGGCATGCTGGAATCGTTATAGATCGCACCGCCATCAGCAGTAGCGACATTGGCATAAAAGATGCAATTGCTGATGGTTGAATCACTGCCCTGTACATTCAGGATGGCACCGCCATAACTCGCCGAGTTGCCGATGAATTGGCAACCGATCAAGGGAGGGCTGCTGGCGTAGCTGTATACCGCGCCGCCAATACCTGCACCGGCATCATTATCCTGGAACAAGCAATTCTCAATGGTTGGCTCATTGGCACTGTAGGACTCATCGAAGTTGCAAATGCCTGCCCCATATTCCGCCACACCATTCAGGAAATGGCAATTTCGAATCGTGGGACTGCTGCCATCACGGCACCACATGGCACCACCAAAGAATTCCCAGTAGTCGACTTGGCCGTTGCCATTCCAGTCATACCAAGGGGCCTTGCAATCACGGAAGGTGAACCCCTCGATGATCGAGTTACTGCCTTCGCCCGATTGGAACAGGACGCCACGACGTTGATTCTCACCATCGATGATCGTGACTTCTGGGCCATCACTACTGTGTATCCGAACCGACTTGCCTTCAAGATCGATGATGTTCTCGCCCGTATCTGTGTAGACACCCGGTCCGACGATGATCTCATCACCATCCTCTGCATACCACAGCGCAAACCCAATCGACGGAAAGTCCTCGGGCACGTATATGGTGGTCCCCCAGGCAGAGGATGCCACGGTTGCCAAAGCGAAGGCATACATCATCACCTGCTTCATCTGGTTCAGACTACAGGCTTGAGAGTTCAACTGGGCCACTCACTGGCAACTAAACCGGAATCCAGAGGCCAGCCCCCCTGCAGCCCCTCAAGAACCAGGCACGATCGTAATGATGACACGCCTGGTATGCGGAGAACGCCGGTGTTCACAGAGGAAAATCCCCTGCCAAGTGCCCAGCATTAACCGACCTGTTTCTATCGGAATGTTCAAGCTGACATCTGTGAGGATGGACCGAATGTGCGAGGGCATGTCATCCGGACCTTCTGAAGTGTGCGTGTAGTGAGGGTCGTTCTCCGGAACGGTACGCTCCAGCCAGGCCTCGATATCGCGCCTCGCACTTGGATCCGCATTTTCCTGAATAGTCAAACTGGCTGACGTGTGTTGAACGAACACCGTGCAGATCCCATCAAGGCCCGATGACGTATCCAGTCGATTCACAGCATCCTGGACATCATTCGAGATCTCGTAGAGACCCTTGCCATTGGTTTGGATGGTCAATGTGATTGGCATGTCAAGTTTGGGGCACCGTGCCTGTTTCGATGATTTCACCATCGGCGTTCCGTGGCAAGAAACGCTTTTTCTGGAAAGCAGAGAAGTAAGAGTAGACCGTGGGCACGACAAACAAAGACATCACCGTCCCAAACAACATGCCACCGACGAGAACCCATCCAACAGGCTCCCGGGTTTCATGTCCTGCCCCACCTTCGATTACAAGTGGAAGAGCGCCCAATACCATGGCGCCGGTCGTCATAAGAATGGGGCGAACCCGGAGTTGCCCTGCTTGGACGGTAGCATCCATGACACTCATTCCAGCTGCTCGTCCACGATTCGCGACTTCAACAATCAGGATGCCATGTTTCGAGATGAGGCCCACCAGAGTCAGAAGACCAATTTCTGAATAAATGTTGAGAGTTGAATCGCTGAGTTTGAGACAAACAATTGCCCCAAGCATCGACAAAGGCACAACCAAAAGCACGGTCAATGGATCCACCATGCTGTTAAACATGGCAGACAGGACCAAATACACAACAAGAATGCCTAAACCGAATGTGAGTCCGATTTTGCCTTGCCCCTGTTCAAAGGTCCAGGAATAACCGGTCGTTGACGCAACAACACCCTCTGTGTTGGCTTCTGTCCAAGACCTCAGAAAACTGAGGCTTGTTCCAAGGGCTGAACCTTCGGCAACATCTGCATTGATGGTCAGCGAATTCTGCCCCATGTAATGATTGGCATACAAGAGTCCAAGCGTTGGTTCAAATGTCACCAATTCAGACAGTGGCACCAAACCATCACCGTCGCCTCGGACATAGATGTCGTCCAGAATACGAAGATCTGACAAGTAATCGGGATGAATACCAAGGTAGACCCAATAGGCCAACCCATCTAATACGAACTGATTGAGTCGATCTGGTGCAAAGGTAGCTGCCAGAGTCTGACCTGCATCACTTACGGAAACACCTGAAGCCTGAGCAAGATTACGATCAATCTTGACGTGGTATTGGGGGTTGGTCAGGTTGAGATCAATCTGAATATCTGTGATGTACTTGCTCAATTGCGGATCACTGCGAAGCTTCGTCCAATTTTTCCAGAGCTCTTCATAGGTTCCCATGGTGCGCCAGACAAAGTTCACATTCTGCTGACTGGCACCACCGAACACAGATGGTGGAATATTCAGAGGAAACGCGAAAACCCCAGGAATAGCACCGATGGGTTCCTGAAGAGAACGAACGATTTCCTGCTGAGATCGCTTCCGGTCACTTTCAGAAGTCAGGGTGAGGATGCCAAGCCCTTCGTAATACGTCGGCGATGGCATTCCAATCAGGTTGATGTTGGCAACACCCTCAGGAACTTTACGCAACACCGCATCAATTTTGTCAGCGTTTCGCCTCATGTCTGCAAAGGATGCATACTGAGGGCCTTCATAAAAGACCAATACAACGCTCTGGTCCTCAGTCGGCAACAATTCTGACTGAAGAGTGCGCCCGAGCATGTAGGCGGCAATGGCCACCCCAATGGCAATGATGATGACCACCGGCCGTAATCGTCGGAGTGTGAAAGCCAAGATCTTTCCATAGTTGCGACTGATCCAGTCCTGACCTTCTGAGCTTTGCCCTTCCTGATTGCCCTCCGAAGTCTTTTTCTTGGACTTCTTCGATGGCCGTAGCAATAAACGACACATGACCGGACTGAGCGTCATGGCGATGAACCCTGAGATCAGAACTGTGCCCGCCAAGGTAAAAGCAAACTGTTCAAAGAGCGCCCCCATCTGACCGGGGACAAGCCCCACAGGCGCAAAGACCAGAGCCAACGTAGTTGTCGTTGCGATGAGTGGAAAGAGGATGTCACGCAAGCCCTCAATGGCAGCCGTCATCGGCTTGTTACCGTTTTCCATGTAACGATAGATGTTCTCCAGGACCACGATGCCGTCATCAACCACTAGACCAATGGCGAGGACGAGTGCCAGCAAGGTCATGGTATTGATGCTGAAATCTAGGAACATGAGCAAGCCCATGGCCCCTGCCAATGACAAAGGAATCGTGACGATCGGCACCAACACTGCTCGGAAAGAGAGAAGGAATAAGAAGACCACGATGATGACGAAGAGGATGGCTTCAGCCATCGCTTTCACGATTTCAAGAATGGAATCTCGCACGAAGTCCGTACGGTCATAATTGATCACAAGCTCCAAATCGCCGGGCAGCACACGATTGAGCTGAGGAATCAACTCACGAAGGGAGTTGGAGACATCAATCGCATTGGCATCTGCAAAGGTCTCCACCGCAAGACCCAGAGCAACTTGCCCTTCTTGAAGGAAAAGATCATTGGGCGGCACATCATTTCCAGCAAGCTCGGCATAACCCAGATCACTCAAGCGAATCGGGAATCCATCCCGGAAGGCCACAATGAGGTTGTTCCAACCGTCCGAAGTGTTTAAACGAAAATCGGTACTGATGTCGTACTGGCGAGCATCATTGAGGAGGTCCCCTGCAGACAAGGCCACGCTCTGTTCTTTGACTGCATTGGAGACTTCAACAGGTGTCAAGTCGTGGGCTGCCAACTTCGCGGGATCAATCCAGAGCCGCATGGCGTACGAGTTGTCGAACGTCATAATCTGATCGATGCCGTCAATATTGTTCAGAGTGTTGAGCAACCCCTTGTTATAGACAGCAGTCAACTCTTGCAGAGAGGCCGTGTTACTCCGGAGCGCCAAGTAGATCTGAGGAGTGGACGCCGCCGAAACGACGACCGGTGGCAATGCATCGGCTGGAAAATTGCTCGTTGCCTGCGACACTCGATTTTGAATCAAACTTGCTGCCACCCCCACATCCGAGCCCATGGCTAAGGTCACCGTGATGACCGATACACCTTGAGTGCTCGTTGATGTGAAATAGATCACATCCTCGATACCAGTCAAAACTTGTTCAATTGGGGTGGTGATCTCCGCCTCCATCAACTCGGCATCAGCCCCTTGGTAGGTGGTCGTCACCGTGACCTCAGGCAATGCAATCGAGGGATACTGAGACACACCGAGCGTGAAGTAGGCGGCAACTCCGACCACGATCAGCAGCATGTTGATCACAAAGGCCACGATTGGCCTGCGGATCAATATCTCAAGGAAGGCCATGACGAATCAATCTCGGCCTGAGGACTGGCGTTTGGGCATACCAGTCACAACGGACACATGGACGGGTTGATAGGGAGTTGTTTTAACCTTGGCACCTGGGCGGAGTTTGGCTGCGCCCTCGACCACAATTTCAAGGCCCTCCTTCAAGGTAATGTGTGGCAGCGATGAAGTACTCCCGGTTGTATGGCCCGTAGATGCGCTGGAGCTTGATGCAGATTGATTGGCATTCGATGCGCCTGATTTGGAAGCCGCTGGACTTGAACTCGCTTGCTTATGAGCCCCTGAGCTCAATTCATTGCCTGATGAAGTTGGAGGCACAGCCGTGATAATGGCTCTGGAGTCACTGATTTTTTTTGTCACGACTACGGGAACTGGAACGGCTTGACCCGCGTCGACCGCGTAGACCAGGACGTCATTTCCGGTGTAAACCAACGAGGCCTGTGGAACCACTAGTACATTTTCGTAAGAACCTACGATCTGAACGACATCAGCAAACAAACCTGAGTGAAGAGAGAAGTCTGGATTTGGCACCTGGGATCGAACTTGAACAGAACGAGTGTTGCTATTGACGAATGGGTTGATCGCGGTCACCCGACCGCTATATGAACGGCCTGGTTGAGCCTCCGTCATCAGGGTGATTGCCTGCCCAACCTTGAGCTTTGGCAACCAACTCGTGGCGAGTTCGTAATCCACAAGCATCACCGAGTCATTGACAACCTTCACAAGTTCGTCACCTACGTTGGCATAGGTTCCGATGTCGATCATGTGGATCGCAACTTGGCCGTCGTAGGGCGCCCGTATGGTGAGCTTGTCCACGACAGACTGAAGTTCTGCCACCTGGGCAGTCAGTGATTCGATGTTATAAGCCGTCTCCGCGACTTCGGCGTCACTGGCGGCTTGCGTTTCAGCCAGGATCTTCATCCGCTCCCAGACCCATTGTTGCTCAGCCAACTGCGCCTTGGTGGAGTTCAACTGGGCTTCCTGTGTCCGTCGATCCAGCGTGTAAAGAATGTCACCACGCGTCACCCGCTGTCCATCCTCGAAGTAACGACCAATGACGTTGCCTGCCACTTCCGGGGCCATGGTCGAAATCTCGATGGCTCTGATGGAACCGACGCCAGGAATAGTTTCGGGAATGTTTTCTTTCTGAACCTTGGTAGACGTCACCGATATTGCAGGTTGTGGCGCAGGCTTCTTAGAAGAGTCACTGCACCCCGACAACAAGATGACCAACATGCATCCAAGGATGAAAGGTAACTGACTGAAATGGCTCACCGCGGGTCGCACAGGTTTAGATCAGTCCATCGAGTTCGGATCTGCGGCGTCATCGATTTGCTGGTTGTGGTCATCGATCTTGTCGCCCAAGTTTTGCAGTGCTTTACCCGTTCCATGACGAGCTCGATCCAGGGCCGAACTGGAAGCGTCCCCAACATGCTCACTCGCTGAATCGATGTCATCTCCCGCCTGCCTCAATTGCTCCCGTTCGTATTCATCACAACCTGGAAGCAGCCCCAGGACCGAGATAACAAGAACGGTGCCGACAATACGTTGAATAATCGCCATTCTCATGCTCCTGGTCCTTCCTCTGTGGCAAGGCAAGGTCCAGATCATGGACCGCCGGAGGCCTCGGCGTCAAGGCCAGCACGACCGCTGGACCGTGTCAAGACCAATCGACAATGAAGAACCCCGGCCCCTGGCGATGCCAGGGGCCGGGGTCCACGAAACGGGCTCCAGATTTCGCGATCCGATTTGTCGTGTGCCGGGCTCGGATCGAGGCCTTGGGGGGGGAGGAGGAGAGGAGAGGAAAGAAGAGGCGAAGAGTTGTGTGCCAGCAGGTTGTTGACTCCGCTGACATAAAGAATCTGCCCGCCACCGGCATTCCTGTCAGTGGCGGGCAGATATTTTCTGAATTCAGGCCTGAAAAGCCCTTCTAGATGCCTTGGAGGCCGAAAAAGGGCTTTGAACTTAAAGGCCAGATATCACTTCTTGTCGTCGGTCTTCTTGTCACCCGGGGTCGAGACGACGCCCTTTTGCTGCTTTGGATCGGCATCCATGACGGTCGCCGTACCTGGCTGGGATTTACCCCCCTCGTTGATCGTGATCTTGCCCTGGCCATCTTTGCCAGTGCTGCCACTACTGCCAGAGCCGTCGTCCTTCTTCTCACAGGCGAAGCCGAACAAGCACAGGCTGAGAACAAGCGCATATCGAATCCACATGATCAAGTCTCCCTTGTGGAGCCGGCATATTCAGGACGCCCAGCCTGGGCGACGATGGCCGACAAGGTCGCATGATGACTGCCCCCCTGATAGTCGTCAAGGAACACCGCCAGCAAAGTCAGGAAGGCCGGCTCAAAATGCTGATTTTGGGGCATTCCGCCTTGATCAGTCCTCGGAATCGGGATCTGCCGGCTGATCTGGCGACTCGGTCTGCTTGGCTTCGGAAGGAGGCTCAGATGGCAGTGGTTCCGGGGCCCCCACAACTTCCAGACCAGGACGTGCGTCTTGCAACGCCTGGATGCCTTCCGCTGTGACACCGGTATCCCACAGGTAGACCGACTTCAGTGAAGACATTGCTTCCAAGGTGGGCAGGCTCGCGTCGGTCACCTTCGTACCAAACAGGTTAAGAACTTCTAGTGCCTGTAATGTCGAAAGATGCGCCAGTCCCTGATCACCAATCGAGGTTCGGTCGAGTCGCAGACGATGGAGGGCCGTGAGTTTCGAGACGGTCTGCTCAAGACCTGTAGCGGTCACGGCCGTGGCACCAAGATTCAGCCAAATCAATGTCTTCTTCAGACCGCCGAGTACTTTGATTTGGGCATCTGTCACAGGAGGTCTGACCAGCGACAGGTTGACATCAACCCACGGCGAGTCTTCACTGACTGGGGATGCGTGACCTCCGAGCTTCAAAATGGCATCAATGGCCATGCTTTGTTTTGCCGTATCGAAAGGTGATGGCACCTTCGTCGCTGGATCCGTGCGGTGTGCTGGTGTCGCTGTGGTCGTTTGTCCGCTTGAAGCTTCAGTTGAATCAACCGGTGACGACACTGGTGGCCCCGGCACACCTTCGCTAATCCAGGTCTTGATCGAGTCAATCTGCGTAGCGGTCAAGCGAGGGCCATCTGGCGGCATGGCATCCGGGTCATCCGCGGGAAGGCTGATCCGGTGGAATAGGATGCTTCCCAACGGGTTGCTCGTATCGATCACAGACATGTGAGACTGGAAGGCCTCGTAAGGAACGAGCTGAAGTTGGCCCTTCTGCTTATCCGGCCCGTGACAATCCGCACAACGTTCCTGGAAAATCGGCTCGATGTCCTTGGTCCAGGACACCGTGACAACCTTGGTTGGCTGGGCATTGCCAGGATCACTTTCCGGGGCAGGCGTCGGCCCAGGCACAGACTGTGCATTGGCGGTTGGTGATCGCAGCACCGAGAAGAGGTAGTCCTGCCCCCACTTCATCTCGGCTCCAAAATGACCGACGAAGCACACCAGGATGCCCGCTGCCCAGAGACCGTATCGGTAGACATGGAAAGCCCAACGGGGTCGCGACATGCGTTCGATGAGCCAAGCCAGGCAAAGGGCAATGGATAAAGAAGCCAACACGATGCCGGTCCAACGATGCCATCCGAGCAATGAGGCCTTCACCGGATTGTCGGCAATACCTTCATGCGCAGCCATTTCCCAACCAGTCCAGGCCGAGAGCACCGCGAACACCATCCCGACCCACAGACAGAAGGAAGCGATGGCATTCGGCCGGGCGTTGCGACGCCAGCAGAGCACCAACTCCAGTACCGCCGCTGCAATGATCAGTGCAATGGGGAAATGGAGAAGAAGCGGATGCAAGCGACCGAAGAATCGCCACCAGGGGGAGATATCCCCCGTGGCCAGCAACGCCATAGGATCCATGAAGCAAAGCATCATGGGGAGAATCATACGCAGTGCAGTTCAAATCGGATGGGACCAGGCATGCAATAGACCCTAAACCCAAGAAACTCCACTCCTATCGCGATCTTCAGCCAACTCAAGAGTGCCTTGAAATGACCTGAGAACATGCCCCGAATAGCCCCCTGAGCAACGAGATTTGTGGGGAATCCCAATCGCCACGGTAGGACAAGCAACGACTCAGCTACCACCGCTTATTTTGGGGCCTGACCCCCCCCCAGGATGGTCGCAAGGGGCTCTAAAACCGCATACGCTGCCATTAGGCAGGTTCGACTTGCCGCTTCGCCAGGGGGTGGTAGGCTCAAGTAACCGGGTTGTTCCCGGTACTCCGTCGCGGGAGTTTCGTGAAGAAGAGGAAACTAGGGAGGCCCCTTCCCCAGGCAGGGACAACTGCTCAGATGCGAATCGATTGGACTCGCCGATGCGGTATGGCTGCCGCCATGGTGGCCATCCTATTTATATTGACCGCTGGCAGATCGCTTGGTGAAGAGCGAATGCTTGGGCTCAGCGGTGATTCTGCACCCTTGTACTCCGACTCGGGACTGATCCGAAATGACAGTGATGACGACGAGGTGATTTACACCGACGTCATCCATCAACCTGGGGCTGCCTGGATCCGACTCTCCCTCGCTGGCACCATCCTGGGTAATGGCAGTCTTGTTCGAGTGTCTTCCCTGCGTGATGGCGAGGTTCAACACCTCGACCAGTCGGAACTCCAGCAGTGGAGTTGGACCTCCGCCTACTTCAATGGCAATAGCGTGATCATAGAGATGGTGGCTGGTGCGGGTACGACGAACCGGCTTGTCGTCGATGAAATCTCCTGGGACGAGGGCGAAGAATCCCGTGGAGGCGATCCCTATTGTGGCTTCTGCGAGGAGGATGATCGTGAACCCCATGTGGATTACGGGATCTGTCGAATCCTGGGAAGCACCTACACCTGTACCGGTGTCATCGTGGATGACCAGAGCCACTTGGTCACAGCAGGACACTGCATGGAAGACGGCACAGCCCTCGTCTGCCAGTTCGGGGTTCCCGACTCCAATAGTGACTGCACAATCAATCATCCCCCAGTGCAAGACCAGTTTCCCGTCATAACTTGGTATTGCTCGATCGCAGGTGTTGGCGAAGATTGGGCGGCCGTGGTCATTGGAACCAACGGCGACGGTGATCGACCATACGACCTCTATGGCGTGTATCACGAGATGGCGACCAGCATGCCCAACGGCACACCAACCATCCAGGTGGCTGGCTATGGTGACGACCTGGATGAATGCACCAGGGCCGATACCCTCCAGAAGAGTTACGGCCCGCTCGTCGCAGTACAACCAACATCACTGGAATTCGAGGCAGATGTCACCTTTGGCAATTCCGGATCACCCATCATCCAGGTTGGAACCAACCGCATCCTGGGCTTGGCCACTCACTGCCCCTGCCCCAACTTGGGTACTCGAATCGATCATCCCAACTTTGTCGCTGCACGCGAGATCCTTTTTGGCGTTCTTGGTAACACTTGCGAGGTCGCCGTCCCGGCTGCCCTGGGGGGCAATAGCTTCTCCACGGTAGGCGCCGTGGACTCTCAATTCGGCGACCCGGATGAATCCCAGTGCGCTGGAACCTACCTGGACTGGGATGACAGCCCGGACATCTGGATGGTCTGGCAACCTCCTACCAGCGGAACACTCTCATTGAGCACGTGTGACGAAGATTCATTCGATACCTCGCTGGTGGTCTATGCAGGTTCCGATTGTGTCTCGCTTCAACAGATTGCTTGCAACGGTGATTCGAGTGACGATGACGATGATGACTGCCAATCTTATTACTCGGCGATTGATGACTTGGAAGTCTCACCGCTGACAACGTACTACTTCCGACTGGGTGGCTGGCAAGCAGCGACTGGGTCTGGCACGCTGTGGATTGACCACGTCCCTGCCCCCGCGACGGGCGCGTGCTGCCTCGGGTTGAACTGCTATGACATCTCCGAGTCGGAGTGTTCCGATGCCGGCGGCACGTACCTGGGTTTGGGATTCGATTGCACGGGCGATCCGTGCAATGTCCCAATCACTGGTGCGTGCTGCACCGGCCTCGGCTCTTCATGCGAAGTATTGACCGCAGCAGACTGTGCGCTCGTGTTCGGTGATTACGCCGGCGATGGAACCCTTTGTGTACCCAACACGTGTGATCTCATGGGCGGCTGCTGCGTTGAGGACGCCTGCCAGGAGATGACGCCGGCCCAGTGCCAATCGGATGGCGGGGACTACCTCGGGGACGGCATACCCTGCGATACCGAATCCTGTGCAGTGCCCACCTGTACTGGCGATTTCGATGAGAACGGGACCGTCAACGTGGATGACCTGCTGGCGGTGATTGGTACCTTTGGTGAGGCTGGCACCATTTATGACCTGGATGGTGATGGCATCGTGGACGTGGATGACCTGCTCCAGGTCATTTCGGCCTTCGGCCCCTGCTGAGTCAGCCATGACCCAACATAGCGTTGCTCCGCTCCCCCTCTAAACCACCCGGAGGTGGTCATACCAGTCCCACATAGCCTTTTGAAGGCCACGGGAGGGCTGGATTGATGTTTCAATCAGGATTGGAGCAACCCAGGGGCTTGTTCAGCCGGACAAGGCTGTTACATTCAAAGGAATGGAGGAGGGGAATTCCATTCTACGTGTGGAGAGAGGCCCCTCCTGACATCACAAAGCGCATCGGATCGGTGCAACAGGAGAGAGAGTATGCACTTGCGAAGCCACCCTCGGGTGATGTCCCTTATGGGCATTGCCGGAATCGCTACTGCCCTACTAGGCACAACAGCCCTGGCCCAGAACCTCATTCCAGGACCGCCCCCAAAAGGACTTCAGAAGAATCCTGACGTGGTCGGTTCAACCCTGGATTTCCCCACGGGTGAATACCAAGGCATTGACATTGTCAGCCGCCGCAGCATCAACATGTCTGCCAAGCCCAAGGTCGTTTGGGAAGACGTACTGCGTGTCGATGGCGTGGCATGGCTCCGCCTTTACTTCTCCGAAGTCCATCTTGAGGGTGACAGTTTCATCCGCGTGACCTCGCTGCATGACGGCGAAGTCCAGGAACTGAATGCCGACACGATGGCCATGTGGGACTACAGCACAGCCTACTTCAACGGCAATGCCCTGAAGATCGAGCTGATTGCTGGCGCATTTACGATTGACAATGAGTTCACGATCAATGAATACGCCTACGAAGTCGGCTTTGCTGACCGTGGCGATGGTTGTGGCATCTGCGGAAGCGATGATCGCGCTCCTGCCGGAGTCAACCACTTCGCCAGGCTCTTCCCCGTCGGTTGTAGTGCCACCCTCTACAACGAGGACAGTTGCATGGTGACGGCTGGTCACTGCCTTGGCCAAAGTGGCGCCGTGGTCCAGTTCAACGTACCGGACTCCAACGGCGATTGCTCGACCAATAACCCACCCGTCGCCGACCAGTTCCCCGTGATTCTGGAGTCCGGTGTGAATGGTGGCGTTGGTAGTGATTACGGCGCCCTTCGCATCGGAACCAACTCCGCTGGCGAGACGCCCTATGAACGCTACGGATCATTTGTCCCACTGGCTTCAAGCGTTCCCGGCTCCGGGAATATGAGCAACCACGGCTACGGCGTGGATTCCGAGTGCAACCGATCCCAGACTCAGCAAACTCACAATGGTCCGATCAGCTATACGGATTCCTCTACGGTCGTATACAACATTGATGTGACCTACGGCAACTCCGGTTCCTCCCTGATCTCCAATGGCGAGATCGTCGGTGTCGTGACCCACTGCAGCTATTCCTGCGAGAACTATGGCACGCGAATCGATACGGCCGGCTTCGTGCAGGCCCGAGCCGTGGCGTGTGATGGTGATGAGCCACCAGGCGGATGCCCCATCGGTGAAATCCCGGACTGCTTCGAAAATTGCTGCCCAGAGAACTGGGTCGGTGATGGCTACTGCGATGATGGCAGCTACTCACATAACGGGGTCGCGATCTATCTCAACTGCGATCAGTACGACTGCGACGGCGGCGACTGCCCGCCTGAGAATTGTGATGGCGGCGGTGGCGATCCCACCGGCGCCTGCTGCGTCCAGACCGACTGCTTCATCGTGACCGAAACTGACTGCGTCAATAACGGCGGCGACTACCAGGGTGATGGCACGTCCTGTGCCGGCAACCCCTGTGGTGGTGGCGGTGGTGGTGAAGGCGATACTTGCGGCGATGCTGTCAATGCTTCCATCGGAGCCAATTCCTTTGATACCTCTGGCAACAGTGACAGTGGCTACGGCGAACCGGACGACAGTCAGTGCTCCGGCACCTACCTTGACTGGCAGGGCAGCCCTGACCAATGGTTTGTCTGGACTGCCCCGAGCAGTGGTAGTGCGAATTTCAGCACTTGCGACGCCGGATCCTACGACACCTCGATGGTGCTGTACGAAGGTTCCAGTTGCAATAGCCTCAGCCAGGTTGCCTGCAATGGTGACTCGGCTGGTGGTGATGGCAGCTGCCAGGAGTACTACTCCGAGATCGATTACAGCGTCAACGGCGGCCAGACCTATTACATCCGCATCGGTGGATGGCAGGCCGCAACCGGTTCTGGCACCTTGACGATCTCTGGTGATTTCAGCGGTGATCCCACCGGTGGTTGCTGCGTCGGCACGGATTGCACCGTTGGCACGGCTGACGATTGCAATGCTGCAGGCGGCAGTTACCTCGGCGACGGCACCAACTGTGCCGGCAATCCTTGTGACGGCGGTGGCGGTGGTGGCGAGGTTTACCTCGACATCAGTGGCATCGATAGTGTGGACGGCTTCGAGTCGCCCAATAACGAAACTCGATCCGTGACTGTTCCCGCAGGCTCCAGCATCACTGGTGTCGGCTGGGACAACGTCACCCTGAGTGCTTACGACCCCTCGTGGGGATCAGAAGCAGGCATCATGTTCTTCTGGGAAAGCGATGGCGAACCCTTCGCCGGGTACATCACGATCTTCCCCGATGATGGTGCCCCGGGCGACTATGGTCCGGCGACTGGTTTCGATGACCTGACCGTAGACTGGAACTTCACCGACGCTGATGGTGAGATCCAGATTGAATTCTTTGAAACCTATGACGATGCCGAAGGCGTCGTTGATGCGACTTGGACCGATGGCAGCATCTACGTTGTCTACGACGGTGGCGGCGGCGGTGATCCCACCGGTGCCTGCTGCATAGGTTCCAATTGCACCGTTGATAACGAGGCTGCATGCAATGCCAACGGCGGTGATTACCAGGGCAATGACACTTCCTGTGCAAACAACCCTTGTGATCAACCCCCCGCCACTGGTGCATGTTGCATCGGAAATTCCTGCTCTGAGCTCACATCCGATGAGTGCAACAACGCAGGCGGTGACTACTACGGCGATGGCAGCAACTGTGCCAACGTCTCCTGCGAGGAACCACCGGCCATCGGTGCGTGCTGCCTCGGCGACAACTGCTTCGCGGCCACAGCCGATGATTGTGGCATTGCGGGTGGTACTTACCAGGGCGACGACACAAATTGTGCCGACGTCGACTGCGGCGGCGGTGGCAATTCCACTGGCGGCTGCTGCACTGGTACTAGTTGCGTTGTTGTCACAGCAGGTGAGTGTGTCACCATTGGTGGCGAATACCTGGGTGATAACACAGACTGTGCCGGCAACCCATGTGGTAGCACTGGTGAAATCACCATCAAGCACACGATCATTGGCACCGACCTCCTGACCATCGATCAGCCCAACTGGACGGTCGACCTCTACGTCACGATGTCAGCCGATCAGCGTGTTGATGCCGTAGCCGGTACACCCGAACAGCAGAAGATGCTCACCTGTTCGACGAGTTTCTTCCAGTCTGGCTCTGGTGGACCAACCTCCCCCGATATCAATCCGGACTTCTACGAGTTCGATGCCGATCTTGAATGGGACACTCGTGTCACCATCGGTTGTCTTGATAGCAGTGGTAACCCACACCCGGAGAACAATCTCCAGGACATTGGTATCGACTGGACCAACTTCGAGAACGGCGATGATCTTTCGGTGGGCAACGGACTTTGGTTCCACCTGCCAACGGATGTTGCCGGCACCTCCCAGATGTTCACCGCCCAGGATTGCACGCAGGAATACGGCGTCCTTCTGGCTCGCTTGACCATCCTGGGTGATGAAGGCCAAGTCGGGTTCGAGGGCCTCGTTCAGGGTCGCGATACGGGCGACAACGTCTTCCAGGAGAACGTTGAAACCTACTTCGGGTACACCCCCACGGAAGATTGCAACGGGAACATGATTCCCGATGCCTGTGACATCGCCAACGGCACCAGTGATGATGCCAACGGCAATGGTATTCCGGACGAGTGTGATGACACCTGCCCGGGCGATGCCGATGGCGATGGTGATGCAGACGTCGATGATGTTCTGCTGATCCTGAGCAGCTATGGAAGCACCAATGGTGACGGCGACGTAACAGGCGATGGCGTCTGTAACGTCGACGACATCCTGCAACTGCTCAGCTACTTCGGAGAGTGCTGAGTTTGATACTGCCTTGATTCAACCCCTCCCCCTCCTTGGGGGAGGGGTTTTTTTATAGGTTGATTAAGCTCAATCGATCACCCTGTCAGCCGAGAGAGGAATCGCTCCAGCATGGCATTGAGTTGCTCAGGCACCTGAAGCATCAGGTGATGGCCACTGCCAGCAATTTGCCCATACCAGGCATCCTTCGCATGAGAGAGCAAGTTGTCACGATCCAGGAATTGCAGCGATGAACTGATTCCCAGGATGGGAACAGGAACCTCTTCGGCCAAAGGCAGTCGATTCGGTGTTTGCAGATCACGAAAGACGGCCAGCCCGACGCGTGGATCTGATTGCACAACACCATCGACGACTCGTGCGTTAATGGCCGGATCATCTTCGGGTCGTTCCAGACGCTGAGTAAAGAACTTCCGAACGGCCCCAGGGAAGTCTGTTTCCAACTGAGGAATAAAGGAACGAAAGAATTCTGAAGACTTAGGATCAAATGGCCAAGTGGCATCGATGACCACGATCCCGGCGATGTCCAGTCGTCCGGCACTGGCCATCATGGCTGCCAACATGCCACCCATGCTGTGTCCGATGAGGACCAGCGGACCGGGCAATTCGGAATCGCGACACACCGTCTCGATGTCACGTGCAGCAACCTCAAGATTGATGGGATCGTCATGATCCTTCAACCGGGCCTGCCAAGGTATCGAGACAATCCTGTGTCGGAGCGAAAAGTATTCAACCTGCGGATCAAAATGCCACGCCTCGCAGCACCAACCGTGCAAGCAGACCAGGGATGCCGTCATTCCTCGTTCTTGGGCTTCTCGGCACCGGGAGGGGCCACCGTCTCTTCGCCAAGCAGGACACGAATCTCCAGGGGGAGTTCGTTGTACTTTTCCGGAAGCGGCTTGTTGGCCACAATGTTGGGGGTCGCAACCAACATGAGCACTTGGCCTGAGGCCATACGCTTGGTTTCGGTATGCATCCTGACCGGACCGACCTTTTTGTAACCGCTATATCGAGCCTCCTGCACATTTCCACCAGGCTGCTCGATGATTGTCCTGACGATGAAGTGACTCGACTGGTCGAAGAAGCGATACTCCTTGGAATCCGGTGCTTCTCGTGGAACCATAAGAATTTTTATCGCTGGGGAACCATCAATCTCTTCCACGTCCACGATCTCGACTCGAAGGAAGTTCTTCTCAAGATCGAGCAACTGGTTGAACTGGTACTGGCGAAGATTTCGGAGGCGGGTCACCCCTTCAAGCAATTTGCCGTTATAGCGATCACCCTCACCGGTCATCTGCCACACGACATCGCCATTGCGTCCCGTGATGATGCTGGCACCCTGTACCGAACCACCACTCATCGTGAAGGTATTTCGATACAGATCCGATGAAATGACAAACTGAGCGGTCCCGGTGATACTTGCAGCTGGAATACTAAGCGTTCCATTGCCCTGGATCGTCTTGAGGGAAGACCAGCCATTTCGGCCACCAGTTGCTGTGAGGTACTGCTCCACGACCAGCTTGGCATCTGGTGCAATCTCATTATTGAGTGCGGGTGCTGCCGGAGCCGGAGTTGGCGATGGTATCTGGGTCAAGCCTGCACCAGAAAACAAGACTGCCGTAAGCACAAATGCTGATGTCAACATAGTTGATTCCTATGAACTTGGAACGATCGATCGTAAGGGCCGACATCCTAGCAAGCAAATCCAAAGGTTCAATAAATTTATGTCCCAGAAACATCACAATGGCCTGAAGAATGGCTACAGATGGACCTAACTCACTTGGACAGCTTTATCGTGGCATGAGGTTCAATCCGTTCCTGCAGGCCTGTGTCAGGGCGGTCGTATGAGAACCTCAGCCATTTGGACGCCAAAGCTCAGCCTGATTCGTACGTTGACATGCACGTTCAGGAATGAAGCCTGGAGAAGGAGAAGCCTCATGTGCCTGATCAGATTGATGGCTGCGGCTCTGTCCGTGAGCACAACTATTCACGCTGCTACTCCGGACTACCAAGGGACAGTATGCCACGTCGAGGGTGGAGCACGCATTGAAGTCAGTACCGGAACCGATACCTCGCTCATGCTCATTTATCCAACTCCACCGGGAGGCGGCTGGCACATGACCGAGGAATTTCCTGGGCTGTATACGCACTTGATCCAGGGGCTCGAACCCGGTGATGATCTTACGTTCAATCTGTTGTTGCAAAATCCACACCAGTATGTCTTCCCCACCCACGACATCACCATCGAATCAGATTGTGTTGCCTTCGAACGGGATGATGTCACCCCCCCACCACCGCGTGGTTTTCGACACAACATCCAGGTCGACCCGGATGGCGTGTTGGTTCAATTTGAATCCGGTGCCAATGGAACGTATCTCGGTGACACAACCAGCGTCCGACTGAATTACAGGATCGATGACGGCCTCTTAACCACGGCGACGCTCCAGGAGGTTGAGCCGGGTACCTGGGAAGCCCTGATCCCAAATGCTGAAGCCGACCAGACCATGCGGTACTGGTTCGCTCAACGTCTTGGTGCACAACCCCAAGACACGGCCCTGCTCACTCACATTCTCGGTGAACCAGTCTTAACCCCGGATTGGCCAATCATCACCAAGCGGTCGGGACGATTCCGACACCGACATCCCAACGAATGGCGTTTCGACAACTATGTTGAAGATTATGGTCTTGGCAAGACCTTTGAACTGACGTTCACCGACTGGGGCAACCGCGTCGATGTCGCACTGGTCGTCGATGAAGATCTCCCGGTCAATCGAGTGGACTTCCGTTACTTCACTTGGAATGACCCGTTTGCAGGACTGTGCAACCGACCTGAAACATTGATCAACCAGATCATGTCAGGCAGCCAGAACCAGTTCAGTCACGTCGTGGAAGATGTGACTCCAGGTGAGATCATCGACTTCGACTTGACCTTCATTGACCTGCCAACACCTGGTTTGCAGTACTACTCGGAATTTTTTTACTACCGAGTCGGACTCGGTACCTTTGGACCACATGAATCCAATCCTCGAATAACGCCAGTCGGCCAAGCAACCGAATCCCATGTCTACAGCCCACGCTTTGGCTTTGCACAACACGCCTCGACCTTGGAACTGAATGAATTGAAGGCCTTCATGGATGGCAAGGTCTTCTTCGAGACCGACTACGAGACGGCAGACCTCCTCAACTTTGGAACACACTTCACCTGTTGTGCCGGCCCTCTGGGCCAGTTGATCGAAGACAGCCCCGTCTTCCAAGGTGGGATCATTGGTCCGCGTTACGCAGCGGCGTCATGCATCCAATGTCACTCGATGGATGGTCGAGGGGCTACGCCGTACGCCAACCAAGATCTCGTTGCCCTGATCGCCCAGGTCAGCATTCCTGGAAAAACTGCTGACGGCGAACCTCTCCCACACCCCCTCTACGGCAAACAGCTCGATGTCGTCGCAGACGGTACGGTCCCGTCAGAAGGACGACTCCAGGTGCGTTACGAGGAAATCAATGGCCACTTTGATGATGGGACACCCTATACCCTTCGAAAACCAATCTACGAGTTTCTGGACATGGCGTATGGCTCCCTTGGAACAAACCTGCCGGACAACATTGGTTCTCCCGGATATCAAGGCAATGCAGAGTTCTCGCCGCGTATTGCGCCCATGCTTCCAGGCCTGGGAATGCTCGAAGCCGTCGATGAGGCAACCATCTTGTCGATGGCGGATCCGGATGATGTCGATGGTGATGGGATTTCCGGACGAGTCAACCGAGTCTGGGATCTGCAAGCTCAAGCAACCGTCATCGGTCGCTTTGGCTGGAAAGCCAATCAACCAAGTCTGCGCCAACAAGCTGCTGAGGCTTTTCGGCTGGACTTGGGCATCACAACGCCCCTGAACCCACAACAGGATTGTGGCGAACAACAAGTTGATTGCGAGGCAGGTAATGGCATACCTGAACTACAACCTGATGATCTTGATCTGATCACCACGTATCTGCGTGGACTGACTCTGCCACCGCGCCGGAACTACGACGATCTCTTGGCCATTGCAGGCATGCATCTCTTTAAGCAAGCCAATTGCCATACCTGCCACAGCCCGACACTCCAAACTGGCAGTACCTATCCCATCACGGCATTTCGCAATCTGACCATCGAGCCCTTCACAGACCTGCTGCTCCATGACATGGGACCGGCCCTTGCTGATGATCGACCTCAATTCGAAGCCACGGGACGTGAATGGCGTACGCCACCGCTCTGGGCCCTCTCCTACGTCAACCATGCCCTCGGTGTCCCAGACACTTGTGAAGATCCTGAGTCAGGTGGGTCGGCACCGAACTTCCTACATGACGGCCGTGCCCGCAGCCTGATGGAAGCGATCCTCTGGCATGGGGGTGAAGCCGAGGCCTCCCGAAACGTGGTCTTGGCCATGAACACCACGCAGCGAGAGGAATTGCTGGCCTATGTTGCCTATCCGTTTGCGGATCCCATCTTCAACACGGATGACGATTGCCCGGAAGATCTCGACAACAACGGCCAAGTGGACGTCATGGATGTGTTGCTCTTGCTGGATGGCTGGGATCAGCCCGGTCCTGGAGACCTCGATGAAGACGGGGTCGTCGACGCAGATGACATTCTGATCTTACTCAGACGCTATGGAGAAACCTGCTGAGGTGTATTGGGCAATTGCCTATACAACCTGTACAGCATCACATCCACGATAAAGGGGCCGAAGGGAACGATGGCTCCAATGATGCCCCACCAGACCAGGCGGGTCGAGAGCGGCACAGCGATGCGACCAACAAGAAACATGCCCACCAACGCCAGGAAGAGGATCCCATGGATCCCACCTGCCACGGTCACGGCCAGAGGTTGTCCACCGTAGTACTTCATCGGCATGGCGACAAGGAAGAGCACCAGCGTCGAGACGCCCTCAATGATGCCGAGGATCATCAGCCACTTCAGGTATGGACGGTTCACGGAGGCCATGGAGGATGACATTCTAGGCGAGCCTGTGTAGTGGTCACTGCACATGACTTCTTGCGGAATACCGTCCTACAGAACCCAGATATTCACAACAACCATGATGATGACCAAGACGATGATCATGACATCCACTCTGGTCTCCCACCACCACAGAGGCCACCAAGCGGGTCTACCGTCGACCGTTGCTTCTTCATCCGTCTCGGCACCTGTTACACGCAGAATGCGATCTGCAACCATGGCCATGATTTTTGCTGCGACTACGCAAATCCCAATAGCACTCAGGAACCAGAGTACGATCTCAAGGATCTTCATGAAGCAGTGCACCCCTCAAAGCTTGGAGATCTCCCCTCTGAGGGGTAGATATGCGAAACAGTATCCGATTGTTGCCAGGTATGCCTCTAAAGCACAACCACGAAGTCGAACATCGATTCTGAATGATCACAAGATCCCAACGTAAGATGTTGGCCCTGCATCCTTCTAAGTGCATATGAGAAAGCCACCCAGCGGACTCGAACCGCTGACCTGAGCTTTACGAAAGCTCCGCTCTACCAACTGAGCTAGGGTGGCGTAACAGGACTGATCCAGTTCACGACCCCTGCCCGGCCGTCAAAGGTGACGTCCCGGTTGTGGGACGATTGAGTGCCCCACGAACATTGGCCGCAGCGTCAGCCTCAGCGCCTTTGGAGGTCTTGATCATCTGATTCAATTCGGCAACTTCTGTATCAGTTGCATAGTCGCCGTACCGTCGGATGGAGGCCGCAGCGTAATTGAGCAAGGGAATCTGATCACTTCCTGAACTGGAAGAAAGTGCAGCGTCAAGAAGGGCCCGTTGAGCTCCAGGTGAATCCATATGGGCAAGGATTTCGGCCACCATCAAACGCGTAGCGTCCTGGCGTTCGTCCAGAGCATCGATCAAGGTAGGCTCTGCATCCGTGATGCTGTAGGCTCGTGGTCGAACCATCGCGAGGGATTTCAGTGCATCGAGCGACTCGATGGCGTAGATGTCCGAATCTGCACCCGTCATGCGACCACCCGAAGCATCTTCAAGAAGTGACTCGACACCACTATCAAATGCTTGTTCTGTGGCACCAGAACGGATCAAACCAACTTTTCGATCACGATCGAAACGCGTGTGATAGGCCGGAAGATCGCCCGTTGGAATTGAAAAGAGAACCGGCGTATTGATCGTCCCCGCCGTCGTCCGCAAGCTCTTCAGTGTCTGCTCCCCACCGGTCATAGTGATGGGCATGACCACTGCCAAATCAACGCCTGGCGCTTGACTGATCACATCTGACAATCTGGCAACACTGCGATCTGCACCAACGACGGTGAAACCCAAAGCTTCAAGACGTGACTGCATAGCCTGGCGATCTTCGACTGTGTCGGCCACGATGATCGCATATTCCTCCCCACCGGTTCGAACGGCTGATGCCAATAACGGAATAACACGATTGGAGGCAGGGAAGCTCCGATCAGGCAGAGCCCGTGCAAGCACCAAGGCCGACTCATACTGGACGCGTCGATCTGGATACTGAAGGGCATCCACCAAGGGCTCTCGGCCTGCATAACGACCAAAGAGGTTGTCCTGTCCGGAGGTGGAAGCTAAGCCAACCAGAGCATCACGGACCAAGGGCGTATCACCACTGTCCAACCCAAGGACCAGAACATCCTGGCCTATTCCTGGCCCATAGAAAGTTGCATGGAACTGGGGTGAGTAATCCGGTGTTCCAAAGTAGGGATCTTCCTGTCCCTTCAGCCTGTTCTCACGACGGAGATTCGAAGCAACATAAATGGCCAAAGCTGATTGGTCTGAGGGTTCGAATTTCATCGCGGACTGGGCGGACTTCATAGCCATGATCGGCGCATAAAGTCTGGTGGGAACCGGGTTGGTCATCAGGCCCCCGTGTTCATCCCAGTACCAAATGTTGTTGACCGAACCCATCGAACGCGCAATCAATTCTTCACGCTCTTCGAAGTACATGCCGGCCAGCTCTGAGTAGAGCTCACCGGGTGATGCCTGGGGTGAAACACCCAGGCTGTCTAGTGCACGTTGCGCAGCATCGCGAACCTCACTGGGTGCAGTAGGATCGGAGGCGATTTCCGCGAGTGCTGGCGCGGCATGCAAATAGCGAATCTCGTCCAGGATCAGGATCAATCGCTTTTGATCCTCGGGGGGAAGATTCGGCATCGAAACCGTGATCGGAGTCACGGCTTCCCGACCAATCTCCGTCAGGATCTGTTCAGCATTCCAACGGACCCGTTCATCCGTCCGGTCATCAATGATGACTTCAACCAAGTCGGGTACCGCATATTCACCGGCAGCCACCAGTCGGCCGCGGGCTACCAACTGCTCACGCCGTGTGCCATCCAGCATGGCGATGGCATCCTTGATCCGCTGAGGGTTGCGACCGAGTGCCAGCCTGCCGGCCTCAATACGCTGAGCCAATTGGCTGACCGTTGCCTCGAGTTCAGGTACACGGCGTGCCCAATCAATCGCTCTTTTCAGACGATCTCGCTGAACCTGATCCGCATCATCTGCTAATTCAGCCAGTTGCTCATCGGTGACATTGTTCAACAGTGCTTGGGCATGTGCCTCGGCCATCTTTGCGTTGGCAACAAGGGCATAGTGAATGAAGTCCTTCAGGTTCGTTGCCGGATCGGAGGTCTGTTGCCCCCAGGCCACTCCTGTGACCAAGACTGTGGCCATCAAGAAGCTGATTCCATGTCGTAGCAGGTTCCAATTCGGAGAGATGATGCTCATCCGGAGCGCTCCTCAAAGGCTTCATAACTTGACTGGTCAAGGGATGTGTGGATCGGCCAACGGGTGACCCACCGGGGAGTCTGGCGATGCTATCCCGGAGCCACTTGAAGTGTCAACGATCTGCCCAATTTCATGCAGGATAATCGGCCTCCCCGGGGCTGCGAAGCGGGTCCGGTATACTCCCTGCGGCGAGGGTGTCAGAGGCGGGACTCTTGACCAGGGAACCGCCCGAGACCACCTCAGAGGGAAGGCGGTGAAAAGCCGCCGCGGACGCGCCGCCGTAACGGGATCGTCGGAGTCAGCCCACTTGAGGATGACCCACCCCGTGTCGAAACGCCACTGTCTCGCCTGGGCGAGATGGGAAGGCCGACACGCTGCCCGGAGCCGGAAGACCTGCCCTCGCCGGATTCGTCCGAGCCCGCGCGGTCAGTACATCGGGCATCGGGCCACGCATCCTCACCACGCTCCCGGTGAGTCAATGCCAGCCCGTACCTCGCCCCAGACCCGCAGGCACATCCTGGGAGTGGTCCTGCGCGACTCGGGACCGGGAGGTCGTGGCCGTGAACAAACTGATCCTGTGCGGGTTCTGGTACAGCTGCCTGTTCAGTACCGTGATAGCCAGCGATCCCTGGGCAGACACCGTAGTCGACTGGCAACCGGGCATCGGTGGGGTCCCGGGATATGACAATCCCAGCAGCGTTCTTGGACCACCGGAAACCTACTCGGGCGAAGGTGTTGATCCCGGCGTCGTGTCACCCTTCCAGCCAGCCTGGGGTCCAGATGAAATTATCTCACTTGGGGCTGGAGGATCCCTCGTCCTCCGGTTCGACGAGTGGATCGAGAATGATCCAAACAACCTGCACGGCATCGACCTCATCGTGTTCGGTAATGCTGGCTTCATCGATGGAGGCTTTCCGTTCGGAGTTGTCAATGGTCTCTTCGGAGCAGATGGCGGCGAACTCTCGTTGAGTGTTGATGGTCAAACCTGGCATTCGGTACCCGGATGTATGGCCGATGATGCCTGGCCAACCCTGGCGTGGCTGGATGCCGATCCCTATGACGACACCCCTGGACTCGCTGCAGCCAACCCAATGATCCCGATGGATCCCAATTCAAACTGGACCGACCTGATCGGCTCAGGATGGGACGCGGTCCTTGAGGCCTATGGCCAGTCAGCTGGTGGCGTGGGGATTGATCTGGCAGACATCGGGTTGGAACGGGCCCGTTACGTTCGGATCAATGTCTTGGAATCTGCCTTGCTCTCACCGGAAATTGACGCCGTGGTAGATGTTCCCCCTGCACTTCCGGCCGATCTGGATGGTGATGGCTTCGTAGATGTCTCCGACCTGCTTCTCCTGCTGGCCTCATGGGGCCCTGTTGACCCAGGGCACCCGGGCGACCTGGATGACAACGGCATCGTGGATGTCACTGACCTGCTCTTGCTCCTGGAAGGGTGGACTCCGTGAACCGTTCGCGACCCACCACTGCGTTCACCCTTGTCGAGTTGATGGTCGTCACGGTCATCATCGCCCTCCTGCTTGGACTGCTGGTACCCGCCATGGATCGCATCGGCGGTCAATCCATCCGCGTGAAGTGCCTCAGCAACCTACGGATCATGGCGCGAGCCGCCACGCTCCATGCCCTGCAGAATGAAGGGAATTTCCCACCCGCACTTCTCTACGGGCTTGACCGTGACGCCAACACAGGTGACGTCCGAGCCTGGGACTACTGGCGTCGAGCAGATGGCAGCGTTGTTCCAGGACTGCTGTGGTCCTACACAGACCACCCCGGTGAAGTCCTCCAGTGCCCCGGGTTCGTAGGGCCCGCCAACTGGGAAGGTGATCCGTGTACCGGCTACAACTACAACACCGCCTTCATCGCTGCCGAAGGTCGACAACCCTGGGGAGAACCCGGTGGAAGCTGGGATTTCATCACAGCCAAGGACAACCTGGATGGCGCCACCTCACTGTCGATGGCAGAGTGTCGTCGCAGTGGCACCACCGCCCTCTTCGGAGTTGGCGCATGGCGACAAGGCGCCAACAAGTTCATGCGGTCGCCGGTCAACGCATCGCCTCAGGACATGAGCATGGCCTATGCCGGAACCCAGGGGTTCCATTACTCGGGGAAGACCCAATTCGTCTGCGTCGATGGTCATGTGGAAGCCATGGGAACACCCTGTCGAGGCCTGCACTTCGAATCCCTGCCACAGGCGTTGACCGACCTGATGGATTGGCCTCGAAACGGCTTCCTATCCGAGGATGCTGCACGTTATGACCCCCGTTAAAGCATGAACCGGATAGGGTGCGAACTCGATGGCTCCCCTTCCGGATTATCCCAATGCTCTGGCGCAGGTCCTGGCTGGACCGTGGCGTACGACCTCGGTGGAGTCGATCGAACTGCACCGCGTATCTGGCCGAGTCCTGGCCGAAGCAATCCTGGCAGATCGTGACCTGCCCCCCTTCAACCGATCCGCCATGGATGGGTATGCCCTGAGAAGTCAGGACCTGTTGAAAACGGACACGCTCCCATGCGTGGGATTTATCGCTGCCGGTGATGCTGACGCCCCGAAAGTCCCCGCAGGTTCGTGTGTCGGCATTGCCACCGGTGCGGCCGTACCGGAAGGACTCGATGCGGTTGCTCCCCACGAGTGGACCAACCGTGCGTCCCCCGTGCTATTCAACAAATCACCTGCCTCAGGTGATTCCATTCATCCCCAGGGAAGCGATGCCAAGCAGGGCGACGAATTGGTCTCGCCGGGTACCACGCTGGGAACCGTTGAGCAGGGGTTAGCTGCCACGGTTGGTCAGTTGGATGTACCTGTCTACCAACGACCCCGTGTCTTGCTCCTGTCCTCGGGTGATGAAGTCGTGCCGGTGGACAGCACCCCGGCACCCCACCAGATACGCAATAGCAACCTCATGATGATCAGCGAGCTCTTGACTCGCATGGGCGCCGACATCATTGAACAACGATGGCTTCCCGATGATGTTGACCAAACCCTACAGGCACTCACTCAAACCGATGCAGACATGACCGTCACCATCGGCGGTATCAGCGCCGGCGATCGGGATGCTTTTCGTGATGCCATCGATGCGTTGAAACCAACCATGCTCCTGCAAGGATCCGCGATCCAACCAGGTCGACCGATCCAGATCGCGGCCTGTGGTGATGCGGGTCGAGAACGCCCCTTGGTTTCGTTACCGGGGAATCCGGTCTCAGCCCTGGTGACAGCCTCCCTCTTCGCTTGGCCGGTCCTCCGCATGCTTCAAGGCATGAACCCATCACTGCCTTGGACCACTGGCAAGCTTGGGAACCAGGCTCATCGGCATCACTCGCGGCGTCGCTTCCGACCGGCAACACGAGATGCCCAAGGCAACCTGCACGTTCCCCATTGGCATGGATCAGGCGATCTGGCTCATGCAGTGGCAACCGTTGGACTGGTCGATATTGAATCTGGAAGCGCCCCTGTCCCGAATGGGCAGGACGTTTCATGGTTGCCTTGGCCATGACAGATCGAACCATCAACCTGGACATCCATGCCTTCGCCGCTGCCGCCGATGCCATGGGGCGACGCGAGCACACGTTGAATGTGACCAGCGGCGCTACCGTATCGGATGCGTGGTTGGCGCTTGTGAAAGCATGCCCTGAGTTAAAGACACTGGAAGACACGATCGCCTTTGCATGCAATGATCGTCTGGTCACACGACAAGCCAAACTTGAAGATGGTGACACCCTGGCACTGCTGCCACCAGTCAGTGGCGGCTAGAACAGTTCACTATCGACGACCGAATTGGCGTTCCAGGTCTTCCATGCTCAACCGCAGAGACGTCGGACGACCATGAGGGCAGTTGCTGGCACGTTCAACCTCTTCACGCATCTCCAGGAGATCCGCCAGTTCCCTGCCAGAGAGTTGGTCGCCAGCCTTAATGGCTGCTTTACATGCCATCATGTCGAGGACTTCCCGGAGTGCCTCTTCCTCATCGGCGATTGGGAAGTCGCTCTCCCCTGCTCGTTCCAGGAGATCACTGAAGAAGGGCGCCACCGAAACGCCGCGTTCAAGCAGCAGGGCAGGTACAGCATGGATTGAGACCGTCCTGGGACCGGACGCCGTCGCCTCCAGACCGAGTCTCGCCATCAAGGGTTCCAGTCGATCCAATCCTTCCAAATGCATATCACCAGCATCGATGATCTCGGGCATCAACAACCTTTGGGAAGGCAGTGGTCCGGATTCCATTCGGTCCAGGAGGCGTTCAAACATCACCCGCTCATGGAGGGCATGTTGATCGATGATGACTAAACCGTTGGCATCTTCAGTAACTAAGAAAGTCTTGTGAATCTGCAAGGCAGGCGCCTGTGGTACCGGTGTCGGAATCGCTGGTGGAACGTCACTTGTTTCTTCTACGAGGCGACGCGCCTCCTCCATCTCGAAGCCTTGTGGACCGCGTGGCTCCGACCGGTTAAATACAGGACCAGTTGGCGACCCCGTACCCGTCCCCCCACCAGCCCCAAAGAGTCGAGTGCGTGCAGGCGTGTCGACGCGTGGCATCACGCCAAGACTCGGAGTCAGGTCGGCCGCTTCCAGACGTTCGACGACGCCCCGACGAACGATCGAATGCACCAGCCGATCATCCCGGAAGCGAACTTCCGTCTTGGCTGGATGCACGTTCACATCCACGCGGTCCGGTGGTACCTGTAGGAACAGGACGGCGGTGGGATGTCGGGTTGGTTCCAGCAGTCCTCGGTAGGCTTCACGCAAAGCGTGCGAGATTGATCGATCACTGATCGGGCGACCGTTGAGATACACCTGCTGGTGCTGGCTCGTGGGACGCGCGACTTCAGGCAGGCCGATCAAGCCCCACAGGCGAATCCCTTCACGGGACACATCCAGGTCGAGCATCTGCGTATCCAACTCGGGACCCATCACATCCAGGACCCTGGCCCGGGTCGTGGATCGCGTTGGCAGATCAAGCGTTGTTCGCCCATTGGAGACGAGCGTAAAGGCGATATCAGGATGTGACATGGCCAGTCTCTGCACGATGCGGGAGATACGCCGCATCTCGGCAGACTCGGACTTCAGGAACTTGCGTCGGGCGGGCACACGTCCAAACAACTGGTGAACGGTGATTGATGTCCCGACAGGGCCGGCCGCAGGGCGAGGCCCTTCACGTCGATCACCTTCGCCTTCGATGGTGGCAGCTTGTGACGCTTCGGGCGGACGGCTTCGGACCACCACTCGGGCTACGGACGTGATCGAGGCCAGGGCTTCGCCACGAAATCCCATGGTCGACACACCATCAAGATCTGCTGGACTCGTGATCTTACTGGTGGCGTGGGAGGCCAAGGCCAAGGGAAGGTCCTCCTCGGCAATACCGCTTCCGTCGTCGACAACCTCGATACATTCGTGACCGCCACGGTTCACCACGACCCGGATGCGAGTGGCTTCGGCATCGATGGCGTTCTCGACGAGTTCCTTGACGACGCTGGCTGGTCGTTCCACCACCTCACCGGCGGCGATCTGGTTCACCAGCAATGGAGAGAGTCGATGGATGGGCATGGCGCGGAGTATAGGCGGCCCGTGACGTGTGCTGTCGTCAGGCTTGGGTCGCGGCAGGTATCCACACCGGCGCTGCCCCGGGGCGGCCAATCACCGGCCAGGGGCGTCCCCGGCCGAAGGCTCGTCTGGATACTTTGGGGATGACGGCGGCCTGGTCCCGCTTGAACTGAGCGGCATCAATCATGCGAAGGACCTCCGTGACCAGTTGATCATCCGCCCCGGTCTCATCGATGATCCGCCCGGCCGACTGCTCCTCCTCCACCCATCGCCGCACAATCTCGTCAAGCAACTCGTAGGGAGGAAGCGAGTCCTGGTCGAACTGGTCCGGCCGTAGTTCAGCCGAAGGTGGCTTGGTGATGGATGACTCCGGAATGGGTGGTTGCTTGAAGCCAGCCTCATGGGCATGCTCGTTCATCCATCGGGCCAATCCATAGACATCCATCTTCAGTACGTCACCCAGGACAGACAACGCCCCGCACATATCGCCGTAGAGGGTGGCATACCCAGCAGCCAGTTCTGATTTGTTCCCCGTGGAAAGCACCAAGCCCCCCTGCGAATTGGACAACGCCATCAAGATCAAACCCCGAGCTCGAGCCTGGATGTTTTGATCTGCAAGCGAGCCCTCCTCGACGGGCGTGTCGGAAACACGCCCCTCCAGCGTGGATAGCGTTGATGCATGAATGGCCTCGATTGGCAACTCAAGACACGCGTGCAGCCCCAAAGCCTCTGCCAAGGCCTTGGCATCACCCAGCGAGTGATCCGATGAATGCCGGGAAGGCATCATCACACCGGTGACGTGTTCCGGGCCAAGGGCTGCGGCTGCGATGGCTGCCGTCACTGCAGAGTCAATCCCCCCACTGAGACCGATGATGGCCTGTTTGTTCCCCGTCTTGCGGACATAGCCACGAACACACGTGACCAAGGCCCGAAACCGCTGTTCATGTGCATCGAGTGGAGGCATATCAACCGATTCACAGGGAGTCTTGAGGTCAATGATCAGTGGCGGATCCGCTTCAGTAGAGAACTGGCGAAGGCAACGAATCGCGCCGCTCGAATCGGCCACGATGGCAGCAGCGTCAAAGGCCAGGTCATCTTCAGAACCGGCCCGGTTCAAGGACACGATGCTGATCCCATGCTGACCAGCCAACTGGGAAACCGATCCGATCTGTCGAGCGTGTTTACCCGTTACGAATGGACTGGCACTGGCCGCCAAGAGCACATCGCACCCGGCTTCGGCAAGTTCAGCCACGGGATCGACCGCATAGTCCGTTGGTTCACGAACATCCCCAGCTTGCCAGAGATCCTCGCAAACCAAGAGGCCGATCCGGTGGCCTGCATGCTCGATCCATGAACTCTGAGAGCCTGGATGAAAATAGCGGTCATCATCAAAGACGTCGTAACCGGGCAGCAACCTCTTGTGGGCCCAGGCCTCAACGCGACCACCTCGGCAGGCTGCCAGTCCATTGAAGCAACGGCCACCAGCACCACTGGCTGATTGCGGACAACCCACGATCACGAGCATGTCCGGGGGCAGGGACGAGGCGAGCTGTTTCAGAGCCTGTTCACAACGGGAGACGAAACCTTCTCGAAACAAGAGATCCCGAGGGGGATAACCGCAGATGGCCAGCTCAGGGGTAAGCATGACATCGCAGCCAGCCACATCCTGGGCCAGTTCGGCAATGGCCGCAGCATTGGACTCCACGTCACCGATCCGTGTATCGAGATGGGGCAGGACAACTTGCATTCCATGTGGACGATAGCCCCCCCGCCCTGGACCTGCACAGCTTTGGGGACAGCCCGGCCTGGAGCGGGCCCCAAATGACAACCGCCGCGTTTGCGTCGCGGCGGTGCCATGGATCCCTGTCAGACAACAACAGGAGGAGAGAGTGTGATCAGCTTCAGCAGGCGACGGCGTGTGTCATCTCGATACAGTCGATGAGCTGCCGGACCGTGAAGGGTTTATGGAGCGTGGCGTCGTAGCCCTGTTGCATCAAGGCGGCGCTCTGACCGTCGGTGAGGGTGCCGCTCATAGCAACAACCCTGGTACCGGCGAGATCTTCGTTACTCCGGAGCCAACTGCAGAGGCTGCGGGGGTCGAAGTCTTCCATATGGACATCGATCAGCATGACATGCGGACGGAATCGCTCGCACTCCATGCCTGCACAGAACGTCGAGTTCGCAATGCGAACATCGTAGTTTGCTTCTTCTGAGAGAATGCGCTGTAACGTCGAGCAGACCTCCGTGTCACAATCCACAATCAGTACACGAGTCGAGCCTGACATCAACCCATCAAAGGGGATGTTGTGCTCCTTCATGAACTTCATGAGGCTCGCAACCGGAATCCGCCGGTCCTTTGAACCGGGAATACGGTAGCCCTGGATCTGTCCGGAATCGAACCACTTGCTGACCGTACGGGCAGCGACGTTGCAGATCTTTGCAACCTCTCCGGTGGTCAATACGTCCTTGTCGAGAAATTTCATAACTTGTAGCACCTCACTGCCTGGGACCAAGGAGAGAACCGACGCGAGTACCGGGATGCACATCCCGAACAAAGTTGCAATCGGGTCGTTCACAGGGACAGTCCAGTTGGGCACCGGAATATTTCGCGCATCTGCCAGAAAGTGCACACACGGAGAAAGAAAACCCAATTTGAGGGTTCGTTATCGGACAAAGGTCCCCTGGAGAGGCCAAGAAGGCAGCTCGTGGAACTTCCGATATTTCGGATTATCTCGAAAAGTCAAGCCTAGCTGGCCGGTCCGGCGGCCCGAACCTCATCGCTGATGTCGTACTTCCCATCATTCTTCCGGAAGAGATCCGCCAGGCTCTTGGCCTTGGTGTCATAGGCAGCCGGATCCGCCCAGGTATTTCGTGGGAGGAGAACCTCCGCAGGGACTCCGGCGACCTCGGTTGGCACCGAGAGACCAAAGGCTGGTTCTGTCTGATAGGTGGCATCGGCCAGCGACCCATCCAAAATGGCCGTCACGAAGGCCCGGGTATAGGCCAGCTTGAACCGGTTGCCCTCTCCATAGGGCCCCCCTGTCCATCCGGTATTCAGCAGCCACACCTTGCCGCTGTGCTCCTCGATCCGGCGGGCCAGCCAACGTGCGTAGACCATCGGGGGACGCGGCAGGAAGGGGCCACCAAAGCAGGGGCTGAAATTCGGGGTCGGCTCGGTGACTCCTGCCTCAGTACCCGCCAACTTGGAGGTGTAGCCATTGATGAAGTAGTACATGGCCTGCTCGGCAGTGAGGCGGGCAACCGGTGGGAGAACGCCGAAGGCGTCGGCCGCCAGGAAGATCACGTTCTTAGGATGAGCCCCCATCGAGGGAATCACGGCCCCGGGGATGTAATCCACCGGGTAGGTCACGCGGGTATTTTCGGTATGGAGATCCGAGTCGTAGTCGGGCTGGCGTGTCGCCTCGTCCAGGACGACGTTCTCCAGGACCGACCCGAACCGGATGGCGTCCCAGATCTGCGGCTCACCCTCTCGGGAGAGCTTGATGCACTTGGCGTAACAACCACCTTCAAAATTGAATACGCCGTGTTCCGACCAACCGTGCTCATCATCACCGATGAGGGGACGATTGGGATCTGCGGACAAGGTGGTCTTGCCGGTGCCGGACAGTCCGAAGAACAGGGCGACGTTTGACTCGTCATCTGCTGCCACATTGGCTGAACAGTGCATGGGGAAGACATCAACATCAGGCATGTCATAGTTCATGGCGTAGAAGATCGATTTCTTCATTTCACCGGCGTACTGGGTCCCGACGATGATGACCTTCTTCTGTTCAAGCGACTGGACGATGCCAACCTGATCACGAAGCCCATAAGCGGCGGGGTCCTCGAGTTGTAGGTCACAAGCATTCAGTACGACCCAGTCTGGATCCCACCCGGCTTGCTCGGAAGGATCGGACTCGATGAAGAGCGTCTTGGCAAACAAACTGTGCCACGCCATCTGCGTGATGACGGAGACCTTCAAGCGATGGCGATGATCGGCACCGCAGTAACCATCGAATCGAAACAGATCCTTGCAAGAATCAAGATGGGCACGGGCTCGTTCTTCCAGCGCAGCAAAGTGCTCTGGAGAGATGGGCTGATTGACCGCGCCCCAATCGATGTTGTCGTGAACCCCAGGGGTATCCTCAAGAAACTTATCCTTGGGACTCCGTCCGGTCCGATCCCCGGTCCGGCAGCACAAGGCGCCGTTAGAGGCAAGTTCACCCTCACCACGCCGAATCGCCTCTTCGATGAGGTGAGCAGCCGAACAGTTACGGTGAACCGTTGTCTGGAAGTCGATGCCGTGGCTCCCTGCAGCAATGGCCATATCCGATGCCTCCGTGGTGGGGACGCGTGCGAGCCTTCCCAGAGGCCCAAGCCCCGCAGTTTATCGTCACAGTCCCCATTCGCCTACGGGTCATCGGCGATCCGGGAGGATTCCCCGCAAGGGCAATCTGGAAGTGAAGGATGGGAGCAATCGACTGCCCGACACCCGGAAAGTCCGCGATTGGGGCCTTGGAAGGGGATGGCCCCAATTCCGGGTGTCACATCGAGAAGGGCGACCGACGGGACTCGAACCCGCGACGTCCTGGACCACAACCAGGTGCTCTACCAACTGAGCTACGATCGCCGGAGAATGCCTGAGCGTACCCGCCGCGAGACACCCCGGTCAACGAGGGACTCCTGTCATCCTGCTGGCCCTGGACCGTCTTGCCAGGCCCGACCACACTCGGGACAGGCCTTGGGCTGCATCGATCGGGGGCCTTTCTCATACCCGCAATCCGGGCAATAGCGTCCCCAGTACGCCGGTCGCCTCAACACAAACAGCACGAAAATACCTGGCCCCAACAGCCAGGTGCCCGCGAACACCGCCCCCAGCAGCATCTGGAAGGAACCTGTCCCGCAATAGCACTCGGCACGTCGCCGCACCATCGCCTCCAGGGGCAAGACGAGGAGAATCTCAAGCAGGGTTCCAGCGACCAACAGACCGGTTACCCGACGGATGGCCTGAGGCATGTTTCGCCGAGCCACGAACGCGATAAGGACCAGCGACCAACAGAACCAACTCACCCCCAAAACCACCAGCGAGACCACGAAGATCCAGCTGAACTTGTCCCGAATGAGGATCTCACCGATGACAGCACCTTCCGCATCGAGGTAGAGCGTCATCGGAAACTCATCGATGGATCCGGTGATGAGTTGCACAAGGCAGACCACGCCCATGAGCAAGGATGTTGTCAGGATGGCTGCCCCGAAACCGGCGACCACCATGCTCGTTCGAAGAGACTTGCGACCACCGAGTTCCGGTTTGAATCGAAATACCGGAAGGAGAAAGAGGATCTGGGTACCGATCACGACCACAACGTTGACGATCAACAGGGTCCAGGTATCCGTTTTTTCGAGACCCTCGAGGCTGTGGGAGACCACAGTCGAGAACCAGCCACGGGTCGAGTTCCCATACTCGGAGAGGACCGCGACAATGGCCACGTACCCGACCACCGTTGTCACGATGATCCAGAAGATCGCGACCAGTGCAATCATCAGCCGGCGTCGTGGCGTACCCATCATCTTGTGATGCTATCGGGCCAACAGACAAGCCTACGCCATGGGTACACTGGCCATATGCAGGTCTACGGGCTGCAATATGACATCACCTGGGAAGACAAGGCAGCCAGCCAAGCCTCGATGGATGCCCTGCTTGAGGCCACGCCACCGGAATCCGGCAGCTTGGTCGTGACACCTGAACTCGGCGATGTAGGGTTCACGCTCAACATCGACGCCCTCGTGGATGACCAATCGATGACGTGGGCAGCAGATACCGCCCTGCGTTATGACTGTTGGGTCCAGCACAACTGGATCGAACGAAGCGAGGGGGAAACGCGTGGACAAAACATTGCGGCCATCCTGCGACCAGACGGCTCGGTCGCTGCCCGCTACCAAAAGGTGTTCCTCTTCTCTCCGGGTCGCGAGGACCGGGCCTACCAGCCAGGTTGTTCCATTCACCTCCTCGAAGTCGGTGGAATCATGACCTGCCCGCTTGTGTGTTACGACCTGCGGTTCCCGGAACTCTGGCGATTGGCAACCAGGGCAGGCGCCGAGCTCTTCACGATCTGTGCAAGTTGGCCCGCCAAGCGTTCGTCACACTGGCGTGACTTGGCAATCGCCCGGGCCATCGAGAATCAAGCCTGGGTCATTGCGGTGAACAGGAGTGGCCGAGATCCACACCTCGCCTACACGGGTGGCTCCCTGATCATCACGCCCACCGGAGAGGTTCTCGCCCAGGCCGGCGAGGCTGATGAAATCATCTCGGCGGAAGTTGATCCTGAGTCTGTCAGGAAGTGGAGAGCGGAGTTTGCCTGCCTGGATGACATTCGGCCCGAGTTCCTGGGGTCCATTGAAGTGGTCCGGCACTGACGGCTTGAACGGGCATGGGATGCTGCGGTACGCTGGTCCCCTGCGGCGAGGTAGCTCAGTTGGTAGAGCACGGCATTGAAAATGCCGGTGTCCCCGGTTCAAGTCCGGGTCTCGCCATTATCCCGGTCTCTGCCAGTGCCCCTGGTGGAGCGGAGTACCACGCATGTTGTTCCGACTGGTCTACGACGAGGCTTTGGCGCACGCCTCTTATCTGATCGGATGCCAACGCACCGGTGAGGCGATCGTCTTCGATCCAGCACGGGATGTCGATCAATACATGCACCTAGCCAGCACGCATGGGATGCGTATCACCGCCACAGCAGAAACACATATTCATGCCGACTTCCTCTCCGGTTGCGGCGAGTTGGCCCGCCGGTGCGGCGCCCATGTCTATGTCTCCGGTGAAGGTGGACCTGACTGGCAGTCCAACTGGGTCCAGGCCGGTCCTCACACAATCTTGAAGCATGGCGACCAGTTCCAAATGGGTGGCATTCGATTCCGAGTGATTCACACCCCAGGCCATACCCCGGAACACCTCATCTATGAAGTGATCGACCAGCCCGCCAGCGACGAAGCACTGGGACTGATCACCGGTGACTTTGTATTTGTCGGCGCCTTAGGAAGGCCCGACCTGCTCGAAACTGAATTGGGTGTCGAGGGCGCCCGGGAAGCCAGCGCACATGACCTGTACGCCTCGGCCCAACGCTTCCTGGAATTGCCTGACTTTCTCCAGGTTTGGCCAGCACATGGTTCCGGAAGTGCCTGCGGCAAGGCCCTCGGGTCCGTACCTCAATCAACCGTGGGCTATGAGCGCCGCGCCAATCCTTCACTGGAACACATAGATGATGAGGCGGCCTTCGTTGAGGACATCCTGGCAGGACAGACGGAACCACCGCTCTACTTCGCGCGCATGAAGCGGTGGAATCGAGATGGCGTGCCACCACTGGATCCGGAGTTCGGACCAGCACTGCTGTCCCCGGCAGACGCCGCCACGTTGAATCTGGATGAGATCACCATCATCGACGTCCGCCCGTGGCCTGTGTTCCGAGCCAATCATGCCCGCAACGCGCTGTGGTCCGCACCAGGCGCCTGGTTCCCCGCATCGGTCGGCTCCTATGTCGAACCGGACCAGAAAGTCGTCCTTCTGATTCATGAATCCCAGGCCGAAACTTATCTGCGGCTCCTCCTGCGAATCGGTATTGACCAGGTTGCCGGCGTTCTGACACCAAGCGCCTTCGAGGCTGCTGCACCTCAGATGGACACTCAATCAGCAGCGGAGGTTGACGCCCGCGGTCTCCAGGACGCCATCGACGCGGGCAATGACCGCATCGTCGACGTGCGAAGTCTCGATGAACATGAACGCGGCGCAGTTCCAGGTGCGACCCATGTTCCCTATACACGTTTGGCGGAACGCATGAATCAGTTACCACCGGCCAATCAAGAACCCCTGCTGGTTCACTGCCAGGGTGGCTTACGCTCGGCGATGGCCCTGACCTATCTCCAGCAGCATGGCTACCAGCCGGTCAACATCGCCGGCGGCTACGCCGCCTGGAGTCAACTGACGCAGCGGCAGGCTCAATCCTGATCAACTCCGGATCAGTGTGCTCGCCCCCCTTCCCCCCACCCTCCAAAAAATCACCCGGCCGGGACATTTCCGGTTG
>JAYZAT010000026.1:0-95364 GCA_036339555.1 Planctomycetota bacterium
CAGCGTGACCGCCAGCAATGCCATGGCCCAGACACCCATGGCACTGGCGATATAGGGGCCGTCTCCAAGCCGCTCGAATAGGACGTAGATAGCCTTGGTGATCGGGTAGTCACCCTCCCGTTGCGCCAGGATCAGTGAATCGCTCACCTCAAGCATTGCAAAGCTGAAGGCCAGCAGGGCACCGGCGAGCAGGTTGGCGACGATCAACGGAAGGATGATCGTGCGAATAGCACGGATTCGCCCGGCACCGAGGTTGAGCGCAGCTTCTTCCAGTTCCCCCGAGGTCTGTTCCAAACCGGCGACCGTCGATCGCACAACGTAGGGCAGTCTACGGACCGCATAGGCGATGACCAAAAGGAGCATCGGGTTGGGATCGGCACCAACGACATCGATGAGGCCCTCCAGCGGATCCCCCTTACCGAGCGGCCAGGTGAGTGTCATGGCTACATAACCGAAAGCCATGACGAGTCCTGGAACCGCCAGGGGAAGCATCGAGAGTGCATCGAGCAGTCCCCGACCCCAGATCTTGGTGCGCACGATGAGGTACCCAATACAGATACCCAACAGGATGTCCGCACTCACGGCCAGGACGGAATACAAGAGGCTGTTGCGAATGGAGCCGATCGCCAGTGGGTGCCCAAGCGCCTTCTCGTAGTGCGCAAACGTGAACTCTTGTGGGAAGACCGATCGATACCACGATCCTTCCACCGAAATGCTCGTGAGTATCACGCTGATATGAGGCAGGATGGCCAACAAGATCACGCCCGCGAACAACAAAAACACCAGGGTGCTACCGAAGCCACCCAATCGCTTTGCCGTCGACTGGATCGAAGCCTTCGCATACATGGTGTAAGCCCGACCACCAAAGGCGAACTTACCAAGCACGTAGATACCAACAGCAACGAGTAGGAGCACTGCCGTGAGGGCATAAGGCTGTCGTGAGTCTGCAATTTCCTTGAGTCCATTGAAGATCTGGACCGGTGTGACCTCCTGGAAATCGAACATGAGGGGCGTGCCCAGTTCGGTAAACGACCAGATGAAAACGATGGTCGCACCTGCAAACAGACCTGGTCGAATCAGGGGCAGGATGATCTGGCGAAGGCGTTGCCAGGGCGAAGCGCCCAGGTTCTCGGCGGCCTCGTCCAGGGCCGGATCCAAGTTGGCCAAAGCGGCCACGGCATTCAGGTACAGGATGGGATAAAGGTGCAGGGCCTCGATGAAGACGATGGCCCAGAAGCCACCGGCACCGATGAAGTCAATGCCCTCGGAGATCAGACCAAGGTCGATGAGGAGCGCATTGAGTGCGCCGGATTTTCCCAGCAAGTGTTGAAGACCGATGGCACCGACGAAGGGCGGTAGGATCAAGGGAACCAGGACCAAGGCATTCAAGAAGCCTTTACCGCGGAACTCGTAACGCACCGAGCAGATGGCCAGTGGAATGCCAATGATCAAGCAGGCCACCGTCGTACAGACCGCGATGGCCAAGGCATTGAAGAGGCCACGCAAGGTCACCGGGTCGCGAAAGACATCCGCCACGTGGTATAGCGTGAACCCGCCATCGATCCCTTCGAAGCCGGTGGCTACCACGAGCCAGATTGGCCAGGCAAGGAAAACCCCGAAGCCGGCCAGCAGCCCGATCATCAACAGCCATGGCACCCACCTCGAGCGACGCATGGGGCGGATTGTAGAGACTCAATCGCCAAACGGCTTCCACCCAGGAAACCGAGATCAGATCAGTGGAGAGATGTCAGGAATAGACCATTCAGGCCCGGTGAAATCACAGGTAGGAGAGCAGCAAGAGCAGATCATTGACATCTGAATCGCCATCACCATCCAGGTCAGAGGCACAGTTACCGTTGCAATTTCCATACTCGGAGAGCAACTGGAGGAGGTCATCGACGTTGACCTGGCCATCACCATTGATATCACCCGGAACGTCCACGATGTCGGGCTCGCTGAAATACCAAGCAATGCCTGCCCGCGCATTGCTGGCTCCACCACCGTCCACCAGGCTCAATCGCAACTGGTATTGACCCGCTGCCAGGCCACGGATGTAGAGGTGTTCGACGTTGTCCACCGCACTGGCGCTATACACGTTGCCAGACTCAAAGACTTCTGGTCCTGACCCCACCAGGGAGATCGGGTTCCCGTCTGCATCCAACTCAACCAGCTCCAAATCGAAATCTCCGAGTGTCCAGTTGGTTCCAAATCCCAGCGGAACTTGTCTGCTCCAAGCGGCCACAATGGAGACCTCGTCAACAGCACCACCCAGTGAGAAATCCCACGTTCGACTATTGCCTGGTAGGCAAAAGGCCCAGTCCCACCCATACAAGGGCGCATCGGGCGTCGTCCCTGGGCTGACGCCACCGGTGATTCGGCCTCCGCTCATAATGAGATGGCCACGATTCACATCCACCTGGCCCGCGCCCTGGACCATATCCAGCGGCCTGCTTGTCATCCCTCGGTCGCTCCCAGACTCTGATGCTTCGTTGGACCAGGATCCATCATCAGCAGACTCATCTTGGTGATTGGCCGCTGACATGAGCAGGGCCTTGAGAACCTCTGGGCGTTCACCATCGGAATGGAGATTGGAATCTTCCCGCACTTGTTGCACCAGCATGGCTGCGGCCGATGCCACGATGGGCGTCGAGAAGCTCGTTGCACTCGATCTGGCGCAAATCTCGGGCTTCATGCGGCCACCGCCCTCGTAGTTTGATGCTGTGTCCGCGTTCGCGTGGTTGCCAGATTTAATGCCGACACTGATGTTGTTATACGCATAACAGAGCAGAGGCAAGTGCGAGCTGCTGCTGCCGTTATTGACCCCAACTGCAATCAGTGTGTCATCACGAGTAATGGCATAGTCCATTCGCCTGAGCGCATTCTGGTCATTGGTAACATTGCCAAAGCTGCCGATCCAGGATTGATTAATGATCTTGATGCCGGCAGGCAATGCCAATGGGGGAGTAGATGACGAAAAGTTGGCTCGAAGGAAATCGTTGGTACACCAACCATTGGCCTCGTATAAATTCACAGGGTCTGCAGCCGGCGTCATGCTCGTGAGGACACCGTAGTAATGCTTGGCAACGTTGTTGGCATGGGAGGATGTGCCCGAAGACCCCGGACCACGATCAATGAATGTATGCGATGCAAATTCATCGTCACTCTGGTTGGGACCATAGCTGCTCCCACTGAGGGCTTCCACTTGGCACACCATGATGTTCGTGCCATCTGGAACGTTCTCAAGACCAATGCGGTCGACGAGTTCAGGCCAGTGCGCGTCATCGGTGAAATCGGCTTGCACAACGAGAGGCGCAGCCAAGGCGATGGCCATGGTCAAGAGACGATGATCACACGTACTTCCTCGCATCTCCACGCTCCCTCAGAAGGCTCCCTGCAATACCTGATGGTACCTCGCACAAGACGCGAGGCAAGCATGAGTGGAATGGATCGCCAAAGCCGCCCGAACAACCCTCTCAAGCCGGTCAAATCACGGCAAGGGAGCCTGCCTCAGGGCTGCTGAAGGGTGTCCGACTCGGCCTTCGCCTGGTCGGCCGCCTTCTTGTCAGAAGCCTCTTGCTGATCAAGTCGCTCGCTGACCTCGGCCAGGAGGCGTCGCTCAGCCGGTCGATCACGCGTGGTGGGGGTCCAGAAGAAGACCTGGTTTTCATCCCAGTTCCCTTCGACAGGTACCCGGTATGTGTATGAGGTGCCAATAAAAGTCCAGGGGTTGCGACGCTGTCCGACCGAGTTCCCACGTTCCTCGAACACCCAAGCCCGCAAGTCCAAGGGGCCATCACCTTCCGTCAGATCCCAATCCTCGTTAGTAACACCAAGCAAGTCCACGGGAGGGATTTCATCGGTCGACGTGCGGGGCTTGAAGCCCGCCCGAGTGAACTCGAAACGAGCCCGGAATCGGTTCCGGGCAATCGTGTTGCGGAGGGTCTGGTTGAAGTCAGCATTATCGGTGTACCAGGGTTCCAGGAGCGATCCGGCAATCACTGGCTCGGTTTCGATGATCCCTGCTCGGCGGTCCAGGAAGGCTGGCCGCATGCCATGGCTACGAGCCACTTCCACTGCAGAATCAAAGGCTTCCTGGTACTGATTAGCTGGGATTGAGAGTACCTCAGGCCCCTTTTCCCCGGCACAGCCCGACCAAGTGGCACAACTGGCCAGAAGGGCCATTCCCCATGGATGGATCCATTGGCTGCCTGCATGCGAATATCTGCCTGAGAGAAGGCCCACAGGAAGAGTCTATCAGGCCCTGTATCCGGTCCTCAAAGGCGGCCCAGCCCTGGCTGGATGAATTGACCGGACCGGATCACGGGGTACGCTTAGGGGTCTACCTGCGGGAAGAGAGGAGAGAGGCCTCGTGTACCCCAAGTCGTGTATCAGCCTGTCATTGGCAGCTGCGCTAGTTTTCGCCTCTCCGGTGATTGCTGGTGAGCAGATCCAATTGCCCACGACGCCCGAGGATTTCTACCAACCCGGTACCCAGCCCCTCCCGACCCAGCCCGACAACGGCCTGCCCATGCAGGAGTTCGAAGTGGCCCCCTTTAGTTGTGCCGGCTGCCACCTCTTCGAGGATGACAACAACCTGGAAATTGAAACTGGTCCCATGAACCTCTGGGCTGCCAGCATGATGGCACAGTCTGTTCGCGATCCGATTTGGCAGGCGGCTGTCACAATTGCCAATCAGGATGCCGATTTCAGCGGCGAATACTGCATGCGGTGTCACACCCCGACGGGTTGGGGCAGTGGTCGCAGTACCAATGGCGTGCTTGAAGAACTGATTGATCCGGATGATTACGACGGTGTGAACTGTAACTTCTGCCACCGAATGGTTGATCCAGTCGCATCATCTGAAAACCCCACCGAAGACGACTTGATTCTGCAAGCACTTATTGATGCTGGCACCTACCCCGACCCCGCGCATCCCGGCAACGGTCGATTCATCTTCGATCCGGTCGATTCACGTCGTGGTCCTTTGGATGATGTTGTCTACAACATGCACGGTGTTTCACAGATTATCGTCTCGCCATTCCACCGTGAATCTGCCCAATGCGCAAGCTGTCATGATCTCAGCAATCCCGTATTTGAACTCCAGGGCGATGGAACGTATGCGTTGACAGACTACGACACCGCGCATCCGACCCAGAACACCTACGAAATGATGCCCGAGCAGCGGACCTATTCCGAGTGGCTCGCCAGCAAGTTCGCCGATGGGGGTGTGCAATTCGACGATGGACGCTTTGGCGGCGAGCACCCCACGGGGCTCATGCAGTCCTGCCAGGATTGCCATATGCCCAAGGCCTCCGGGGCCAACTGCGCTTTCTGGTACCTCCCGGATGTCGGTCCACGTGAGAGTATGTCATTGCATCACTTCACAGGCGCTAACTCCTGGGTCCTGGGCGCCGTCCATGACCTCTACGATCCTGGCATCACCTCACTGACCGATCAATCTGTGGCCGACTCGATCGATCGCACGATCGCCTTGATGCAAGCGGCTTCGGACATGGCAGTCACACAGGATGGCAGCACCGTGAATGTTCGCGTCACCAACTGGTCTGGCCACAAGCTGCCCACTGGGTACCCGGAAGGTCGACGCATGTGGATCAATGTGAAGTTCTACGACGATGCCGATGCCCTGGTCAGTGAGATTGGTCCCTACAACTACGTCACGGCAGAACTGGACACTACCGGGGTCAAGATCTACGAGATGAAACTCGGTGTGGATGAAACGGTTGCTGACCTGACTGGTGTGGATTCAGGCGAATCGTTCCACCTGGTGCTTGCCAATCAAATCCTCAAGGACAACCGAATTCCACCGGTCGGTTATACGAACGCAGAGTTCGAGGCGATCCAAGCCGCTCCCGTGAACTACACCTATGACGATGACCAGCACTGGGACGATACGCTAGTTGCGATACCCGCAAGCGCCACCAAGGTCATCGTCAGCCTGCTTCACCAGACCACGACCAAGGAATACATCGAGTTCCTGAGAGACGCCAATGTGACTGACGACAAGGGTCAGATCGCTTACGACGCCTGGGTCGCACAGGGCCGAAGTGCTCCCATCACGATGGATTCTGTTGAACTGGATCTTGAGATTCCTGAAGGCGATGGCGATACCTGCAAATCACCTTTATTCGCATCACTGGGTGCCAACCCCTTTGATACCAGCGACGCGACAGACAGTGGCTATGAAGTGCCCGATGAGCAGCAATGTCCTGGAACCTATCTGGACTGGGATGAATCACCTGATCGCTGGTTCAGCTGGCAACCACCGCTTAGTGGTGTTGCAAACTTCGATACCTGTGACACCACTTCCTATGACACTTCCTTGGTGATCTACGAAGGTACCGATTGCTCATCGCTCATACAGGTCGCCTGTAACGGAGATTCGACCGTCCAGAGTGGATGCCAGCAGTACTACTCAGGCATCTACGATCTTCCTGTCACGGGCGGAAGCACCTACTACCTTCGGGTTGGAGGCTGGCTGGCCGACACCGGAGCTGGAACGCTGAACATCGAGTACGAACCCACGACGGTGCCCGCCGATCTCGACATGGATGGTGACGTGGACGTTGACGATCTGCTGCTCCTCCTCTCCGATTTCGGCTGTAGCGGCTCCTGCATCGGTGATGTCAACGGTGATGGGTTGGTCAATGTCTCTGACGTACTGGAAGTCCTGGCGGCTTGGACAATCTGACGGTGACAGGCGATATACTTCGCCCGCCATGAGTCAACATTGGAGCAACCGTGGTCACCTGCTCGGCCTGGAAGATCTCTCCAGGGACGAGTTGCTGTCGCTTCTGGATGAAGCAGCCAACTTACTGCCTTTAGCGCGTGGCGAAGTCACTGCAAGTACAACGCTTGTTGGCAAGACTGTGGCAACGCTCTTCTTTGAGAACAGCACGCGCACACGCTTGAGTTTCACCATGGCCGGCAGACGATTGGGCGCCGAGGTGCTCGATCTCAACGCCTCAACGTCCAGTTCTTCTAAAGGGGAGACCCTCCTGGACACCGCGTTGAATGTCCAAGCTATGGGCGTCGATGGACTGGTGCTGCGATGCACTGCTTCAGGTGGTCCCCAACTAGTGGCCCGTGGTGTACGCATACCCGTCATCAACGCAGGCGATGGTCGACATGAACACCCAACCCAGGGACTCCTGGACGCCCTCGCCCTGCAACAGCACTTCAATCAAAAAACCTTCGATGGACTGTCGATCGCGATCGTGGGTGACATCGGGAGTAGCCGGGTCGCACGTTCCAATGCCCATGGCCTCACGGCCCTGGGTGCCAATGTGATCCTCACCGGACCACCAGCCCTGTTGCCGGAAGCGATGGCCGACCTGGTCACATCCAACGGAAATCCACGGGGATCCCTCCGGCTGGAACATGAACTCGATGCGGTCCTGGAATCGGTTGATGCCATCATGATGCTCCGAGTTCAGTTCGAGCGGCATGATGGTGAGATCATCGCTGATGACTATGCCGAGCGGTATGGACTCACCGTTGCTCGAGCAGCCCGTCTGCGAGACGGGGTCCCTGTCCTGCACCCAGGGCCGATCAACCGAGGTACTGAGATCGACCCTGAAGTGGCCGACGGCAATCGAAGCCTGATCATGGACCAAGTGACCTGTGGCGTGGCCGTCCGGATGGCCGTGCTCCAAGGCCTGCTTACCGGAGCCAAGTGATCACTTGCACAAGTTCACACGCTCGACCCCAACTGCCCGATAAGTCCAGCATGAACGTTCCCATCGACGCTACCCAACGGTTGCCCATTCCCGTCTCCGTCCGGATCGCCACCAAGCCCACCCGCCTGCAGGAGATCACACGACTGCAGCCCGGGTCCATCATTGAATTACCCAAGCGGGCCGATGAGGATCTTGATGTGATGATCAATGCGACGGTCATTGGCAAGGGTCGAGCCGTCAAGGTGGGCGAGAACTTCGGCGTGGAAATCACGTCCTATCGCGGCCTGGCTGCTCGCTGAATCCACCGCCACCCAACTGGATCCGATCATGACGGCGGTGCCGTCTGTGCCGGCTGACCACGACCCATTACGACCCTGCTCCACCGTTACAGCCGATCGAAGAGGGCTGTTTATCCGAATCACTGGGTATGGCAATCACGGGTCATCCACGGTCATCCAGGATTCTCTCCCTGCTTCAATTGGGGTGGTACGTCGGCCTGGCTACCGCAGCCTTCACCATGCTGCTAGTGCATGGGGATCCCTCGGCTGCCCTGATCCTGGCAATCGTGCTCCCGGTCGCCATGCTGCGTTCACCTCGACGCGGAACCTTGGCATCGCTGGCCATGGCCGCAGGCCTTGGTGTCATCGGTTTCGTCCTGTCCGCTCGACCTGAGCTGGATCCAACTCTTCGAAGCACCCTCCTGTCCATGGGGCTCCTAGCGCCTGCCCTTGGCATCGCCGTGGCATTCCCCATGGCTATTCGATGGGCCCAGGAACGATCACGGTCGCTCCATGAAGCCTTGGCAATCTTCGACGAACAGGCCGATCAGAGTTCCACGAGGCTCATGTCCGATTCCACTTGTTGTGGAACCTTGGGCAAGCTCACGTCGGAAACAAATCGATCCAAGGCTGCGTGAGACGCCATCTCTTGACGAGTTGAAGATGCGTTGAACCGCGACGGCTTCTCTGTATGAAGTCCCGACAGGAGATCCATGGCGATCTGGGCTTCACCCTTGCAGTAATCAATTGGTTGAATGGCTTGTTCAAAGCTCTGGAGCACGCCGTCCGCATTTTCGAACGTCCCAGCTTTCTCAACCCAGGTAGCCGTTGGCAGGAAGACATCCGCCCGTGCGATCAGTGCATTGGGAAGCGTGTCTATCAGCAACACGAAACGGTCGGGGCCAATCGCTGTCGCCAGTGATGGGGTCACCCATTCACTTGGATAGTTGCCGGTCACGATTAAGCGATCGATGGACGCCTCCGAGGAGAGGGCCGATTCCATCGCAGCAGCATCGAGCACCTCGATACCCAGCGCTTTTAACACCCGCCGAACGCCTCGAGCATTGGGAGCCTTCTCGGCTCGTATGGTGTATCCGCCGGGGAAGGTCTTGTCCTCGCCATTGAAGGGAACCGGGCCCATGCTCACCAGGGCGTTTGAGTCGATGGCCAAGGCGAGTTGACCGAGGTGCCAGGCATCCTCACAAGACAGCATGGGTGAGACGATCAGGCCCAGGCGACTACCCGTTCGCAACGAATCAATGGACCGCTCCATGGCATGGTTCCAAGCCTCAGCAGCCTGGGGCATGGCCCATTCTTCATGGCCCTGAACCACGGGCATGCGATGTCTCACATCATCGTGCACGAACTTCCAGCCATAGCGGATCTCATCGGAGATCCACCACTTGTTGATTGCTTCGTTAGGACGAGGCTTAACCCGAAATACCGTGCCGTTGTTGTGTTCGACACTGATGTTGTCGCCCGAGGCCGTGATTCCATCAATGGATGGTGTTCGTGTCAGGTACCACACACGCTGTGCAAAGAGGAAGTCCTTGTCCAACAAGGCACCAACTGGACAGATGTCCACGACGTTACCGCTCAGTTCATTATCCAGACCACGACCCGGGAAGACATCGATCTCTTCCTTGGCGCCACGTCCCTGCACCATGAGCTCGTCGGTCCCCGTCACTTCGCGCGTGAAGCGGACACACCGTGTGCACATGATGCAGCGGTCTCCGTAGAGCAGCACGTGGGGACCAACGTCCTTCTTCGGCTGCTTGATCTTCTCTTCCTCGAAGCGACTATTGGCACGACCGTACCGGTAGGCGTAGTCCTGCAAGTAACACTCGCCGGCCTGATCACAGACAGGACAATCGACGGGGTGGTTGATTAAAAGCAGTTCCATCACCGATCGCTGGTTGGCAACCGCCTTAGGCGAATCGGTGTAGACCACCTGGCCATCTTGGGCCGGAGTCTGGCAGGTCGGCAGCAACTTGGGCATCGGTTCCAACTTGCCGTTGTTCCGGGGATTCGGTGCCCAAATCTCGGCAAGGCAGATGCGACAATTGGCGACCACGGATAACCCGGGGTGCCAGCAGTAGTGGGGGATCTCTTGTTCCTGCGCAAGTGCCACCTCAAGGATGGACTGGCCTTCCTCGAATTCAGCGGGCTGGCCGTTGATGGTGATGCTTGGCATGGGGTCACTCATGCTAGTGAACCGAGGTGGCTGACCGCAAGCATCCTCCCAAACAGATCACTGCGCAGGCAGCGTCCTCGCTTCCAGGACGATCGCCCCACGTTCCAGTCCCAAGGCGTCTAACTGGACCCGCCGTGCGTCTACCAGCGGAATCAACGCCTCCATGGTTGTTTCACCGAGGGCAGCGGTCACCAGTTCACCTGCAGCACCCTCCAAGCTCGGAAGTTGTTGCCTGATGATGCCTCCCAGGGCAGATCGCCCAAAGGGGATTGGCAATTGGCCTAAAGCGACCCCACCGGGCCGTAGGTCGATGTTGCCATCCCGGATCACTGGATGGAAACGAAGCACCACCACGCGATCCGCTCCCAAGAGGTTTCCCACGCGGATGCCCACGTCGATTCCTCGGCGGTTGAACCGCACCTGAGGCCATGACAAGCGATCAGGCCATTGAACCGAGGGTTGGTGGGTCAACCACGGTCCCAGCCGTGTCGCCAACCAAGCATTGATTGCCTCATCCGTGATCCGGAGCCGCCAGACCTGGTCTGACGGTCTGATTTTCTGAAGCTCCTCAACCAGGCGGAATTCCACTTGCTCTCCAAGCATGGCGGAAGCAGCCTCGTCTTCGCCGGCTGGATGGAACCAACCCGGTGACCAACCCACCAGCAACCAGGCACCAGCCAGCAGCAAGATCAGGACGCAAACTGCCCCGATCAGGATGCCTAGAACCGGTGTCGGACGGCGGTGCGATGAACTCATGTTCGGGATGGTACTCTGCCCCACGTGGAGGCCACACCGCCGCGTGAGTTGCACGATGACGGAATCAGAACACACCATTGATGACAAGCCCAAACGTAGCCTGAGGCGCAGGATCAGTCGTGCACTGCATCCGGGGCACACCCGCGGATACCCGGAAACAAGTCTCACGGACCATCATCTTGCTGAGGGAGAACCGGGACAAGTAACCCGGCGAATCTGCATCGACTATGGGCCAGACAACCTCCAGGAACAAAATATCGAGGACGTGGATGCTTTCTTTAATGCGCCACGGCCTACCTGGAGCAAGGTCCGTTGGATCCGGGTGATTGGCCGTCCGGATGCGACCTTCCTGAACGCCTTAGGCAAGCGATATCACTTTCACCCTTTGGCGTTGGAGGACCTGATCCAGATTCCACAACGACCCAAGGTCGATAAGTACACGGAAGATCCCGAGCACTCCTATCTTGCGGTTATTGCCTCGGCACCAACCATGCATGACAAAAGATTGACCAGCCAACAGGTGGCCATTTTTGCAAGCAGAAGCTTGGTGGTGTCATTCCAGGAACATGGAGAGGACACCTTTGACAGGATCCAGGATCGACTGAAGATCGAGGGCAGCCACCTGCGTTTATGCCAGGGTGATTTCCTGCTGTACTGCATTCTGGACCAGATCGTCGATGAACTCTTCCCAATCCTGGACCAACTCGGAGATCAGTTGGAAAAGTTGGATGAAGATGTGCTCGATGATCCAAATGCCAAACACATGATGAGCATCCATGATTTCAAGCGTGAAATGATGTTGCTGCGCAGGGAAATTTGGCCCATGCGAGAGATGCTTCTCTCCCTCAAAACACTGCAATCCGATTCGACTACGATCATCAGTCAAGAAACATCGATTTACCTTCGTGACGTCTACGATCACTGCATTCATATCGCGGACATGCTGGAGACCTACCGAGACGCCATTACGGCGATCCTGGACATCCACATGAACATGATGAGTAATCGGATGAACGAGGTGATGAAGGTCCTCACCATCATCGCAACCATCTTCATTCCGCTCTCGTTTCTCAGCGGAGTCTTTGGGATGAATTTCAACGATTCGCTGCCAGGCCAGACAGACCCGTGGGCATTCACGATTTTCGTTGTTTGCTGCAGCGTTCTGGGCCTGGGAATGGTCAGCCTGTTCTGGTGGCGCAAGTGGCTTTAGGTTCGCTTGGCGATCAACTGGCTCACTGAACCTCGCCGGGTGGTTCCATACCGATGCTACGAATGTAGGCATCCATCTTGGGTTCACGACCGAGGTAGTCATGCAGCATCTCTGAGGCGTCAACTGTTCCACCTCGCCCCAAGACGTTCTTTCGGTAATACGCGCCAGCCTCTGGATCCAACATGCCGAGTTCCTCAAATCGCTGTTCCATGTCCTTGGCGAACACCTTTGACCAGAGATACCCGTAGTAGCCGCCTTGGTAACCGGTGAGATGACCAAAGGATGCCTGGAACCAGGTTCCGTCAACACCCTCCATCATCGTGCACTCACCGTAGAGATCCATGCCCACCTGCGTGGTGTCCATTTCACCGTCGGAATCCGTGTGAAACGCCTGGTCGGCCTTGCCATAGAAGACCTGTGTTTCATCCATCATTCCCGAGCACAAAGTCTTGGCAGCGATCATCCGTTCAAGCAACTCTGGTGGAAGGGGGTCCCCCGTCTCGTAGTGTCCGCTGAGCATCGGAAGCGTCTCCGGTGACCACACCCACGCCTCGAACATTTGGGAAGGGGCCTCCACGAAATCTCGCTCCACACCGGTACCGGCAAAGCGTGCTGTTTCCGACTCAGTCAGGATGGTGTGCAGGCAGTGACCGAACTCATGGAAGAAGGTCTCAGCTTGGTCATGCGTCAGCAGGCTCGGCCGATCTTGCGTGGGCTTCGGGAAATTGCAGACCAAAGCAGCAACCGGCATTTGAACTGCGTTCTCGGTCCAGGCCTTTCTTGGCACCAGGCCCCATTGGGCCGCGTGACCGTACTTATTGTCACGGGGATACATGTCCATGTAGAACTCGCCCAAGGTGTCACCGGTGCGTCGATCAATCACCTCGAAGAACTCGACATCCTCATGCCACAGCGGCGCATCGGCAGGCGCTTGCATGGGAACGTAGTCGATGCCATACAGGTTCTGAGTGATCTCAAAGAGACCATCACGGACCTTTTCAAACGGGAAGTACTCTCGAACGACATTCGAGTCGACCTCATAGTCGCGTTCACGAACGCGTTCCATGTAGTACCCGAAATCCCAAGGCTTGATGACCGCCTTGGGATCACCAGTATCAGACCGCTTGGCCTCCTGCACCAGAACATAATCCTGCTCAGCTTTTTGGCGGAGCAGCGGCTGCAACGTGGCGTAGAAGTCTGCAACAGTCTGAGCATCCCCCGACATACGAACCTCATTCTCGTAATCGGAAGCATGCGCATAGCCCAGTAGGCGTGCCTGCTTGGCTCTCAAGGCCAGGAGATTCTCCAAGATCTCGACGTTGCGTTTGGCTCTTCGTTTGCGCGCGAGCCAGATTTTCTGTCGTGTTTCCGGGTTCGGGCAATGGTCAAGGATCGGAATGATGGTGGGGTAATCCATGCCGAGCACATACAGACCGTCAATCGTTGTCCTGGCATCGAGCCAATCCTGTGGCATTCCCTTCAGTTCATCGGCTTCCAACAGAACAACGGTCTCGTCTGCCGTGATGTTCTGATCGAACTCGATCGACAGTTCATTGATCTTCTTCTCAACCTCGGTCAACTCGGCCCGTTGCTCAGGGGTCAAATCCATACCGGCTCGACGATAGTCGCGCAAGGTGAACTTTAAGAAGCGAGCATGCTCGCCTTCCAGGTTAGGATCCGAGTCAGCAACGTAGCGCACCGCCTCGTACAGATCCTCACGCTTACCCATTTCAACCAGCCAGTTGCTGTAATTCTGATACGCAGCCCGTGATACGTCCCGCATCGTGGGATCCGTGTGTACATAGGCCATAAAGAGGGGCATGCCGATTCCCGCATCCAACCGTGCATGCATGTCATCGATGGCCAGGACCGTGTTCTCATAGGTCCGTTGGTTTTCCGGAATGGCCACGATGGCCTCGATGGAACGGTTCGCCTCCGCCATCGCAGCGTCATACTGTGCCTGAAGTTGCTCGGGGGTCTGCGGTACCGGTGGCGCAGCGAGGCCAAGCCTCGGAGTGCAGAAAATGACTACAGAGATCAGGAGGGCATACCGGAAGACACGGACCATGAGAAGGCTCCTTGGTTCATGGCCTGATCACAGGCCGAGCCCTCAATGGTAGCGGACCTTCCGTTCAGGATCCTGTCGAGATGAGAGGCATATCCGGGGCCTGGGTAACCGCGTCGATAGCGATCAAGCGGATATCGCCAACGAGCATCTGCTGGTCCTGACTGCCATCCTCGCACTGCACCAAGCCCTGTCCATCCTGTCCGAGAGACTGATCCCACGGAATCGCGATCTTGCGAGTCTCGCCGACACGCATTCCCACCAGGGTTTCGTTCCAGCCTGCGAACATGTCATCACCCAACGGGACGATCATGTCTTCACCCGTTTCCTCGGTGAGCAACACGGGTGTTCCGTCTTCCGTCCACATCGACAGAGATACGGTCACGGTTGTGTTGCCATCATCAATGATGTCAGTACCACGACCAGGCATCACAGTGGCATACCACGAACCACCAGGCGTATTGGTCCACTTGGTTGCGCGCATGCCTGGAAGAGATGTCGCATCGAAGTGTGGCGTACTCGCGGCGACGCTTGTAGGCATCGCACTGTTGTCCGGGGTTGCCTGAGCGCTGTTGACCTCTTCGTTACTACTCGAAGGTGGTTGCGGCCCCTTGGGGTCGATCTCGGGCTTTGATTTCTCACATGCTGTCATGGCGGTAGCAAGCACAAAGCTCGCGAACAAAGCGGTGGTCTTGGGGAACACGCGTGTTGTCATCTGTGGAGGCCTCCGTGCGCCTGGAAAAAAGGAGTGTGATTGTTCAGCAGGCAGCCTACCTCATGAGAGATAAGGTTTCAGCCCCGGTGGATGCCCTGTGGGTGGCCGTGAGGTTGTCCTGAGAGAGCAGCACCTCGAACGGCCCATTCGTGAAACCACCGTGGCGGCACCAGAGACCTCACGATCGACGACTGGTATTCCGCCCTGGAAATCAACAAGGCGACCCGAGTACGGGTCGCCTTGTTCGTTTTAAGCTTGATTGGTGATCAGGCGACGGCCTCGGCCATCTCCCTCGCCTTGCGTTCCGCATCATCCAGATTGCCGACGTACATGAATGCACTCTCGGGCAGATCATCGCCTTCGCCGTTGCAGAGCCGATCAAAGGAATCGATCGTCTCTTCCAGGGGCGTCGTGATGCCGGGGAATCCGGTGAACTGCTCGGCCACGTAACAAGGCTGACTGAGGAACCGTTCCATTCGACGAGCTCGAGCCACAACGGCCTTGTCCTCTTCCGCCAACTCATCCACACCGAGGATGGCGATGATGTCCTGAAGATCCTTGTATCGCTGAAGGATCTGCTGCACCTTTCGGGCGATCTCATAATGACGCTCGCCAACGATCTGCGGATCGAGAATCCGGGAAGAGGATCCCAGCGGGTCAACCGCGGGGTAAATGCCCTTCTCAGCAATACCACGTTCCAGGACGACGAAGGCATCCAGGTGCGTGAAGGTCGTTGCAGGGGCCGGATCCGTCAGGTCATCCGCCGGCACATAGATCGCCTGCACCGAGGTAATGGCACCACGGCTTGTGGACGTGATGCGCTCCTGCATCTCACCCATCTCGGTTGAGAGCGTTGGCTGGTAGCCCACCGCAGAGGGCATGCGGCCCAAGAGGGCGGATACTTCCGATCCCGCTTGGGTGAAACGGAAGACATTGTCAATGAAGATCAAGGTTTCCTTACCCGAGTTGTCCCGAAACTCCTCAGCCATAGCCAGTCCGGAAAGGCCGACTCGAAGACGAGCACCCGGTGGTTCGTTCATCTGTCCAAAGACCATCGCCACTTTGTCGATGACGTGGGCCGTCTCTCCATCGGCATCGGTGTATTCGGCTTCTTGCATTTCAAGCCAAAGGTCGTTCCCTTCACGGGTACGTTCCCCGACACCACAGAAGACGGAGTAGCCGCCGAAGTTACGAGCAACACGGGCAATCATCTCCTGGATGATGACCGTCTTGCCGACACCAGCACCACCGAACAAACCAATCTTGCCGCCACGCACAAAGGGGCAGAGCAAGTCAATGACCTTGATGCCTGTTTCGAGCATTTCGGTCTTGGGATTGAGGTCAGAGATCTTGGGAGGAGATGCATGAATGGGACGCCGCTTGTCGCTTTGCACCGGACCTCGGTTGTCTACTGGCTGGCCAAGCAGGTTGAATACGCGTCCCAGCACACCTTCGCCTACTGGCACACTCACCGGACCGCCGGTATCAACGCAGCCTTGGCCACGTCGAACACCATCTGTACTGCCCAGGGCAACGCAACGAACATGACCGCCGCCCAGGTGCTTACTCACCTCGCCATAGAGCGTGGCCGCGTGATCACCCATGGCGATCTCCGTCGTCACGGCGTTATAGATGTCCGGGAGGTCGTCCTCCGGGAACTGGGCGTCGAAAGTTGAACCAATGACCTGGATGATCGTGCCTGTACTGGCCATGACGTCCTCGTGTCCTTATCGCGATGAGATGGCTCCCGTCACCGGGTCCCCAGGGGACACGCCATCAGCGGCGGAAGACCCGGGAGGATAGCGGAATCCAGGATCCACGTCATCGTGCCAGGGGGCCTTCAGATTCCATTTCCCCAGCCTCCATGCCGCCCCGCGGTACCATGTGCGACGGAGAAACCTGGAATAAAGCCATGCGATTCGAACTCATTGACCAGGTCCACGAGCAGTCCGACGACCATATCCGGGCCGTCAAGCATGTCACTGCCGCAGAGGAATACCTGGGCGACCATTTTCCTGGCTTCCCAATCCTCCCTGGGGTCCTGATGCTTGAGTCCCTGGTCCAGGCCGCCCGGCGGCTACTCCAGGACGGTGAATCCGAACGACTCGTGCTTGGGGAGGTCAAGTCACTCAAGTATGGAGCGATGGTCAAGCCTGGAGAGCAGCTCGAGGTGGAGGTCACGGCACTCAAGCGGGATGACCTGGGCCAGTGGTCCTGCAAGGGAAAGGGCATTGTCCGCCGAAACGAGGGAGCCAGTCCCGCCGAGGAGACAGCTATCTCTGGAAGGTTTACCATGCGTCCAATCAAGGTCTGAGCCCAATTAGACCGACTCACTCACCATCGAGCTTGTAAGGATCCATGGCCATGAGCCCCGAAGAGATCTTCGACAATATTCGCGAGGTGCTGGAAGAAGCCCTCGGTGTCGACTCGGACGAAGTCACCCCGAACGCGAAACTCGTCGCCGATCTCGGCGCCGAATCGATCGATTTCCTCGACATCCAGTTTCGCCTTGAGAAGACCTTCTCAACGGATGACCGTCAGTTCAAGATCGAACAGGGTGAACTCTTTCCAGAGAACCTGATGGACAATGCCGAGTGGGTCAAGGACGAGACCTTTACCGACGCTGGCATGGCAATGTTGCGAGAACGAATGCCACACCTGGATCTTGATTCCTTTGAATCCGATCGAAGCCTGGCCGGCGTCGCTGACCTCATCACGGTCCAGTCACTGGTCGCATTCGTACAAGGTAAGCTGAACAGCGAAACGAGTCCTGCCTGAGCCTCGCCGGAGGCATGCTGCCATGCGGTGGATGTGGATCGACCAGATCATCGATTTTGAACCGGGCCAACGCATGTCTGCGGTCAAGAATGTTTCGTTGGCAGAAGATCATCTACACGATCACTTCGCAGCGGATGAACGTTTTCCTGCACAACCCATCATGCCAGCATCTCTCATGATCGAAGGCATGGCCCAGACGGCGGGCATTCTTGTCGGCGCGGTCAACGCCTTCAAAGAAAAGGTCGTGCTCGCCAAGATCACAACCGTCCGACTTGATACAGATATCGTGCCTGGCTCGACTATTCGCTATGACGCTACCCTCGATCGGATCGACGAAGCCGGTGCCGCGACAAGTGGCACCGTCCTTTTTCGGAAACCCAAAGAAGACACTTGGTCGGTTGTGGGGCAAGTCGATCTCATGTTCAGCCATGTGGACCACAACATGGCTGGCATGGCCTTTCCAGAAGAGAACTTCGTGTTCTCCGAGAACTTCCGGACCATTCTGCGATCTGCTGGCTTGGATTCACTCGCGGAATCCAATGTGAGCGGTTGAGGCGACGGGATTAGTCCACGCCCCAGGTCCCCTCCATCGTCCGTCCTCGCAGTGCCGGTGATTCATCCGATCGGATGTCTCGCAAGCGGTCAATCACAACCTGCGGCACCACGCCCTGGAGTCCCTTGAGGTCTCCGCCCAAGGCAACTATCTGACGGATGAGGCTCGATGATGTGAATCCGTATTCCTGTGATGGCAGCACGAAAACCGTTTCGATATCAGCCACGTGTCGGTTGGCAAGTGCCAATTGACATTCCGCCGCCGTATCCGTGGCATTGCGTAAACCTCGCAACAACGCGGTCGCGCCGATGTCACGAGCAAAGTCAACCGTCAATCCTGCATAGGATTCAACCCGGACCGCTCCAGAACCAGGTTCCGCTTTGACGACTTCGGCCACGAGTTCAGAAGCCATCGCGGTCCGTTCCTCGATGGGGAGCAACCACGATTTGTCTGGATTCTGTCCCACGCCGACAACGATCTCATCGAAGAGACGGCGGGAACGTCGAATAACATCCAGGTGGCCCAGCGTGATCGGGTCAAAGGAGCCGGCATACAGCGCGATGTGCGTGGTCGTCATCCCCAGATTGTAGGCTCAGCGGCTTGCAATCCCATGCAAACGGATCAAACGGCACGTCCAGGCCCCCAGGATCGATGACTCTGCCGTATTTTCGCCATTGCCGTTTGCACGGCACCCCCGTGAATCAGATTGTCTGGGTGAGACGAGACTGACGCCTCCATGTCTTGAATCCCACCCCGCATCGGTACGCCTCCCCGAGCGGGGTTCTGTACCGGGGCTCGGTGTCTACCTGGCACCGGGTACCCATTCCTCTCTCTCGCTCCGAGGGACGCGTGGTCCCACACGGACGACTCGGCGGTTGCCGGCTGATGACGGCAGCCGCCGATCGCTTTTCTGGTGCACCTCGTGCCCACGCTCGTGACATGAACATCAACGAACCAGCATGTTGTCTCGACCGGGGATGATGATGTCAGCGATCTCGATGGCTTCTCGGAAAGATTCTCGGGCTTGTTCGAGATCTTCACTGCTCTGGAGGACTTTTCCCTGTTCCATGTGTTCTGCCGTAGCGACGGCATCGCCAGCAATGAGCACCGTGGCGCGTGGTTGGGACAACAACAGTCCACAGGTTCCAGGCGTCACGCCAGGCAGTGGAAACAAATCAACGCCCTGCACGATTTGGTCTGGGGCCTCGCCGATGCGTTCAAGCGGTGCGAGGCGTGCTTCGCACAAGGCCACCGTCTCCTCGTCGGCATGGTTCCTGACCTCGTCCAGTTCCTGTTGGAGCCTCGTCCTCGCATGAGTTAACTCTGGTTCATGCGCTAACCACACGGCATTGGGAAAGCCACCCAAGCCACGGCGGTGATCTCCAGCAAGGCTTGTCATGAACACATGGGTCACCTCTTCAGGCTGCACAGGAGATCGCTCCCCGAGACGAGCATGGAGGACCTGGGCCGGTAAACCAGGGTTGATGAGAATTCGGCAGGGATCTGCCAGGACCAGGCTCGTGGTCGCGTGGGGGGTCCGAACAGGGCCCCCTTCCTGCCAAAGCGTGTTCACTGCCAAAGTCCCCAGTGAGATGACGCGGTAATCGAGAGGCATCGCACGAATCTCCATGGAGCCAGGGTGCTGGGCAACGGCCCAATCCAACACCTGAACCGGAGAAGCAGGATACGGGCTAAGCAGGCCCTACACTTGTGCCATGTCCATACTGCCACTTCAACTAGTTGCCCTTTTGCTCATCACGCAACCGTCAACTCAATCTGAGAACGTTCCCTGGCCCGTCAAACTTGGTGCCCGTTCATTGCATCGCTCCAACCAGATTCCCCTCGTTGACCAAGTTGTAATCGTGCCGGACATGGACACCTGGATTGATGAAATGGCCCATTGGTCTACAAAGGGTCATTGGCCGGTCCTGTTGGAAGACGATCACCTGGCACCGATGTTTATCCGGCGATTGAAACCCGCCCAGGTCATTCAACGAGGGCCGGTCACCCCACCTGACAAATCGATCATGGAACGCTTCCAGTTGATTCTTGCCCATGCTTGGGGCGCGCAGTCTGGGGAAACCTACCAGGCTGCCATGACACGACAAGGTCTCAAGCCCTTGGGCTTGGTGTTGACAACAGAATCCTCCAAGGCCCTGCCGGCTGCGATCGCTCTGGCGGTTGGTCGTGGGCAGGCTATTGCCACGCTGGATGGACCACTGGGTGGTGGTGGCACAATCCTGGGGGCGTCCAAGACCAAGGCGTTGGCACAAGAAGTCCGTGAACGCTGTAAAGAAACGGGACTGACATGGAAGGCATTGGGCGATGAGCTTGATGCCATCACCATCTGTCGCAACCTGCCGGCCAGAGTCCGAGCCGATCTCCCTGCAACGGCTCGCGTGAATGCCCCCAATGTCGGCCCAGAGGATCCGATGGCAATCACTGACGTCCTTGGCCGAAGAAAAGATGGACACCGCTACGCCATCGTGGGCTGGATCAATGGCAACGAGATTCAATCGTCGTACGCCGCAATGTGCAGCCTCTTCCTTGTGCCCAATACGGCCTGGTTGTGCAACGGCTATCCCCAGGACGGCCAGTGGATGCAATACGACATGGCCACAGCTGCCCATGATCTCACTGAACTCGGATACGAATGCACCCTGACTGAGAACGCGACGATCCCGATGCTTCGATTGATGTCTTCAGGTGGCCTCCATGAAGATCTGATCATGATGAATTCAAAGGGGAACCGAGACTTTTTCGATCTTGGAACCACACGGGGTACGTCCAATGATGTGCCCGTGTTGTCCTCGCCTGCCATTCTTCAAATGATCCATAGCTGGTCACTCCAGGATCCCAGTCATGCCAACACCATTGGTGGTCGTTGGCTTGAACACGGGGTCTATGCCTACGTGGGATCCTCCCATGAACCATTCCTGGCGGCCTTTGTCCCCCCAGCGGAATTCGCCAAGCGACTGGCGGTTCTGGTGCCCTTCCTGGCTGCAGGTCGCTGGTGGGAAGACCAGGGGCCCTTTGCGCGTCCCTGGCGCATCAACACGCTTGGCGATCCATTGATGACCGCTGGTTCACCCTCGCTTTCCACTCGACCAAGAATTACACCCTCAGAATCCCGTGATGCCTCCACTCGAGGACTGAACGTGCGTTCCGAGGCAGAACGCCTCATGAGAAGCACGGCAGAGTCTCCCTCTCCGGAACGGCTCACGATGACGCTCCGGGCCCTCAACCTTCTCGGCGAAGATGATCTGGCTCGCAACATGTGGAGCTTCGGTATCCAGAACAAACTGATGAATGGCAAGTCAGCTTCGATCATGCTCGGACCACTCTTCCGGCTGCAGGATCGCCAAGCCTTTCTCAAGGCTTGGCCGATGGTCAGCAAACCATCCCGGCTGCAACGGGACATGCTGTGGCAATTGATCGGGCCATCGTTGGCATCAAGCACCGACGACGACACCTTGTTGTTGTTAGAGCAGGAGGTGACTGGTCCGTTGCCTTCGAGCTACATCGAAGTTCTGGGGCCGCATCTGTCTCGACAGTTCGGCACTGCGAGGACAGTCAGATTGATCCAACAGGCTTCAGCAGGCATCAAGCAAGGCACAGAAAAGAAGCGGCTGGACGCACTGTTGGCACAGTATGCATCCGGCCGCATTGATTGACTGTGCTCACTCAGCAGAAGCAATGCTGGTCGAAGCGACTTCGTTTCGAACCACCAACTCCATGGCGAACATCTGGCAACCGAGTGAGTCTCCGGCTCCGAGGGCAAGCACCGAAGTCGGAATATCAAAGGCGGCCGGTGCAACCTGCGTGACATGGCTTGAAACCACGGTGGCCACGACGGGTTCAATGTCGCTGGAAATGGGGCCGGTGAGGGCGGCAGTGACGATAATCAGTGCATTCATGGGTCCGTTTCCTGATTCAATCTCAATGATTTGAGGACAACCCTCAAAATCGGAATCTGCTGTTGAGTCCCTCCGGCCCCTCTTTCGGCCCGTTTAGAAGCCCAATTCAGTCGAATTCCAAGATCCCCGAAGACTCATACCCCTCCTCCCGGGCGATCAAACGTCCGTAAAGCCGGAGAGGGCTCGCGAATGAGAGAATCCCGGTGAAGTCCACAACCTCTCGCTCAAACCCGGTCTTGACAGGAAGATGGCCCACCGCGACGCTGTACGACCGAACAGGGCCAGCGTGGCTTCGATTCAATCCTGTTTAAGAGACCTAGCAGGCGATCCCCACATCGATCCAGTTGACTAATCCGTCGCATGCAGCCAAACGCATCATCCAGAATCTGCTTCAAACGCCAATGGGCGTGTTGTCAATGTGCGTGGTGGTTCCTTCTGCCAATCCTGATGCTTGGCATGGTGTCAGAAGGACTAGCCGATACGGTCAACGTCCAATCAATCAAGATCATGTGGGAAGAAGAGCATGATCTCTTACCAGACAGTGATGATCTGAACACCGTCGCGATGATGGTGCGTCGTACCTCCGAAGGACTCGCTCCTGCTGTTGATGGTGCCCCGGCGATCCGAACCGATATCGAGGCCATGAATCGCATGGGAGGCGCACAGTGCACCACCAGCGTCATCAGAGCCTTTGCCAAGACCATTGCCGAACACTTGAAGAAGGACGGCCTCATCGGCGCCACGGTGACCCCCCGGCAGATACCAGTCGAAGGGATGCCCGGAACCGTCGACATCTACCTTGTCACACATCTCCCCCTGGAGGGTGGCGTTCCCAACCCAAATCTTCCGGCGAACCTGCAGCCACTGTCTGAAACCAGCCAGGCTGTTGCGCCTGCAATAGGCCAGTTCTGGACCATCAACTCCGTGGAAGCACGTTGGCGAATTCCAAATCCCCTCCTGATCGAAGCCGCGAGTGTCCAATCCGTTGAAGTTCGACTGGGAGAACGGGATGGGAAGTACACGGCACCGGACCAGGGTCGCCGAGTTCTCGTGCAATCCATTCGTAACTACATCGGTGAAGGCGGTCGCCAATTCGATGAGACCGCATTAGAGACGATTGCCACGGCTGTCGCGTCCCATCTACAACAGCAGGGGTTCGAGCACGCCACAACCTCCGCCCTGATTGAACGCGATGATCAACTCGTTCTGGAACTCTCGATCGAAGCTGATCAGGAAGACGTGCCGAAGCAAGCAATGCCTCCAGCCGAGCAGACGGATGCCACCCCTCCACCGACCACGACGGATCAGCCGAAGAGTGAGCCGGTTGACGTTCCCCGTAAACCAACGGCACCTTCCGAACCGTCCGTTCCAACAACCAAGACAACGCCCAAGCCATCGGAACAGGTAGATACTGAGACCAGCCCGCCTGTTGTTGAACAGGAAACGAAACAACCCAGTATTGAAGAGCCCGACCCATTGGTTGATGGTGTTCCCTACATCGTTCATCCATTTGATGTGGAGTACCAGTACCAGCATCCACATCTGCCGCCGACCTCGGGCTTCATAGAAATGCCCATATTGCTGGGCTATATCGATACCGATGAGGGAGATCGCAACTGGATCGGGCCACGCCAAGGCGTCAATATCGCCAAGACCTCGTTGAAGCAGTTGAATGAAGAGGGCGGGGGCGTCTTCTGGAGTTCGGCAATCGCCACGATTTCAACCGCCATCAGCCGCGTGCTGATTGATGATGACCTCTTGGGCGTCTTCGTGATCCCCGATCCCTCCCAGATCAGCAGTGGCCCGGAACTCGGTAAGGATCTCCGCCCTCCAGGGGATACTGAACTCACGATCCTGATTACCGTCGGAAGGGTCGTTGAAACACGAACCGTTGCGCAAGGTGACCGAATTCCTGAAGACGAAACCTTCAATCATGAAACCCATCAGTCCATCAAGGAATCATCGCCATCGCGTCCCCACGATGAGTCCGGTGAAACTCCGGCTGACGAACGCGCCGACCTCATTCGCCAGTCGGACTTGGCTGATTACGTGCACCATCTCAATCGCCATCCTGGACGAAACGTCGAGGCTTCTGTAGCAGCCTCCGCAGTCCCGGGAGGCGTCAGTCTCGATTACCTCGTGTTCGAACCGGACCCGCTCACTATCTACTATGAGATCGGCAACACCGGCACGCCCCAAGAGCGAAGCCTGCGCCAGCGATTTGGGCTCTTCCACTCGCAGCTGACAGGCAACGATGACATCCTCTCACTGGAGTACGTCACGTCGAACTTCAAGCGGACGAACGCGGTGCTCGGTTCCTACCAATTCCGCTTGTCGGAGGACAACCGCGTACGCGGCAGTGCGATTGGCACCTGGAACAAGTTCGTCAATGATCAGTTCGGACAGGACTTCGTGCAGTTCACGGGGTACTCGTGGTCCGCAGGTGGTCAGTTGTCGTTCAACATCTTCCAAGACGGTCCCTTCTTCATCGACCTCGTTCCTGGTGTGAACTACCAGAAGGTCAAGGTCAACAACGATCTGCTCGAAGAGAGCGGCCAGGCGGGATTCGTTCTGCCTTACGCCCAAGTGGAATTTTCGCGACAAGACAACAAGGGACTTTTCCAGGGCATGATCGGCATCGAGGGAAGCCCGATGTCGCAGAACATGGATGAGCTGACAGTCCTGGGACGCATTGATCCCTCTGAACGTTGGGCCCGTCTCAATTGGAGCGCTGCACTCTCCACCTTCCTGGAACCACTGCTTGATCCGGTTGGTTGGTCTGATCCGGATACACCCGAGTCCTCCACCCTCGCCCATGAGTTGGCGCTTCGATTCTCCGGTCAATACAGCTTTGGAAGCCGCCTGGTACCCCAGTTCCAAAGCATCCAAGGCGGTATGTACTCGGTGCGAGGTTATGCCCAGTCCGTGGTGGCAGGTGATAACGCTGTCTTCGGATCTGTGGAATATCGCTTCCACCTCCCTCGAACCTTCGCTGTACAGCCAGAGCCGCTGGAATTTATGGGCGGCGACTTCCGAATGGCTCCCCAGCATGTCTATGGCCGACCCGATTGGGACCTGATCTTCAAAGCTTTCTTTGATGCTGCCTATGTCTTCCAGGGTGGCAATGAGGGTTTCGAGGCCAATAACACCCTTCTTGGTGCTGGAATTGGTCTTGAGTTCCTCTACAAGTCGAATTTGAGGGTCCAATTGGACTGGGGATTCGCTCTTCACGACCTCAAGTTCGGGTTGGCAGAGGCAGGAAGCAGCCGTTTGTACGTGACTGGCACCTTTCTCTGGTGATTCCTCACATTTAGGCTAGGGTTTTGGACAGGAAATAGCTGTCCTTGGGCCTTATGGGACCATCACTAGAGGAAGATTACGGCCGGCAGGTACAATCGGTGGCACAATCAAGTTGAGTCAGAGGCAAGTGCACTGGTGGGCCCCACAGGGGTTTGTGCAATCCGACTCGACCGGAAGAGTCCCCAGGAGCGAGACCGATGAGGAACATCCCCAAATTTGGATCTATCCGCGATGCGTGTGTTCGAATTGCGAGGGCCACGACCCGGCGAAGTGGACTCCTTTCCGCTGGCGTCATCATGGGACTCGCTACCGGACCAGCCTTGGGCCAGAACCTGCCCGAGGGTGGAACCTTCAGTATTGGCTCTGGTCAAATCGTTCATCACCCTGGTTCGCATAACCAGTTCGTGTACCTCAATGGCTCAACCGCCCTGATCAACTGGGATAGCTTCAACATTGGGCATTTTGGTTCAGGTGGCAATGCCTTTGGCGTCCATTTCCACTCTCATACCGATCCGAATTTCCGCGTGCTCAACAAGGTTGCTCACAATAATCCCTCGCACATCTATGGATCAATCACCGGCACCGGAACCATTGGCCTGATCAATCCTGCTGGAGTGACGTTCTACAACGGCAGTCACGTCGATGTCGGCACCTTCCTGGCTGCAACGGGCAGCCTCCTCGTGGATTCTGACTTTCTGGATAACAACCCCAACGGTTACACCTTCAGCTCATTTGGGAACCACGGCATCAAGGTCATGCCAGGCGCTTCGCTGAAGGCACTGGACAATATGGTCCTGATCAGCAGGAGCATCACCAACCGTGGCACGATCGAAGCCCCCACAATTGTCATGGCTGGTGGGCTGACCCTCACCGATGAAATGACAGTCAAATCACTCGGTGACGTCGTCAGCCTCCGTCTGAACGGCCAAGACTTTGGCATGGATACTGACGGCACTGACGACTTCTATCAACCAACTGACAGCGTCCAGACACCTTCGCATCTCGGCTCCCGTGGCATCCACAACAGCGGCGAAATCCGGGGATCCAAACACGTGGCAATGGCCGCAGGTGACCTGTTCGGGTTCGCAATCAGTAACACCGGCACGATTTCCGCTGATGGCGGCAAGATCGACGCCGTTGCCCTGGCAGGACTGGTGTACAACGAAGGCACCATTGAATCGAAGGGCACTGATGGAGGACAGATTCGAGTCTCTGGCCCAGTCATCGTCAATGGCACAAGTGGTGTGATTTCCGCAGATGCCGATTCAACGGTGGCCCAACCAGGCAACGGTGGAAATGTGCATCTCCACAGTTACCTTTCGACGCTCCTCCTTGATGGAAGCGTGGTTCGTGCCAACGCATGGCACGATGGCAACGGCGGTTTTATTAACTCACTGAGCGAGAACAACCAGGTGCTCTTCGAGAACTCCAAGTTGACCGCCAGTGCTGGAGTCTTTAGCGGCACGGGCGGCACCGTTCAAGTCATTGGCGACAAGTTGTCAGTGAACGGCCAACTCAAGGCCAACCGAGGATCACAGAACACCAATCCCCTGGATTTCGGAACTATCAGCATCGTGTCCATGCAGGACATGGATGTCGTGGAATCCTTGGGCCCGGTGCCCTACTCACTGGATGATCTGTCCGTACCCATCTGGTTCCCACGGTCACAGGTTGCTGTGAGTACCAGTCTTGCCTACGTGGATGCCAATCTCCAGTTGGAGACACCTGAGGCAGCCCTCACGTTCTACACGGACCTCGATCGAAATCCCGTAACCAATCTTCGTCGGGTTGGTGGTGGACTTGACCTCATCACAAAGAACGGCATCTTGCTTGCCAACCCTGCTGGTCAGACCCGGGTTTCAGCAGACTATTTCATCCGTTCGGTTGGCAACATCGATATGTTGAGCGGAGTCGATAATGGCCTGTTCTATGACGCCGGAACCAACATGCATATCACCGGCAACATCGGCGCTGCCGCGCCGCTGAAGGATGCCTGGCTGGCCGCTGGCGGCTTCATGAAGTTTGGAGAGGACACTCTGGATCCCGGCACGAACTTGATTCATGCTCAAGGAGACATCGTGCTCAATGGTGACAGCAACCATTGGTTAGTGAACAACGGGACCGCAACCATCTCCGTCTTCTCGGACAACTTCGATATTCACTCCTTCAACGGGAACGTCCGCTTTGGCGACTTGCAGTCCATGTCAACCGCAGGCGACCTCAACATTGCTGCGGCTCAGAAAATTACGATCGGCGATTTTAATGTCTCAGGTGACCTTGCGGTCACAGCACCCGAAATCGAGATCCTGCGACGCAACCCGTTGACCGTCCACTATGCCAACGGTTCGGGGCTCTCCAGTTCCACGGCCATCATCGCCAATGGCGACATCGATTTCAGCGTAGCCCCAACCTACGGAGGCACTGCTGCCAACAATCCGATCTTTGCAACGGCCAACGGGATCCCCTTCAGCGGAGCACTTGCCAACGAAACCTTTGCAACAATCGGCCCCGTCACGCTTGCTGATCTCGAGCTACAGATCCAGGGAGATAACCTGCTTGGCATGCTGGTGCCCGGATCGCCCATTAATCCGCCTGGTCCTGGTCCCGGTCCTGGTCCTGGTCCTGGTCCTGGCCCTGGCCCTGGCCCTGGTCCTGGTCCTGAACCTGGGCCATCACCTTCGCCAACACCGACACCCAGACCGACACCGACACCGACGCCGGCATTCCCTGTGGACAACGGATTGGGTACGGAAGTGGGAGACAACCTGGACGCCTTACTTTCAGAAATCGGGGACTCTATCGCGGCTGAATCCCAAATCTTCCCGGCAGAACAGGAAATTGCAGTCCCAACCCAGGATGCCACCCCGCTGGGCATCAGCTTGGCTGATTTTGGCATCGAGGTCATTCCAATCACGGGTGGCCAGCGTCAAGCTGTCGTCAACGACTTTGCTGCCACGATTGTCGAGGGCCCAAATTCGAGCACTCCAGGCATTGTTCGGATCAACCAGCAACGCCTGAACGCCCCGGCAGCACAAAATGCCATCAAGCAGTTCGAGGCGGTTCTCACAAGCCAACCAAACATGACCTCTGAAAAGTTGGCTACACGTGACACGGCCCCCATGGCCCAAGCTTTTCAGCAGGCTTTCACCCAGTTCAAGTCTGCGGACGCGAATGCACCCAGCAGCGACTTTGCCTCCTGGCTGAGTTCCTCTGGTGCTGATCCCCAGGCCGAGGCCTACATGGCCGGCATGCAGCGGACGTTCAAGGACCTTGCACGGGCAGGCCTGAATTCAAATGAAGTCGCCGTAAGCAGTCGATTCGTGGCCAACAGCATCCTCGGGGGCGCCGCCGACACCGGACTGACCCCTGCAGATCTGGCCGGTTCCATGGTGGCTCCGAGCAACTGAGGCTCCGGGTCGCGGACAAGACGGTACCCGTTCCGTTCCCAGCTTGAGCCATGTGACGCCTACGCGTATCCTCATGACCGAGCACGAGGAGTACCGTCACCATGGATGGTGAATCTACCCGCCAACGCTACGAGTCCGTCTGCCAACGCATCAATGAGGCCAAGGCCCGGGTCGGCCGAGAGCATGACCCGGTACACCTGGTCGCGGTCACGAAATACGCGGCCATGAACCAAGTCCGTGAACTCATTGAACTTGGTCATATTGATTTTGGTGAAAGTCGCGTTCAGCACTTCCTGAAGATCGCACCCCAGGTCCAGGAGTTCCTTGACCGACGCCGTGCACTTGGTGGGGGTGGCGATACAGATCAAGCCCGCTGGCACTTCATCGGACACCTTCAAAGAAACAAAGCACGCAAGGTGCTTCCGCAAGTTCGCCTGATCCACTCCGTGGATTCACTTCGTCTTGCCGAAGAAATCCAGTCTGGAACTGAGAACTCTGAATCCCCTGTCGAGGTATTGGTTCAGATTAATCCCTCGGACGATCGTGGTCGCCACGGGATTGCCCCAGCAGCAGTGCGTCATCTGATCGAACAGATCGAAACTATGATCACGATTCGTGTTCGAGGACTGATGGCCATGGCCCCGGTTGTCGATGACCCCGAGGAGGCGAGGCCCGTCTTCCAAAGGGTCAATGAGCTTTTCTACGAGATTCGTCGTAGTGGTGCTGGTGGCGAACACTTTGACATCTTGTCAATGGGCATGAGCAAGGACTTCGAGGTTGCCGTGGAGTGTGGTGCCAATATTGTGCGTGTCGGCACGGCGATCTTTGGCGACACTGAAGTCACGGAGGCACCGGCAGCCGAAAAGGCTGGCGCCTGATCTTCAAGAGACAATTAGTCGTCTGCAGTAGCCTCGCCGGTCAACCCTCGTGTCACCTGGAATGCCAGTGTTTCCAGTGAGCGAGACAAATCTACGCTGACAACTCCGACCGGAACATGCAAACGCGTGGGTGCGAAATTGAGGATGCCCTTAATACCGGCTTCGACGAGTTGTTCCGCAACCTGCTGAGCAGCTTCGCCAGGCACGGCCACGAGCCCCAGGTGCACATCCTGTTCCGCAACGAAGTCAATCAACGAGTCCATCGAACGCACCTCGATGCCCCCCAATTCCTGACCAACGATGGCGAGGTCCTGGTCAAAGGCTGCCATGATGTGGAAGCCTCTCTGCGCAAACTGCGGATAGGCGAGTAGTGCCCGTCCGATGTTGCCGACACCAATCACGATAGCTCGCCAGGAGCGATCCAGTCCAAGGATCCTACGCAACGTAGCCACGAGGTTGGAAGCTTGGTACCCGATGCCAGATTTGCCAATTTGGCCGAAATGGCCCAGATCCTTGCGAACCTGAGTCCCGGCGATATCCATCGACTCACCAAGTTCCCGTGAGCTAATCGTGGTCGCACCTGCTTCGATGCGTCGTTCCGCCTCACGGAGATATAGACTCAATCGCTTGACTGTCGGTCTCGGGATGTCAGAACGTTCTGGCATGTCGGCCAGGAGTATAGATCGTGGCTTCTCCGTGATGCATAGCAGCCTCCGACCCGCGAGTATGATGCTGGAATGCACATTCGGGACATTCTCGAGCGTGATACCACGACGATTAGCTTCGAGTTCTTTCCGCCAAGATCGGACTCAGCAGCTCGGGATCTTGCTGTACGCCTCGATGCATTCAAATCCCTGGCGCCGTCATTTGTCTCCGTCACATACGGGGCCGGAGGCTCTACACGACAACGTACACATGACCTGGTCGTGTCATTGAAGGCAAGCGATGAACTCGACCCGGTTCCGCATCTCACATGCGTGATGCAAACTGGATCGGAATTGGATGAGATCCTGGCTCGGTACGCCGAACATGCAATCAGTAACATCCTGGTCATGCGGGGTGATGCACCAGAAGATGTGACTGAATACGACTCGGCATCGGAAGAGTTCCCTCATGCAGCAGACTTGGTGAGACGTGTGAAAGCTTTCGCTGAAGTCGGAGGGCACAGTGATCCCAGGGGTTTCGGCATTGGTGTAGCAGGATTCCCAGAAGGGCATCCTGAAACACCCAACCGCCTGAAACACATGGACCATCTCAAGGCCAAAGTGGACGCTGGGGCCGATTGGATCACAACCCAGATGTTCTTTGATAACCGGGTCTACTACGACTGGTGCGAACAGTGTGAATTGAATGGAATCGATCTGCCGAAAATCGCCGGCATCATGCCAATCACCAGCCTTGGAACCATGAAGCGCATGGCTGAATTGGCTGCTGGAACAAATTTTCCGGCTCGCCTCCAACGACGTATTCATAAGCACCAGGATGAACCGGAAGCCGTCGAGCAGATCGGGGTTCAGTGGGCCTCGGAACAATGCAATGACCTTCTGGACCAGGGTGTTCGGGGGCTCCACTTCTACACCCTCAATCGATCCGATGCGACCATGCGGATTTTTAATGCCCTAGGCGCTCACTCAAGCATTCCGCTTCGTGGTGAACCGACCTGACAACCCCGCTTTTCAGAGCGGCTCCTGATCAATCCGAGCTCTGGTAGACTCACGGAATGCAGATGACCCGAAACACCCTCTTGATCCTGGTCACCATCGGCTTGCTCCTGGCGGGGACACAAGTCGCCATGGCTGCCTTGCCTCCAGTAGGCAGCCCACCGGCCCCGGCATCCAATCTGAGTCCCCCCATGCCCCTCATTGGAATGGCCATCACCTTCCTCTGCTTCATTCTTGTCGTGGCCGTGAACCTGATTCCCTCGAAACGCAAAGATGTCAAGTGACCCACATGTTCGCTTGAACGCACCTCGATCCCGCCCCTGGGGATTGCTGGCACTGAATGTTTTCCTTGTCGTGCTTCTGGGTGTCGTCAGCTTTGCGCCGAGCGCCATTGGACAATTTCAGCCAGGTCGCAAGGCCCTCACCATCACGACTCGTTCTGGGATTGGGAACGAAGATATTTTGTGGTTGTTTGATACACATAGCATGAAACTGGTAGCCACAGGCTGGGACCGATCCGGACGCATGCTCATTCCGTTGAACCAAAGGGATGTATCTAAGGATGTGCAGACGCTTCAGAGGTCGCGCTGAAAACAATGCCTCATCAAACACCGGTCATCTCACGCATAACACTCTGCACAACAGCGATTGTGCTCTTCGCACTCGTCCTCTTCCAGGTTGGAGGTCATGGCCCGACACTGGTCCAAGCGGACATGGTGACCGAGGGCGGCGGCTACACGATGTTGACCATGAGTGGCCGGAACGGCGCCGTGAACAATGAGGTTCAATCCCTGGTCATTCTTGACAATGCTGCTGGATGGCTCCTGATCTATGAGCTCACGGGGGGCCAAACGAACCGTACGATCGAGCTGCTGGATGGCGGTGCTCTGACACGGCTCTTCGACCATGGTCAGTCCCCACCATCCCGTGTGCCCCGTCCCTGAAGGCTCACGCGGCCAGCTTCTATTTCCCTCTCACGCTGCCTGCGGCTCAACCGTACACTGGCTTCATGGTCGCTCACCCCGTTGACGCCATCATGCTCGAGCAAAGAGCCGCGTCCTTCACGCGTCGTTCGATCAAGGAAGGTGCCAAGAAGCAAGGTCTTCGCCTGGCACTCTCCATGGTTGACCTGACCACCCTGGAAGGCTCTGATTCCCCGGAGAAGGTCCGATCGTTGTGTCGTAAAGCCATTCGGCCATGGGAAGGCGCGCTGGACAATCCACTCCCCTCGGTAGCCGCCGTCTGTGTCTATCCGAATCTCGTCCCCATCGCCAAGCAGGTGCTTGAGGGAACAGGTGTTCGTGTCGCCTCCGTGGCAACGGGTTTTCCAAGCGGCCAATACCCACTCGGAGTCCGGCTCCGAGATGCCGCCGAGGCGGTCGCAGCGGGTGCCGATGAGATCGACATGGTCATTAACCGTGGAGCCTTCCTGGCTGGACGAGACGAGGAAGTTGCCGAGGAAATTCGCGAAGTCCGCTCAACCGTTCACCCGGCCCATCTCAAGATCATTCTGGAAACCGGCGAACTGGGAAACTACGACGCCATTCGTCGAGCCAGTGACCTGGCGATCGAAGCAGCTGCATCGACGGGGCCAATCCGGGATGGTGAGATCTTTATCAAGACATCAACAGGCAAGATCGCTCCAGCAGCCACGATGCCTGCAGTCCTGGTCATGCTCGAAGCAATCCGTGACCATTGGTTTGCAACGGGCGTCCGGATTGGCATGAAGCCAGCCGGTGGTATCCGCAAGGCCAAGGCTGCCTTGCACCAACTCGCGATGGTCAAGGAAACCCTGGGTGATGACTGGTTGACTCCGAAGTTGTTCCGATTCGGGGCCTCGACTCTGACCAATGACCTCCTGCGGCAACTCATCCGAATGGAACGACACCGATACATGGCAGCCCACGATTTTTCCGAGGCTTGATGTGGAGAAACTTCTATGACCGACAGGACGCCCGACAGCACGACCAAGGTCCCGGTCAACGTGGCAACATCAGCCAGTTGGGAGTACGCCCCAGCCCCAGAACGCACTCCGGTGGAAATCGAAGACCGATACGGTCTCTTCATTGATGGGGAATTCCAATCGCCCCGTTCCCGCCGTTGGTTCGATACTGCCAACCCGGCTACGGGCCAACCACTGGCCCGGGTTGCCGCCGCAAACGAGAAGGATGTTGATGATGCCGTGGCTTCGGCACGCAAGGCGTTGCCCGGCTGGTCACGCCTTCGTGGACAAGAACGTGCGAAATACCTGTTCAGAATTGCCCGCAGGATCCAGGAACGTGCCCGGGAACTCTCGGTGCTGGAAACCATGGATGGTGGCAAACCGATCAAGGAATCCCGGGACATTGACATCCCGTTAGCAGCCCGGCACTTCTTCTATCACGCTGGTTGGGCAGACAAGCTCCAATGGGCATTTGCTGGTGCTTCGCCACGACCGGTTGGTGTGTGTGGCCAAATCATTCCGTGGAACTTCCCGTTGCTGATGGCTGCCTGGAAGCTGGCGCCCGCCCTGGCCTGTGGGAACACCTGTGTTCTGAAGCCAGCTGAAACCACGCCACTCACTGCTCTGAGACTGGCAGAGATCCTCCAGGAAGTCGATCTCCCCCCGGGTGTCGTCAACATCGTGACTGGCGCAGGACGTACTGGGCAGCACTTGGCTGCCCACCAGGGCATCGACAAGCTCGCCTTCACCGGTTCTACCGAGGTTGGGCGGAAAATCGCGGAAGCCGCCGCGAAAGGTGATCGCCGATTGACGCTGGAGCTGGGTGGCAAGAGTCCGCACATCATCTTTGCCGACGCAGCCCTTGATCAAGCCGTGGAGGGCATCGTCAACGGCATTTGGTTCAACCAAGGGCACGTCTGTTGTGCTGGTTCACGGCTCTTTGTCGAGGAATCGATCCAGGAAGAAGTGGTTCGCCGCCTGGAACATCGAATGCGTTCACTCCGTGTCGGCGATCCGTTGGACAAGAACACCGACGTGGGCGCTATCAACAATCCAGATCAGTTGGACAAAATCACCGCCTACGTCGAAACCGGCCAGTCGGAAGGGGCAATGCTTCATGAGGTCAATTCCCAGGATCTTCCGACCAAGGGCCTGTGGTTCCGCCCATGTTTCCTCACAGGTGTTCAGCCCAGCCATGTCATTGCCCGAGACGAAATTTTCGGTCCGGTTCTGGCCGTGATGACATTCCGAACCCCGGAGGAAGCCCTCAAGCGTGCGAACAACACGCCGTATGGTCTCGCAGCAGGGGTCTGGACAGACAAAGGCGCCCGTATTTTCGAGATGGCCCGACGGCTGGAAGCCGGAGTTATCTGGTGCAACACCTATAACCAATTCGATGCCGCCTCCCCCTTTGGAGGCATCAAGGAATCAGGATTCGGTCGCGAAGGCGGCCGGCACGGACTCCGTGCCTACGTTCGGCTCTGAGCAGACGAGTGAACCTTCGCACGCATTTGGAGGGACCCATGCCTCAACGCATTGACGTCGCCAAGACCTGGAAGCTCTACATCGGTGGCCGGTTTGTCCGGAGCGAGTCTGGACAATCCTTCCCGGTACATCATCGACGTCACGGAACAACCGTGCACCTGTGTCGCGCTTCACGCAAGGATTTGAGGGATTCGGTGGAAGCCGCCAAGGCAGCTCGATCTGGTTGGTCTGCTGCGTCTGGCTATCTCCGGGGCCAAATTCTCTATCGAATGGCTGAAATGCTTGAGTGCCGCCGTACCGAGATGGCCGAAGCCTTGGCAGCTGCTGGCAGCCAGCCACCCAAACAACGCCTGGATGAAGTTGATGCCACCATCGATCGGCTGGTGAGTTTCGCGGGATGGTCTGACAAGATCGAGCAGATCCTGGGTGGACAGAATGCCGTTCCGGGGCCCTATTACAACATCACGGTTCCGGAACCCACGGGGGTTGTAGGCGTGCTGCCACCCGACAAGCCCGCCCTGCTGGCGGGCGTTTCAATGCTGGCAGCCCCATTGTGCGTGGGCAACACCGTGATCCTGATCGCCCCGGAGGCCCATCCTCTACCCACCGCGCTCCTGGGTGAAATCCTCGCCACATCGGACGTCCCCTCAGGCGTAGTCAACATTCTCACCGGCAGACGGGCTGATCTCATTGGACATCTTGCAGACCATCGTGAAGTGAATGCCATCTCAGCGGTCAACCTCGATGAAGAGAACCTCACCGACCTTCGCAAGCGTGCTGCCGAAAGCATCAAACGCATTCACCACGAACGGGTCACGACCCCTGCCTGGATGAAGCACGAGGAGCGGTGCTCGCCATGGTGCGTGGAACCGTTCCTTGAGATGAAGACACTCTGGCATCCATCCGCGTGCTAGTCCCGACTTTGGACCACCCAATAACCCGCTAGAGCCTTGGCACTTCCACCATACGGGGCTTCTGAACCCTGGTGCCAGCACCGGGATCACCCGGGCTCACCGGCTCCATGAGTAGTTCACCATTGACCAGCCTCGCCGGAAAACGACTCATAACTCGTTCGACGGCCTCGCTGTGGATACCTGAATCGGGATCAATCGCCGAGTGATCGAAGATACCCACGGTGACAGTGCTCATCTTCTTACGCTCGTTGTGGTCATACCACGCCTGATGGCCTGCTTGACGTAGTGAGCGAGCGTAATCCTCTGCCAACCGGCGACGTTGGGTGTCAGACAATTGCCCACTATCGAAATCTCCCCAGACCGCAACTTCAACCGTGTAGAGCGTGCGGATATCAGGGTACGTGAGCCTCACGGAGAGCAATTCCATGGGACCAATAGAGCGGGGATCCCGCGGTGGGATCACCTCCGTCAGAATCGGGGTGAGGAACAAGGGACGGCCTTGGATCCGGATGGCTCTCAATTCCCTGGTGACCTTGCCAACCGTAGGATCCTGCCAACCCTTGAAGTCGCCGTAGAGCACCTTCGAATGATCTTTATCGACATGCACAGAGAGCTCTTCCATCATCTGGGGCATCAGCAAACCAATTCGCCGAATGTATTCACGGGCACTCACCACGTGATCATCATTGGTAAACGTGGCCAAGCAAATTCCATAACGAGGTACCTGGGGTGCCGAGTAAGCACGCTTCACTGGTTCCGGCGTTGTGGCTGAAGAACCCTGGTCAGGCCCTCTGGAAAGCAGGCCCTCCACGGCATCCCAGTTCTCCCCAAAATCGACTTCGGACTCCGAGACCTCCTCTTCCTCGGCAAATTGAGGCGGGCGGATCCCAGCCACCTTCTTGTCCGTATCACCCTGGGAAGCACCCTGACAACCAGCCAGCAACAGGGCCAAAAAGGCCAGTTTGAACCTAAGGATGGATGTTGAAGACAGCACGAATGCATTCTCTCAGAAAGGGAAACCTCATTCCCCGGTCAACAGGGCGGGTGGCCAGGGCATCTGTACGCCAAATAGCTGCTGTACAAGAGTTTGTAGCACGAGTCCCGCAAATTCGAAAGTTCAAGGTCCAGGAGCATGTGGGTCGATGTATTGGTCGGTGGCGGACTTGGTGCTCCGTCATCTTGGTGGATTCTGCCAAAGCCAGTTCTATCGACTGGGGCTGGCATTTCCAGGGAAGACAGTTTCGAGGAAACCGACCAATTTGGTCGGCGGCGTCACATCCCAACTCGTATGTGGCCCCGTAAGGAGTCTTGCAATGCTCGATATCGCATCCCTCGGCAGTGGCCTGGTGGGGCCTGGCCGCGAGGTGAACGGACCCCGGGAAGGGCGGCTCGACACAGAGACGCCATCACGTTCCCCAGAGGCCTACCAAACCAGGCCTGGTGACCATTCCACACGGGCCGTTGATCGAGTCGAGGTCTCTGAGCATGCTGACCTGATGACCCGCCTCAACCAGGTGCCAGAGGTCCGCTGGGACCGAATCCAAGCAGTCCAGGAGGCTATTGGGGCGGACGATTACATTGATCGCCACCTCGATCAGGCCATTGACCAACTGCTCTCCGATCTCTGATCTCTGTTTGAAGGACTGAGAACAGGTTTTAAGGAAGCTGGCGGTCACAACTGCGGCCATTATTCCAGTAGGTCGATATCCTCGCCCCTGTGCGTTACCCAGGATCACACTTGACTCTCCCCTGCCCCCGAACCCTCGCATGGATTGGGGTCATAGGGCTCTGCATGGCCTTGATGTCTGGTTGTGTGAAACGGGCCGCCTCAACCACCCAGTTGCCCTCTGGGGAGCGAGGGACCTTCCCCTACGAGCCAGAGCAGATCTCCGTCCATCCCCTGACCCGTTACTGGATCTCAAGCACGGGAGAACGTGAAGTTGAGGCAAGGATCGAGCTGCTGGACCGTGATGGGTACCCAACTCGGGGCATCGGACGACTGGAACTTGACCTGGAGTCCAAGGATGGACGTCGCGTCGAGACCTGGGTCCTATCCCTCTCTGACCTCGAAACAAACCGTTCCCATTTTGATGAAGTCACCCGTACCTACCTCGTACGGTTGAGCCTGCCAAACAATTCCATTCCAGATGGAGCCGACCTGGCTGCCACGCTGGTTTTGCCAGATGGAGCTCGCTTGGTTGGTAGCAGAGCCATCAACAAAGCGCCTGAGCCCATACCTGATCCAAACTCCGCAGCTGACAAGGCTATGGCGGAGTCAACCGAAGAATAACACTTGTCTGTAGGCTTTCAGGAGGCCTCGTCTGCCGCTATACGGGTTCCACGACGCTGTATTGATCGAGGTTCAGAACCGCAATTTCTCCATCATCGAGACGGATCTCCAAGCGATCCAACCACAGTTGGTCGTCCTTGGAATGAGCAAACCAGGAACCGGTTCGCGCTTGACGACATCGCTGTATGACACCCTCTACGGCGTTGGTCCACGTACGATCTCGCAGTGGCGTCTGTTGTGTCACACGAACACGTGTACCGGGAGGATGGGGGAACGTCAGCAGGGCCATCAACCAATCCTAGCAGGCCCGTGGACGTGGTCTGCAGGGGTTCTCATGCCTGGCTGACTTGGCGACGGCACAAAGGTGACTCGGCTTCGAAACCGTCACCTGGGGCCTCTGGGCCCACGGCGACGATGGTCCGTTCTGGCTTGGTTCTCGCAGCGAGATACGCATTCAGACGGTCTCGATCAACCTCCTCAATTTCCTTGAGGCGATCAGGCATCGAGCGGGCCTCCCCCAACGCAAATTGATCGCTCACCAGTGCCGCAGCACGAGCCTGTGTGCGTTCCCCACCAAATACAGTCGTCCCCTTCATCCCGACCTTGGCACGTACAAGCTCGTCCTCGTCCACGCCTTCCTGTAATCGATCGATCTCTTGTTCACAGACTGCCAAGGTCTCAGCAGCCCTGTCTGGGGTGGTTCCTGCATAGAGAGACACAACGCCCTCATCACGTCGAGCCCGATAAGCCGCACTCACGCTGTAACAGAGAGAACGCCTCTGTCGAACCTCGGTGAATAGGCGGCCACTGGTTGATCCGCCCAATATTCGTACAGCGAGCCTCTCGAGAATCGAGTCCTCGTCACGTGCAATTGGACCAGACCACCCCATTCCGAGGTGTAATTGGGAAGATTCTCGAGAAAGATGCCCTTTTCCGCCCTGGGAGACACCCTGCGGCTCAGGTTCCTTCCGGCTACCGCTCCAGCCCGAAAGAAGCACTTCCAGGCGTTTGGAAACTGTATCGGGATCAACATTGCCAGCGAGGCCAAGCAAGCTGCCCTCGGGGACGAATCCAGCCTTCCAAGCGTGCCTAAGCTCCTCAGAAGAGACACTCTGGATGACATCCAAAAAGCCATAGTTGCTTCGATTGAATGGAGGGCAGTGATGCCGTCTCCGAACGTGCAACATCACCTCGTGTTGCGGTTCATCCTCCAACGACTCAATGGACTGCTCGACCAAGCTTTGGCAAGCGGGCACTGCTTCCGAAGGAAGCTCTGGGCTCCGAATCACGTCTGTGAATAGCGCCAGGGACGTTTCCAGGTGATTTCCGAGGACACTGCCGACTAACCATCCATGTGTCTGGGAGATGCCACAGTCCCGTTCCAACCCGATTCGGTCCATGTCATCGCTCAACCGGCGGCTATCTCTACCACCAGCACCACGCAGCAACAATTCGGCAAGAACGGTACTGATTCCCGTTCGATCTGCCGGGTCATACGCTGTTCCAGCAGGTACCAACCAGTGGATAGAGCAGGATTCAACGGATGCGATTGGCTCTACGAGAACTGTTAGGCCACAGTCCAAAATGCGAGTGTGAATCATCTATTTACTCCGCGATCCAATAGGAACCGCGGCGTGAGGATAACGAATTGAAACCCAAAACCAGGGGATCAGATGCTGATAACAAGCCGTTTCAATACCCCTTGAGAGGGGGGGTATGACAATAAAATGTGTAAAGACTCTTTCATGTCCGGTCCGATACGGGTACAACATTCGGAGAGCGTTCCGCCGTAGGGCCTAGTTGCGCCCGCATTACTCCGACAATGACGCGGAATTCAGGAGGTCACCACAATGGCCAAGAAACGCGCCACGAAGAAGAAGGCCACGCGGAGGAAAGCCACCCGCAAGAAGGCCACACGTAAGAAGGCCACTCGCAGGAAAGCCACCCGCAAGAAGGCCACCCGCAAGAAGGCCACTCGTAAGAAGGCCACTCGACGTAAGAAGGCCACTCGTAAGAAGGCCACTCGTAAGAAGGCCACTCGTAAGAAGGCCACTCGACGTAAGAAGGCCACTCGCAAGAAGGCCACTCGACGTAAGAAGGCCACCCGTAAGAAGGCTACGCGTAAGAAGGCCGGCCGACGTAAGAAGGCCACTCGTAAGAAGGCCACCCGTAAGAAGGCTACGCGTAAGAAGGCCGGTCGACGTAAGAAGGCCACTCGCAAGAAGGCCACTCGACGTAAGAAGGCCACCCGTAAGAAGGCTACGCGTAAGAAGGCCGGTCGACGCAAGAAGGCCACTCGCAAGAAGGCCACTCGCAAGAAGGCCACTCGACGCAAGAAGGCCACTCGCAAGAAGGCCACTCGCAAGAAGGCCACTCGCAAGAAGGCCACTCGCAAGAAGGCCACTCGACGCAAGAAGGCCACCCGCAAGAAGGCCACTCGCAAGAAGGCCACTCGCAGAAAGAAAGCCACCCGTCGTCGCCGCTGAGCTATTCACGCTCTCCAAGGACACGTGCTCCAGGATTGTGGAACGCTCAGGAGCAAGGACGGGTGTCCGATCGAACATGTCTGAAGGCCGGTCTCTTGGACCGGCCTTCGGGCTTTTTTGTACGGGTCTAAAGGGTTTTTGACTGCGAATCCAACTGCCGAGATTTGGGGCACAGTGCCGATGAATGCTCGACCAGTTTGCTCTACCATGACTAGGTTGGATAGCCCCAATTCTCGCGTGAGACCCAGAACATGACCCACATCATCGCTGAGCCCTGCATTGGAACCAAAGACACCAGTTGCGTGGATGTCTGTCCGGTGGACTGCATTCATCCCACCAAGGACGAAAACACCTTTGAAGGCTTCGAGATGCTCTACATCGATCCAGAGACCTGTATCGACTGTGGCCTGTGCGTCGATGAATGCCCCGTCCAGGCCATCTTCCCCGAGGAAGATCTCCCGGAGGAATGGCAGAAGTACATCAAGATCAACGCTGACTGGTACGTCGAAAACGCCTAGAGGCGAGCTGGCGTGATACCGGACTGCCTGGACGACACTGGATAGCCGTAGGACTCCAGCAGTCGACTGGTGGGGACAGGGGTATTAGGCCGCGTCCTCGGTGTACTTCTCAAGACCACTATGAGCATCTGGACGTTCCGTCCAATCCTCTGCTTTGCTTCCGAGGGAAAGTTCACTTGGCAATGTCTTGCGATAGCCCAATCGCCTGATGACTTCCAGCACATCGGTCCAAGTAGGGAATGTCTTCCCATTGACCCTCTTGAAGGCATCGATCGCCTGGACGAACAAGAACTGCTCAGCAGTCATTTCGCCTTCCTCAGCTGATCGCAAAAAATCGCTTCGGCGACGACCGGGCCCCCGACGCCGCTCCAGGTTGGTATCAGAGGCATGTTGAATGCCGTCTCGACGGTCCAAGCCGCTCCGCCTGTCAACAACATTCGATGAGCGAGGATCCTTCGAATCGTTGAGTGGGTCTTTCATATTGGCCATGCCTTTCACAGCAGCAGCCGCCGATCCGCATGTCGGCGTCGCCCGCTAGGATGGTTCGTCGGCTGAGCCATGCAACTTCTTCAGGCCGAAACCCGTCCCATCCCTGCGAAAACTCCCTTGGCAAGCCTGGAACGCCGGAACAACCCGAATCACCAGCATGACCCCACCACCCCCTGAGCACGTCAACCAATCACCGCGTACCTGCAACCCAGCTGCGGGCGTGATGGCATGGGTGTTTCCTGGCCTGGGCCACATCTACCTGGGACAACGTCGTCGAGGGTGGTTGATCATGTTTGGCATCCTCTTCCTCTTCGTGTCGGGCCTCCTGGTAGGGGGGGTGGACGCGGTTGACCTCAAGCACGACAAAATCTGGTTCCTGGGCCAGGCATTCAACGGTCCCATTGCGTTCATCGCTGACTTCCTCAATCAAGCACTTGTCCAGGGGCGTCCAGAGGAGGCTCGTCTTCATTTGATTGGCCTTGGCCATGTCAATGCCTTGGCCACGTTGTTCATCACGCTTGGGGGCCTCATGAATCTCGTCGTCATTCTGGATGCCCTCTATCCAACTGACCGACCAGATCGCCCGGCACGCCGGAGTGATGACCCATGAACAGCCTGGCCTGGATTCCCTTCCTCGAGCCGATCAATTGGTTCCACAGTTGGTGGTATGTGCTGATTATCCCGCTGGCATTCGGACTCGCCGTGGCCTACAAGGCCGTCCGGGTTCCAACCCTGCGAGGCTATTGGTGGCAGGTCGGATTGATGACTGCCCAAATCGTGTTGGGTGTCATTGCCCTTGGCATCATTGTGGCGCTCTTCGTGCAGTTTGCCATTCCAGCCCTGACAAACTGAATCCTGGGGTTAGATTGAATTGAGTGAAGCGAGTCGTTGAAGCCCGTCCATGGCTCTTGAGCGTGGATTGAGCTGGCTGGAGGGGTATTCAGTCCACATTGGCGAGATTCGGCCAGCATGCCGATGAGTATGGGTTGGGGTCATGCCATGGATGGCACCCCGCGGAGATAAGAGAAGGACTAGCCAGGGACGGTGTACGCATGAAAACGGCAAGAACTGTTCCCCAGAGTCGCCCGATGGCGGCTCGGGATCGAATATCGCCTGCGAGACAAGCTGACATGGGCCCTGTTCGTCACGGACGTGGCAAGCCCCCGGCAAATGATGATCATCGCAGACGAACCGACCGGGCATCTGAGTTGGAGTTCATCGCCGAGACCTGGAAGCAATACAAGGCTGAGCCCTCGGTTCACCTCCGGGACGAACTCGTCAACCACGACATGGAGAAGCATGTTCGACTCATTGCAGAGCGATTCCGGACTTCCTTGCCGCCCTCAATTGACATCGATGACCTGATCCAACAAGGCTACCTTGGCCTTATGAGATCCATTGAACGATACGAACTTGATCGCGGAACCCGATTCGAGACATTCAGCTCGCTCCGCATCATCGGTGCTATGCGAGACTGGCTCCGGGAACAGGATCATGTGCCACGGCAGGTCAGGCAACGTTCACGAGCAGTTGGAGCTGCCATGGAACGATTCCGCGTGATGTATGGACGAACACCAGATGCGAGTGAACTGGTCGACCTCCTCGATCTCCCACTGGAGGATGCCCTGGTGAGCCTCGCTTCAGCCAGGCCTCCCGCCATGGTGACCTTCAGTACTGTCACGGCCACCGCATCAGGTGGGGGCCATGAATCCTCTGAACTCTCTGGCTTAGCTGATACGGATCCGTCAAGTAATCCGCTGCATGACTTGGGCCGTGATGACCTACGTCACTGGTTAACCCGTGAGCTCGAGAGCCGCGACCAGTTGATCGTGGTGCTGTATTACTACGAGAACATGACCATGCGGGAAATTGGAATGACGCTTGGTTGTTCCGAATCCAGGGTCTCCCAGCGACTGAACTCGATCCTCCTGAGGCTCCGGGCAACCTTCTCAACCCAAACGGCTCGGGTGGAACTCACGCCCCTGGACTAACGGCCCCAATCATGGCAGCACTGGCTGAAGCCCTCTGGTCGCTACACTGGCAACCCAATGGCCAGTCCACGGAGAGTCGTTCTGCTGTTGGCGCTGCTGGTGCTGGCCTGTGGGCTGAACCTAGTCCTCATGCGTTGGGGTACTGACCTGCCCGAAACGGCCATCCTGACCTTCACATCCGATTCGTCCCCGTCCTTCGGCATCGAAGAGTCCAAGGGGTTCGGCCTCTATACCACCCCATTCCTGGAATCCACCCCGTGGGTCTCCCTGGCCTTCGGCCTGGTGCTTCCGTTGTTGATCCTGGGCCTCGTGGCATACATCCTGATCCGCCCGCATAAGGCTTCTAACGAATCCTGATCCGGTCTCCAAGCGTATTATTCCTTTGAGATTGCCGCCTGGCAGCACGAGGCGTTGCCCCGCTATGCCAGAGCGGATAACCTCACGGGTTCTCCGTCGGTTCGGCCCTTTTCATCCTGGCCATCCGAGGAGCCCTCTCCACCAGGAGCCCGCGATATGGCCAAGATGTTCTACACGATTGAAGAAGTTTGCCAGAAGCTCGCCAAGAGCACTGATGAGGTCAATGAGATGGTCTCATCCGGGCAGATTCAAGAGTTTCGCGATGGCGAGAAGCTCATTTTCAAGGTTGAACAAATCGATCTTCTGGTTGATCCCGAAGATAGTGGTTCCATAGAGCTCGATCTCTCCAGCCAAGAAACACCCGGCATGGATCCGAATGCAGACTCCAATGCTGGCTTCGCCAGTGGCGAGGCCTCTGCCTTCGACATCGATTCACCAGCATCCTCATCTGCAGGCGCATCGTCTACGGGCAGGATTGACCTGACTGGATCAGCTACTGGAATACCCCATGAACAACCGTCCGCACCCGCCTCTTCCCCTTCCATGGGAAGTGGCACCGGCAGCGGACTCGCCTTTGACCTGAGTGGCTCTGCCTCTGGTGTCTCTGCCTTTGGTGGAGGTGGTGATGCTGGGGAAACCCAACTAGGCGAAGACATAGACGAAGATCTCACCCTGGAATCCGTTGGCTCCGGCAGTGGCCTGCTGGACCTCACGCGGGAATCAGATGACACCTCACTGGGGGCAGAACTCCTTGAGGAGGTCTACTCAGGTGAGGACGAATTTGAACTCCCCGCCAACGCTTCAGGTCTCTTTGAGGCAGTTGCGCCCGCGGAAGCTGGTGACCCGGCGGCACCAGCCGCTGCACCAGCAGCAGCAGCAACGCCCATGATGATGGTGGAGGAAGGCTATGACGGGGCCGGTTCTGGCCTTGGTGTTGGCATGAGCATCGGGGCATTGGTCGCGATGATCGTTCTCCTTATCATCCTGGCCTCGGAAATCGAAGGTACTGCTTCAGGCTTGACGGATGCCATTGCAGGCAGCCTTTGGGTCTGGACTGGTGGATTGGCCGTTGGTGCCATCATTGCTGGCGGCATCGGACTCTTCATCGGCCGGGCCTCAGAGTAGCCCAGGGCTGCTGAATACCTGATTCAAAGAAGCCGTCCATGAGGCTATCGCATTACGGTGTGAGGGAATGGGGCACCGCGATAGGCATCTTCGGTGCCTGTACAGGCATTGTGTTGGCCATTGATCCGCTACTCCCTGTGATCTTGGGCATCCTTGTTCCCTTGGGCATTCTGTTGTTGGCAGTATTTGCCTTTTTCCGCGATCCCCGACGGCGGCTGCCCGCTGATTGGACGCCTGAACAGATGATCAGTCCAGCCGATGGTGTGATCTCCAGCATCGAGCACCATGATCATCATCCGGATCTGGATGGACCCGGGGTCGTCATTAGGATCTTCCTCAGCGTTCTGGATGTTCATGTCAACCGATGGCCTTGCAACGGTATCGCCATCTTGAATCGCCATGTCCCCGGACGCCACCATGATGCTCGGTCAGATCGATGCCACATGGAGAACGAGCACAACCTGGTCATGCTTCGCCGGGATGATGGAAAAGTACTTGGTGTCCGCCAGATCGCAGGTTTGATTGCCCGGCGCATCGTCTGCCCAGTCAAACCCGAGGACCGGGCCAAGGCTGGGGGCCGTTATGGCATGATCAAGTTTGGCTCCAGCACCGAGTTAATCCTGCCGGATCCCACAACCGTTGAAATCCGAGTGGCCGTTGGTAACCGAGTTCGTGGTGGAGAATCAATCCTGGCAGCCCTGCCCTGTACCACGCCGACCCCGGACTAACGAAGACTGGCTTCAGGCCGTCAAATCCACTTTCCGTACCCCCAACGGCTTGCCATCATGCTGCCGCCTTTGGTGTTCCTGGCGGGATTCCTCCGAAGCATTTTCCGGCAGAGAATGAACGGCATCAGACAGTTCCACTCCGTCCACGCTTCGCTCCAGAGGCTCCTGGCCGGTCGTCGATTCATCCTGCAATGCCCGGTGACGGTTTCGACTGCGACCCGCGAATTGAGTTGCCTCAGCCGCGAGGGCTGCCGAAGCCTGGATGAAACCGGAAATCAACCCCATAAAAACTCTATCGGCCTGATCGCGGTGCTATTCAAGATTTCTCAGGAAGTCTCGACCCGCGGGTAAAGGGCCACCTTGTCGATCGCAGTACCCGGCTCCAGTCGGCCCCAGCCGCACTCATTGCGAAGATCACTACTTGCGTTGCCCAGGTGCCACGCCTCCCGAAGGTCCTGCATTCGCGTTGGCAAAACGGCCTCCAAGAGGCACGTAGCAATGCGGATGGCCTCAGCGCACCGGTACAGGATCGCAGCAACGGTTGGGGCCGCTTCCGGATCCTTCGCCAGTTTGAATGGCTCGGTATCGTTGATAAAGGCATCAACCTGACGCACGATGGCCATCGCGGCAGCAATCGATCCAGCGAGATCAAAGCGATCCATCGCCTCAATTGAAGTATTGACCTGTGCCTGGGTGAACTCTGCCCATTCCACACCGCCACCTGCACACACGCCCGAGTCCGTTGGACAGACGCCGTCACAGTACTTGCCGATCATTGCTGAAGTCCGGCTGGCACAATTACCCAACGTGTTCACAAGGTCAGTCGTATACGTCTCGTGAAACTGACTTCGAGAAAAGTCAGCATCCGTTGCTCCCAGTGGTCCCTGTGTCGCCAGGAAATAGCGAAGTGCATCGCTGCCGTAGGTCTCCATGTAGCTCTGCAACTGCTCAAGGTCGATGAAGTTGCCCAAGGACTTGGACATCTTCTGTCCCTCACTGATCCAGAACGAATGAGCATAGACACACTTCGGAAGTGGTAGTTCCAATGCCATCAACAATGCCGGCCAGATGACCGCATGGAACCACAGGATCTCCTTGCCAATCACCTGCATCGTGGCTGGCCAATAGTCCTTTCGCTTTGCGTGCCAGTCCGAATCAGGGTCGGCCAATCCAAGGGCTGTGATGTAGTTGAAGAGCGCATCAATCCAGACGTAAATCACGTGCTCCGGTGCGCCAGGTACAGCAATGCCCCAAGCGAAATTCGTGCGGCTGATGGGAACATCCTGCAAGCCTTCACGCAGGCGACCAAGGACCTCATTCCGACGTGCATCGGGGCAGACAATCCCTGGGTGCTCATTAAACATCGCCTCAAGTCGCTCTTGGTAAGCACTCAACCGAAAGTAGTAGTTCTCCTCGGTCGCACGCTCAAGTGGCTTGCCTGAGATGGGGGAGGCGTACTCGACATCACGAGCCTTTGTCTCGGTGTAATACTCTTCTTGGCCCGCGTCGTACCAGCCCTCGAAGGTGCCGATGTAGACATCGCCTGAATCCATAAGTCGTTGAACCAACGCCTGGACCTGCTGCTCATGAAGTGGGTTTGTCGTACGAATGAACTCGTCATTCGTGAGTTCGAACATCCCCATGATGTGTCGAAATTCGGCCGAGTTCTGATCGGCGAGTGCTTGAGGCGTCATGCCTTGGGCCTCTGCTGATTGCTCAACCTTCTGACCGTGTTCATCCGTCCCCGTCAGGAAAAAGACATCATGGCCCAATAGTCTTTGGAATCTTGCCCAGACGTCACAGATCGTCGTTGTATAGACATGCCCGATATGGGGCCGATCATTGACGTAATAGATGGGGGTCGTGATGTACCGCGTCGAATGTCCCACGAGGAGGAATGGTAGCAAGCCCCTCACACAAGGGCTTCTGGATGGATTCAGCCGGTTGCCTCATCAAACCTATGATTCTGCTCAGTAGGAAGGTCGTTTGAGCCCGATGAGGGATACCATAAGTGAAGCAATAGGCGTTTGACATGTTCGCCAAGGAGCCTTCGCATGAGATGTCTCATCATGTTCATCCTGTTTCTCGCGATCCTTCCCGCCGCGGAAGTGCGAGGTCAGAATGCCTTGGGAGATGGTCAGTCCCTGGACGCCAACCTCAATACTCGGGGCACACGCAACGCACCCGGTGGAACGCTTCGACCCGGCGAGTCTGGCAACGGCCTGATTGCTCCCAACTTTAGAGCCGGGCTGGCTACCAACGCGGACTTTTCTGCCCAGAACCTGGCTGACCCCGGTGCGTTCACTCGCGCAGGGGGAGGCCTAACCAACAACCCCTGGTACTGGCAGCGGGCCGGAACACTGCAGGGTGAAGTCATGAAAAGTGGCTACAACGGCGGGCTGGGCGGCGGGGTCTCAGCGAGGTACTTCCATGGCGATGGGAGCGATTACGGTCCACGCACCGCTTACAGCCCGTTCTTCCGCAATTACTTTCAAGACGCCGGTAAGCGGGTTGGGTTTGGCGCCGACATGGATGCTCTGGGTGAACTCAATCGAATAAGCAACACGTACATCCCTCCAGGCCAACCGGGCAATGTCCTTCAATCACTAGGTGCCTCGACCCCAGAGGGCTTCAGGACCCCTTGGGAATACACCATTGGAGGACCCAGCCCCTTTCTTCGAGATGTGCGTCGTGGCGAACTGATGCGAAACGATCTCTCGAACCGCGAACTTCACACAGAACCGCGAGTCGTTGGAACCGGCATCGATGCCAACCAGCAGATGATTCGTTACACCGCTTCCAACCTTCGTGGCCTTGGCGCCATTTTTCGCGGAGGTTCGCCGATCGATATAGGGATGACCCAGTACGACTTACTCCGAGCCCGTGAAGATGAACGAGATGAACGCGGCAACAGGTTCAAACTGGGAGAGGCCTATGAAACTCGCTTTGCCCCAGATCTCATGGAAAAAGATCGCATTAGCAATCGAATCCAGGCTAATAGAGTCGGACAAACATCTCCTCAAGTTGAATCTGTGATGGAGCAAATGGCCCAGCGTTACAAAGAGATCAATCCGGAAGAGACTGATCTCGTAGGGCAATTTGAACAGGACTACCGGCAAGTACAACGTGACATAGCCCAGTTCCAGATTCAGCCACGCGTAGATCGACAGGCCGAACTTGAAGAGCTTCTTCAAGACGAAACCGAAGATCTCGAAGCTGGACCTGAGCTTCCGATGCCCGTGACGCCAGACAACATCGTTCCTGGAGAGGTCGATGAAACTGGAATGCCTGCAGAGTTGCCCGAGCTCAACTACGACAATGTCGGGATGATTCTGCGCCATGGCCAGCGAGTTGATTCATTGGCCATCGGTGACAAGTCACGCTTTGATGAGCTCATGAAGGCAGGGCAATCCAAGCTGAAAGATCGCGAATACTTCTGGGCTGAAAAACGATTTGCACGAGCGCTTCGATTCACACCAGGACATCCCCTGGCCACAGCGGGTCTGGCGCACAGTCAAATTGGGTCGGGACTCCATCTGACAGCAGCACTGACTCTCAAGAGCTTACTGGGCTTTCAGCCGGAGATGATCGATGTGGTCTACGACCCATCTCTTCTACCCGACATCGCTGATTTCGAAAGAACCATCAAAGAGATCGACGAACGCATCGCGAAAGATGAAGATCTTGATGATTACGGCTTCCTACTTGCCTACATAGGACACCAACTCGACCGGCCGGAATTGATTCGACGTGGACTCAATGCCATGGCCCGAGCCAACCAGGATCTTGTCTTCACTGATTTGCTGACTCGAATCTGGCTTCCTGAGACTGATGTCGAGATTCCACCGATCGTGCTTCCGGAAGAACTCCTCGAGATCGACGACGATGGTGACGAAGTTGATGTGGAAGAAGTGGTTCCAGAAGATGACGTCGAGCAGGCGCCCATCGAACTGGAACCCTTGCTCGATCCGGACACACCCTGAGTTCATACATCACCTCGAAACCGTAGCGAGGTCCACCAGCGTTCGTTCAGGACAAGAGCCTGGCAGCAAACAAGGGGGGTCCCGAGGCTGACGGATCAGGGGGCATGGGCACATATCCCTGCAGCGTGAGGCCTGCTTGGGAGGCTATGGATGCCATTTCATCTTCTGAAAATCCCAGGTGAAGATGGCCCATCGTATCTCGATAGGACGCCCGATCATGGCCCATCATGTCCACGATCAGAATTGGCCCTGATGTGATCCGCCCGGCTTCTCCGAGGGCCTCAGCCGGTGATTCGAGGTGGTGCAGGATCAGTGACAAGACCGCGGCATCCACACTGTCATCTTCAAACGGCAGATTGCCTATATCCGCACGGTGAACGCCCACATTGTCCATACCCTCCAGTCGCTTTCGCGTGGCTTCCAGCATGGCTTCCTCGCGATCTACCGCCTCAACTCGTTGCACCCAACGGGCCAGTTCAGCAGTTGTCTGTCCCGTACCACAACCGAGGTCTGCAACAATCCAACTCGGGTCAAGAAGCGCCAGCAGCGGCCGCATGTTGAGCGTTTCGCCAAACAAACGTTGTCGCAGGTCAGCCCATTCACTCCCAAGATCTCCGAAGAAGCTGCGTGTATCGACTCGCCGTCGCGCGATCACTTCCTGGGCGCGTTGATCATCTTCTGTACATACGGGCATATCCCTGAGTGCGCCGACTGCCAACTCCCAAAGCGTCGAGGCAGCCTGGTCAAGCGAGATGGTTGCCAATCGGTACATCGCCGCTGTGCCGACGCTTCTGCGAACGATCCAACCGGCATCGAGCAACCTCTTGAGATGTCGTGACACGGTCGACTGGGGGAGTTGAAGCACGCTCGCCAACTCGCCGACACCCAACTCATGCGAATCCAGGATTCGGAGAATACGCAATCGCGCCAAGTCGTTGAGCGGTTCGATCCACTGCAGAAGCGGAGGCGCCGGAGCGGAACTCATCCGCCCATCTCTGCGGTGCCCAGCATGGTGGGACCAGGTACTTCCCCAAGGCCTCGGATCATGGCTTGAACCTGGGCATTCTCAGGATCGAGCGTCCAAGCAATCTTGAGTGAGCGAAGAGCAGCATCGATGTCACCCAATCGCTCTGAGAGTTCTGCTGCCACGATGTACGGTGCAGGGGAGCCCGACACATCGAGAACCAGAGCTTCCTGAACGGCCAAGCGTGCCATGTCCGGGTCATCAAGATCCAGGCTATACCTCGCGAGAACCAGCCAATCATCCGATCGCTGGGTCGACTCGGCTCGGTCAACCAGGAACATGAACAGGGCATCCCGGTCATCCTGTCGATACATGGTCTCAGCCAGGTTCAAGGCAATCACCCGATCCTGAGGTCGAAGGGTCTCGGCAACCGACAGGCATCGTCGTGCAGTATCCAGATCATTGTTGTGAAGGGCTGCTGTGCCCAGCTTGTACTGGTATTCCCAATCGTCCGGGTAACGATCAACAAGCTCGGTGTACTCATCCTGAGCCAGTTGCCAGTTTTGAGCCCAGAAGTTGAAGTGAGCCCTCTGTGCCAGGGATTCCGCTGGTACCCGGGCAGAGCAGGCGGTCATGGACAAGCACAAGGCGAGGGCACCCACGGCACCGAGGCCAACAATTATCGTGTTGATACGCTTCATAGACGTCATCATACGATGAGCGCCACACCCAGGCAGGTAATGATCTCAGTCCACCTGAATTCTCCGCCGTCATGAACGGAACTCCCACCGTCCAACTTCGACACGAACTCCCCGACGGCCAATGGCATGTCGATTGGATGCTCGCCAGGGATGCGACCTCTCCCCTGGTCACAATCCGGCTGAATGATCGCTTGGATCAGCTAGAGAAGGGGTTAACCGTCCTGGGGAACTTCCTGGGAGAGCACCGCCGCAGGTACTTGACCTACGAAGGGCCCCTCACAGATGGACGAGGAGAGGTCCGGCAGATCGCATCGGGCCACCTACTGGATTGGGTATGTGATGGGGACAAGTGGTGGATCACCGTGCAATGGGATAACGGCCTGCGACAACAGCTGCAGGTCCACATTGAAGGCGATCCACCTCCAACTGATGGCACCTGTCAGATCTACTGCGTTGAATCCTCTGGCGATGGTGGCTCCGACTCGATTCGAAGCCGGTAGACCGCTCGTTGCTTGGCATAGGACTCGGGTGAAACCGACAGATTTGGTTCCTCGCCCGCGGCCGCCTGCCGATGGAGTTTCTCCAGGAACGGCACGCACCAATGACATCCTGTTCCCGCTCCGAGGCATTCAGAAAGCTGGGAAGGCACCTGGGGGGCTTCCCGCTTGAGGTATGCACGCAGCTTCCTCAATGAAACATGGAAACAAAGGCAGACATGGTCATCTGGATTCATCAGGCTGATCGACGCCGAGCTGCACGTCGAATCTCCGCCCCGCGAACGAACTCGGCAAGTTCCAGTACTGGTTCCATGAGGACCACGCCCAACACATGACGATTGCTCTGGCCATCACGCCGCGTATTCATGATCCGAACAGGGCGATCAAGCAGGCCCACTGGCTGGGGGAGGTCCGCGTCCAGCCACAGCACATCTCCAGGCAGGATGCCAGGATTGTTATCACGGCTTCGAAGCTGTAATCCTTCAACACTAATGTTGAGGATGTCCGCAAGCCAGAACTGGCCTGTCTCAGGATCACGCAGGCGTCCGGTGGGCGCCAGATCAAAGCCGACACTCACCCGGTGACTGCGGCGACGCTCTCCACCTTCCAGCCGACTGGGCACGCTGAGACGGAGGGTCAGAATTGGGCGACTGCCACCACTGGGGCGTTCACCATGGCCCAGGCAACGTACGCGTCCTCGAAAACGTCCGCCTCCACCCTGGAGCACGATTTCGAGCGATTCCCCTGGCCGAACACGATGCCCTGCTTCAGGACGGAGGACTACGACCCCAGATCGATCCACCGCTATCAACGTTGTCTCGACTGCTTCTGGTGTGCCATCGTCACACCACCGAACCAATTGGATGTCGCTCCGCAGAGCCTGCCTCAAGATGCGGAGCACGGCCCCTCCTGGTGGTGGAGGCATGCCGCGTCCACCTCGAACCAACAAATTCAACCAAGCAGGCATACCTCTGCCATCGGCATCAAGGCAGCAGGGGCTGCAAAGCGGGATACCGCTTCAGAGTGTTTCAAGAACCATGGATGTGTTGGTGTAGATGCAGATGTCTGCAGCGATCCCAAGGGAGGCCTTGCAGATCCCAGGAGCGTCCAGCGTGGTGTGGGACAGTAGTGCTCGAGCGGCTGCCAGGGCAGGTGTCCCTCCTGAACCGATGCTACAGGCCCCATCAGGAGGTTCGATGACGTCTCCCTGACCAGAGAGCATGAGGGTTGTGGCACGATCAGCCACGATCATCAGGGCTTCCAAGCGACGGAGTGCACGATCCGTTCGCCACTGACGGGCTAACTCGATAGAAGCCTTCATGAGATTGGTGGGAGTCGCCTCCAGCGTCGCTTCAAACCGTTCCAACAGGGCAAACCCATCGGCTGCCCCGCCGGCAAACCCGGTCAAAACACCACCGCCCTCGGCACCTAAGCCATCGATTCGACGAACCTTGACTGCATTGGATTTCGCAATCGTGTCGCCCAGGGTGACCTGCCCATCACCAGCCATGGCAACGGATCCGTCGCGTCTCACCGAGATGATGGTCGTGGCCCGTCGTTGCATGCCAGGCATCCTAGGTCGAGGCCGAACGAGAGGTGGACGGATCGCTGAGCACTTGCTGAATCATCTCAAGCCGATTGGCCACAATGTCCATCGATTCAGGTCTTTCAGAAGGATCCAGTTGGATACAGTCCATGACCTGCTGTGACAGGAGTGGATGAATACGAGGGTTCTGCTCATGAGGTGGAATCGGCAGACGGATTTCGTGGTCTTGTCGAACACTTGCAGCATCTGCACCATCGCCATCGGAGGGTGGCAAGGCCGTGGGCATCACTTCTCGGACTAGTACCCAGTACATCAATGCCCCGAGGTTATAAATGTCTGTCTGCGGCGTGATCTCTCCGCGGCGAGCCTGTTCCGGAGCAATGTACCCAGGCGTGCCTTGGATCCTGGGCTTGACCGTACCAATGGCACAGGCCTGGCCAAGATCAATGATCTTGGTGCTGAGATCTTCAAGAACCAGAACATTCGTAGGCTTGATGTCTGCATGCACGAAACCGCGGCCGTGCATGTGTACTAAACCTTGCGCAATCTGATGGAAGACATGAACGATGTCGGTGTAGTCACGAGGCATTCTCTTATCGAACGTGACGGCATCGACAAGTTCCATGATCAGCGAGACAGAGGTGGTCTTGAGGAACTTCCGTGTACGGATGAGGCGGCCAATTTTTCGTATGGCAGGGTGATCCAGTTTCGAACCGATCGAGTGCTCCCGCTCGGTCTGCTCAATGAATCGATCATCTTTTTCGGTCACTCGAAGCACATGCTTGAGTGCCCAGACCTGCTTGGTCTTGTTGTCCTGGACCGCGTAGATACTTGAACGCGCACCGTCGCCCAGGTGGGCGAGAATGTTGTAGCGACTGATTGACTTGGGGGTGGTCATGAACTCTGAACGATCGCTCTTTTCGAGAAGCATCAACTCTGCTGCGAGATGGCCCTGAGCACAAACACCCTAAGACATGACCGCCACATAAGACTCCAGGCGGCAGGGGGTGCTCCGATATCGACTCCAAGCACTTCAGCGTACCCCACGACAGCAGGAGGCTCAATGTGAATTGTGCAGGCAGTCTTGGAGCGAGGTCAGGCTGGGCACCATCTTGGCCCGCCAGTCCGAAAATGACCCCCAGGGGCGGGTAGGCGGCCAAAGACCACCCAGGGAAGCAACCTGGGTTCCATTGGTCAATAGGCTGCTCTGTGGTGATTCAGTCCCGGATATCCAGCAATTGCTCGCGGAAATCAGCCACTGGGAAGAATCGGCCTGGGCTGGACTGTCCGGAAGCCACACCGGCATGCAACTGGACACGCTCGGCTGGGATCCTCAGTTCTTGCTGGAGACGCTGGACGAGCCGAACCAGGTGGCGGATCTGCCGCTCGCTGAAGGGCCGCCTCTGCCCATTGCCCACCAGGCAGATGCCAATGGAATGAGCATTGTGATACGCACCGGACTCACCAACGACGTGGGCACCCGGAAGCTGCTGATTCCAGCGATAACCGACATGGACCTCACCATCAGCCAGGCCATTGCCATTGCCCAGCAGGAAGTGGTAGCCGAGTCCCTGATAGCCCCATCCCAGGTGGCGGCGATGAACAGATTCCGCCGTTCCGAAAGGCTCCGCAAGGTGGTGGATCACGATGCCTTCCCAGCGATCCCGATCCAGAGGTCTTTCAAGCCTGAAAACCGGGTCGTCGACAGGTCGTTCCTGCAAATTCCCAAGGTTGGTTAATGGAAAGCCCGTGACCTCTGCCGGTGTGCTCAGATCGAGCAGCACGATCACCGCGGTCATCGCGGCAAAGAAACTCCCCAGGACGATCTGGGTACGCCGTGAGATTGGCGCCTTCGAAGTGTCGCGTCCATGCTGGGTCACGTCAGGCTGGCATCCATTCCAGAGGAGAAACAAACAAGTGAGATGCTGAGTTGGGCACCATCAATTCCTATCGGAGAATCCCCCCCGATCAACTTGAGCAAAGCCTGTATAGAAAGGCATTTCTGACGTTTTCGCTATCGGACCTCCGGCATGTTCGGCGAATGTGTCAACAGTTCTTGTCCGCCCATGTCTTAATCGTTCATTAGCCTTTCTCGAAGCGCCGGCTGAGGATTGCCGAAGGCGTCGGTCTTTTCCGTGGGCTTTTCGCCATCTCGAGCTGCATCGTGCTGTGAGAACTGGTTCCGAGGGAGCTTGTCATCGAATAGTGGTCGATAACAACCTGCCAATGGCGCCAGGAGGCACATCAGCATCGAACCGTGGAGCAACGTCACCCTTCGCATGAAGTCATAGTACCCCGGTCTACGACCCAGTCGACCTCAACGTATGTCCACCTTGTCTCCACAGACCAGCTGCTGGCCTGTGCGAAGATCCTTGTAGAAAATGTCGACGTCCACCATCCGGGTCCCCGGGGGGAGATCCTCATCCCGCAGTGGCACACTGACCAGCCAGGTCGGCGCACCAAACACCCCACCTCGCCAAGCATCCCGGACCTCTTGAGCCGTGAGATCCAGGGTGCACAACTCCTTGGGGGGGCGGCCTTCAGCGATGAGTGTGACCTGAACCCGCATCGAACCGGCCAGTTGCACGGGCCGATTATGGCCATCAACCCCCTTCACATGAATTTCCAGAGGTCGATTGCCTGACTGGTCTGCCTGCTGTCTTCGGCCACTGGTAGCGTCGATGCTGATGTCCGTCACCACCGGAATCGCAGGGTGCCCGGCTGATGTGGGGGCGGCAGTGGCCTCCCCGGCGGCCTCGAGTTGAATTTCCAACTCCTTGATCCGGAGATTGAGGGCCTGGTTCTCTTTCTTCAACTCATGGATTTGATCACGCAGCCCAGCGTTGATCGCCCGACTTCGATCTGTACATGAGATCTGAATAATTCCAGGAAGAAAGACAGCAAGCATGAGCGTGAGCCTCATAACACGCCGGACAAATCCCGGCAGGCTCATCCGCGAGCACCTCATCCGGATGTGGCCGGGAGTTCGTGAATCACGCGGTCGATCAGGCCGTACTCGGCCATCTGGTTGGCATCCAGCCAAGTATTGCGCTCGCAATCCTCTCCGACCTGCTCGAGAGAGCGACCTGTCTGCTGGGAGTAGATCTTGTAGAGCACATCACGGATTCGCAGCATCTCACGCGCTTCGATCTCCAGGTCCGTTGCCTGGCCCTCAAGGACACCACCAAGCAGCGGTTGGTGCATCAGGTTCTTCGCGTTCGGAAGGCTGCATCGTTTGCCCTTGGCCCCAGAGCATCCAATCAAAGAGCCCATCGAGGCCGCCTGACCAATGATGTAGGTCGCGACATCACATTGGACGAAATTCATTGTGTCGATGATGCCAAGGCCTGCCGTCACCGAACCTCCAGGTGAGTTCACGTACAACGAGATTTCAGAATCGCCTTCCTCGTTGGCCAGGAAGAGCAGCTGTGCCACCACAAGATTGGCCATCTCGTCGGTGACTGGTCCGGATACAAACACGATTCGATCGCGTAGCAGCCGGGAAAAGATGTCATAGGCCCGCTCACCGCGACCTTCCTTTTCGATGACGATTGGAATCAGATTGGACATGTCCGTTGCCGTTCTCGGGGATGGGGTGGCAGTCAATGCTACGACTTGGATTCCTCGGGGAATTCGCAGACGACGTCGACAAGACCATACGCCTTGGCCTCTGTCGCAGAAAAGAACTTGTCACGCTCACTGTCAGCGGCCACCGTTTCGTACGGCTTGCCAGTGTGGTCAGCAAGAATGTGATTGAGTGCGGCCTTTGACTTAATGATCTCATCGGCCTGGATCTTGACATCACTCGCCTGTCCAGTCACACCGCCATACGGTTGGTGAATCATGACCTTGGCGTGTGGGAGAATGTGACGTTGGCCTGACGTGCCTGCTGCTAAGAGCAATGCAGCCCCCGAGTAGGCTCGACCAATGCAGTAGGTGGCGACATCACTCGAAATAAATCGCATCGTGTCATAGATCGCCAACGTGTCATCAACGGCGCCGCCGTGTGAATTGATATAGAAATTGATTGTCTGGCTGCGTTTCTGATCTTCCAAGTAGAGCATCTGCATCATGACACGCGAAGCCGTGGAGTAATTGATGTCTCCAATGAGAAAGATGATGCGGTTTTCGAGAAGCAGCTCGTCCAGCGTCATCTCACGGGTCCGTTGCATGGACGGTGTTGCAGCACGATTCCCTTGTGGGGATATCGGAAGCACACCCGGGCTCCCGGCTGGAACATAGGGGTCGATCATGTGCGGTTTGGCGAATTCCATCATGGTCGTCGCTCCGCCCTGGTCGGGCAGCTGCCTCCTTGGAAGGAGGGCATGATAGGACCCGGACCGAGGCTGCGTACAGGCCCCATGGCACAGGTTGTCATTCGTCGAACTCCCCAGGTGATGGGGGCTTGGAATCGGGCACCCGAGGCGTGTCCGTATCCCCGGGATCGCCCTCGCGACCCAGGGGAACTCGAAGCTGGAACCGTGCGCCAGCCTTGAATTCTGGGTCCAATTCCAGGGTCCCACCATGCTCCTCGGCAATCTTGCGAGTCACCGCCAGGCCAAGCCCGGTCCCACGCTGTCCCTTGCTGGAGGTGAATGGTTGGAAGATTTCGAGTTGGCGTTCCAATTCAACCCCATCTCCATTGTCCTCAACCGAACAGATCATCCAATGGCAGTCTTCGTCGACCGAGAGGGCCACACGGATCTGACCAGTCTTGGCAGGTACCGCCTCGATGGCATTCGTCAGGAGATTCAAGATTGCCTGGTGGAGCGCCGAGGCATCCACGGGAATCGGGGGGAGGTCCTCAGTGCCCTCTAGCAAGATCTTGACCTTTCGATGCCTGCATTGAACACCCAACAGATCGATCGCCTCCTTGAAAATCGGACCGACCTGGACAGGCTCGGTTTCCAACGAAGCGGATCGTGACCAGGCCAGCATGTTGAAGGTCAGGTCATGAATCCGGTCGAGATTTCGTGACAAGATCGGCCAAGCCTCCAGGGCCATGTCAAGATCACCTCGCGATAGGGCCAACTCGATTGCACCTGCGCCGCCGCGAAGTCCCTGCATGATGTTCTTGACTGCATGAGATATCGTCGCGACCGTTTCTCCCATGCTGATCAGGCGTGCCTGCTGCAATTGATTGGCAGCAACATCCGCGTTGACAATGGCAAGCGAGATCTGCTTGGACACCGCGCTCAGGAGACGAATATCCTCTTCGTCCCAATGAGAAGGCTTCTGGCGATCATCCAGAAGAACCACACCGAAGACAGATCCCGACACCTGGAGAGGGGCTGCCATCACGGATCGGAGGCCCAACTCACGTATCGAATCATCATCCTTAAACCGCAAATCTGTCGCGGCGTCTGACACGAGTAGGGGACAACAGGAGGCCTTGATCCGGCGCACAATCGTGTCACTCCATGCGGGGTGCGATCCTCGACGTCCTACAAGTGACATGGTCGACTGTGCATCTGTAGACAGCAGGACAAAGGCTGAGCCGGGCGAAAATTCGCTGATGAGCATGTCCAATGCTTGTTCGATAAGTTCTGATGGCTCGCTGGCAGACACGGCCAACGTTGAAAGTGATTCAAGCATGCGGAGTCGAGCCTGAGCCGCTTCGAGCGTCCCGGGCAGTTCGGGCTCACGTTCGGACAAGGCCACGGTGCCCTCGGCGGGGATATCAACTGACGGTTCTTTCCAACCGGCTGGTCCACTGATCAGTCGATCAGTTTGGATGAACCGCAGAATCGTCTCCCCGCAGGTGATCTCATCACCAGGTCGCAGTACAACGCGTTCCTCCACCCTTCGACCATTGATCCAGGTTCCGTTCGCTGACCGAAGGTCACGCAGCCACCAGGACTCGCCGTCCGGAGTTAACTCGGCATGACGCCGACTGACCGATTGGTCGGTTAAGGGCAATGACTCGGATGATCGACCGAGCAGTTGCGGCTCACCTTCGGGCAACGGAAAGATCCGCCCTTGGTCGACGCCACGAATGACCTCGAGAGCCAGCATGGAAGCATGGTAACCGCGGATCCACACCACCCCATCCAGCCCGCACACGGGTACCCTGCACCGATGGCCGCAGCACCTCGATCCCGAAACGCCTCCCGCTCGAAAAAACCGGCCTTTGATACCTTCCAATTTGATGGATCAACCCAGTGCCTTGTGCTGGTTTGCCGGGACTCTTTTCTCCGGAGGCATTACACCGGCGAAGTCGCTCGGATCCTCGAATCGATCCATGGTGAAATCGACCGTTTCGAGTTTGATGGCGAGTCGGACACTGCAGGCGACCTGCTTGAAGAGCTTCGAGCTGTCGGCCTGTTGCATACCCACAAGCTGGTCATCCTCGACAAAGCAGATCGATTTCTCGTGAGCAAGGGCGGGGCAGACAGCGATGACGTCAGTGGTAAGAAAGCCAAGGGGCCCAGTCGGCCACGGCAGTTGTTGGAACGCTATGCACAGGAACCCTGTGAAGGCGCCACCTTGCTCTTGCGATCGGAAACCTGGCGTGGTGGCAATCTCGACAAGTACATGGACGTCTTCCGCGTGGGGGTTGAACACGAGGACGAAGCCGCCAAATGGTGTCTCAACCGTTCTCCCAAGGCCTACCAGGTCAACATGGACATGGAAGCCGCCGAACTTCTTGTTCGACGTGTCGGCCTGGACCTGGGTCGACTGGATGGTGAACTGGCCAAACTTGCCACACTGGCGAGCGAGAACAGCAAGATCACGGTGAAAGATGTTCGTGAGGCGGTGGGCGCCTCGCGTGAGGAAGAGGGATGGGCCATCAAGGCGGCCGTTGTCCTCGATGGACCAGAAGGCAGCCTCCAGACCATTCGTGAAATCTTCGATCTGTCACGTGATCGCCAGGACGTTCCAGCCTTCTGGGCAATCACGGAGCTCCTTCGTGGTCTCCACGCTGCCTCAACCCTGCTCAAGCAGGGCATGGCCCCGGCCCAGGCACAGCGTGCTGCCGGCATATTCGACCGGCGGGAAGAACGCCGGACAGCCGATCGAATCATGCGGCTGGCCAAGGCGATTGAACCGGCCGAAGCGGCCTCTCGTCTCGACACCGTAATGCGTGTTCAGGCTGACTTGAGACGAGGAATCGGGGATCCACGGCACGCTCTTGAAGGGCTCACGGTCATCCTTGCCGATAGACTCCGTGAGCTGTCTCCCAACTGAGCTGCTGCTCAGTGAGAGGGAGCACTCCGTATCGGCCATGGATGGCCATCAGGTGTCAGGAGGACACATGCGAGTTTCCAGGACGTTCTTGTTGTTGATGGCCTGCCTCGCGATAGCGCCTCTCGCCTGTCGCAGTACCCAAGATTCCCGCCAGGCCTCGCCCTTATCAGCTCAGAAGCCCGTGAAATCCGCGAGCCTCCCGACAACGGTCACCGAGGGACCACCCGCGCCGACCGCTGCCGAGACCATTGCCTCGCGGGCACGCCAAGACCTGCTGGAAAGCATGGCGATTGGTCAGAACACGCCCAACCCTACGGCCCTGCCATCCGCCCAGACCAAACCCGTGGTCACCTGGGAAGGCACCACAACGAGCCCGGCTGATTCGGGCACAAACCCAACAACATCTGCCACAGTCGACAGTCCCACGGGCACGCTCGCTGCCACGATCTCTGACACGGCAACCACCACAGTTGATATCACGACGTTGTGCGACGCGCTCGCCCGGGCCCTGCATAACCGGAGCCGTGATGGCACAACACCGATGCGGGACCTGACGGTACTGGCAGCCCTGGCCATGCTCGATGCTGATCGCGCTTTGCATACCGAGGCATTGAATGCCTTGACGGAAGACGAGCAGATCGCATTGCAAGCCATTCAACAATGGTTCTTGGCCATGGAAGTTGGCCTGGATGATCAGGAAGCTGTGCTCGACAGTGTTCTGGAATCCGTTCGTGGTCTCCAGGCCTCGCTTCGCCGCACGCCCCGCTTTGGCATGTCGGATACATCCCTCGTCACCCGCGTGGGTGGCTTTGGAGATGTTGATGACTGGGCATTGCGTAATGAGCAGGAACAATACAACTTCATTGCGCATACCGGGCAGGAGATCATTCTGTACATGGAGTTGGAAGGATTCGACAGTCGTCTCGACGAAGATGGTCGCTGGGAGACTTCCACCAGTCAGCAGTTGATCATCTACTCCGACCGCGATGGCATCCCGGTCTGGCGTGAGCCTTGGCAGACGACAACAGATCACGCCGGGACAAAACGGAAGGATTACTTCACCGCCCAGAAGCTGGCCATTCCTACCAATTTGTCGGTTGGCAAGTACCAGTTAAAAGTCCGGGTACGGGATGAGTACTCGCAGGCCGAAACAGAAACCACGATTCCGTTCGTGATGACTGCGGCAGTCCTAGCGCCTTGAACCTGGCACCTTGAACAAGTCGCCGTCGTTGAGCTTACTCACATCCTTCTGCCGCAGGCACATGATCATCGGCATGCGAACTGCCCGACGCCTTCACGAAGACCTCGCAGCATGTGAACGTCTTATCCGGTGACTTGAAGACCACGGTCTTCCGGATCACCTGCTGGGTATCGAAGGGGCCACCCCGTTTGGCGGTTACCCACACCTTGGCGACGTTGTTCTCGACTTGAGAGCGATCGATCGTGGCTTCCCAACTTCCGGAAGGAAAGGTGAATTCCATCGTGGCCGTATTGTTCTCTACAGCAACCGCAACTGCAGGGCCGTCATAACCCGGGACTGAGGTCACACAGCCGCCCAGTCCGAGGACAAGAGTGCCTGCGATGACCAGGCTCATCGACAACCGGGCCATGCCAGACTTCAAGAGGTCACCCCGTGGGCGGCGTCGATACCCAGCGACTCTGCCATGCGAGTACCCAAGTCAGCGGGGGACTCGCATACGGCAACGCCACAGGCTGACAGGGCGTCCATCTTGGCCTGGGCCGTGTCATCACTGCCACCAATGATCGCACCGGCATGTCCCATCCGCTTGCCCTTGGGTGCCGTTCGGCCGGCAATGAAAGCGGCAACCGGCTTGTTCATGTTTGACTTGATCCACTCGCCAGCATCGGCCTCGTCGGTCCCACCAATCTCGCCGATCATGACGACGCCATCGGTTTCCGGGTCGGCTTCAAAGCGTTCCAGCAGATCAATGAAGCCCAGGCCGCGGACTGGATCGCCACCAATGCCTACGCACGTCGTTTGTCCCAGCCCCATGGCAGATGTCTGCCAAACGGCTTCGTAGGTCAAGGTTCCGCTGCGGCTGATGATGCCGACAGCCTTTCCAGATGGTGCATCACTGGGTGCTACGTGGATGTAACCCGGCATGATGCCAATCTTGCATCCGTCCCGGAAGGTTGCCGAGGGGCCTTCACCGTCAACCAGCACGCCGGGTGTCATGACACCTGGACAGTTGGGACCAATCAAACAGCAGTCTGGAAACTCCCGCAGGATCTGCTTGGTCCGAATCATGTCTTGAACAGGAATCCCCTCGGTGATACAGCACACGACACGCAGTCCGGCATGGGCAGCTTCAAGTACTGCGTCCGCTGCAAAGGGCGGGGGGACGAAGATCATCGTCGCCGTGGCACCGGTTGCGTCAACCGCTTGCTGCACAGTGTCAAAGATCGGCAACCCGTTTGCATCCTTGGTCCCACCCTTCCCAGGCGTGGTTCCACCAACTACCTTCGTGCCGTAATCCAAGCACCCCTTGGTGTGGAACGCACCGGATGTCCCGGTGATGCCCTGGCAAATGACCTTGGTTGAGCCATCGACGAGGATAGACATGGTTCTCTCCCTGCTGGACCGAACGAGGCCTCGGCGAGGCCGAACGACAAGTCTAGCAGGCAGCGGGTGTCAACCGCCAGATCAGCAATCCTCAGGGTTGCCTGTCTTCAGAAACCGCATGTCAACGAAGCATCAGGCGGTGTACTGAGCCAACAATGCCAGCAGATCATCCACGTCAACATCACCGTCGTCGTCAGTATCCCCAGGACACTCTTCCGATTCCGGGCAGTCTCCATAGTTGGCGAGCAGTGTCAGGAGATCATCCACGTCAACGTCACCGTCGCAATCGATATCCACTGGATCGCATGGATCTTCAAGAGATCGTTCGGTTGCCTCGGCACCCTTGGATCCAAGACCTTGATCCGGTTCAATCTTGCCTGGATCCTCGTACATGACGACATCCGACACTTTCCCCTTCGTCGAGGTTAAGTCAGCCCTCGTGAAGGTCCAGGTCGCATCAATTTGGATTGTCTCTGAATCATTGCCGCCAATATCGACTTGGCCCACCACGGGGTCACCCGGCTCCTCTGCGTTGAGCTTGATGAGCGTATTGGGATCACCGGAGAGGGAATCGATCGCACGGACCTTCCAGATGAGTTGGTACTGGACAGCGGTCCGGTTGTGCACGATGAAGTTGAAGGGCGTGATCTCGCCAATCGGCATGCCCCTGACACCAAGCGGCAGGCCAACAGGCTCGACACAGATCGCATCGGACTGGGTCACGTAACCCCGGCGGATTTGCGAGGGTTCAACACGACCGGTTTCCACGAGCAATGCTCGCCAACAACCCGTTTCAGCATCCTCGTCCATACCTTGTGGGCGAGTCACCGTGACCAACACTTCCTTGCGGCCAAGTGCCGGCACCTGGATGGGATTCTGGGTGTCTGGTGTGAAGATCACAGGCCCATCGATCGTGCAGTCGATGCCATTGGCCTGAACACCGTCGAAGCTCAGATCGTAGGACATATCCTGCCCAAGATCATTGAAGATGGTTACCGCGGCAACCGTTGTGTTGTCACCATCACAGAATGGTGAGAATCGTGTCACGTGGAATCGCTCTCGACAGAGGCCTCCGCAGCCTGCCTCGGCAATCTTCGTGATATACGAATCTGCCATTGGGTGGTCAACGATGATCATCTCATCAAGACCGCCAGTGAAGAATCGATTCGGCCCTCCAGCTTCCTCGACCGCGCCGAGGTACAAGGGCGTTGCGGTGGTGAGATCGCCCTGTGCTGCAGTTGGGTTGCCTGTCCCGGACGCCACACCGTTGATGTAGAAGCGAATGCCTGATGCGTTGTCACGATCAATCGTGACACCAACATGGACCCAACGTGCGGATGGAACAGAAGCCGACGATCCCGCCAAGGCGACGCCGCCTACTTGGTCGCGAAGCAATAATTGCAAGCGATTGTCATTGGTTAATCCCAGGCCCCAGCCCACTGGTGAATTGCTCACGGTCATCTTGCTGTAGAGGATCCGTGTTCCTGATCCGCCATCGATCTTGATCCAACCCATGAGGCTGAAGTCATCGCCTGCTTCGAAGTTGAGGTTCAAGGAATCTGGCGTTCGAAGATGACCGCTGATGCCATCAAGACGCAGAGCCTCATTAACCTCGCCATCGATACCCGACACCACGCCACCATTATGCGTGAGGTTGTGATTGCCGACCACATCTACCGAACTGGCCACATTGGCAGGTTCATCCATCATCCACCATGCGACCATGCCTTCTGGTGCCCGAATGCATTCGGGGCAGAGTTCATCATCGCACTCGTTGTTGCACGTCACGGTGAAGTAATAAGGCTCACCTCCGGCCACGCATGGATATCCTTCGACGATGGGGCCAGACGCCTGAAAACCAGGAGCCACTCGGATCAGAAGTTCCGAGAGCATTGGTGCACAAAGCGTGAGCTCCATGATCCACTCGCCGGTATTGACATCAAACTGGCAGTCCTGCACCTCGACGGGTGGATCCCAGCAACCAAGTTGAACATGGGCGAGCAGCGGCACGCTGGAATGGAACTCCAGGACATACTCGTCACTGCCGCTGTTATCGAGATCATCGACCTGCAACCGGTACCAGTCCACATCACGTGTTCCGTTATCCGCCCAGGTCGTTGCACAGACCAGGTCCCCGCAGTCCGCATCGGTGAATTCATGAACGGCGCCATCGCACCCAGGATTCACTTGGACACCACAGCCCTCGCCCTCCGCCACATCCGGCACGCTCGGGCATTGACCAGGGGGTGTCTGGGCCACGGCGTGAGCTGCCAGCAAGGCGACCGGAAGCAACCACCCAAAACGGCGTGATAGCCTCACACCGGCAGGGGTGCGAAGCGGGTTGGGACGGCTGTACGTTCCAACAGCAATTGTCAACCGTGGCATGGTTGCTGCTCCTTCTCGCCGCCTGTCAGAGCGGACGTATGGGGTCTCATCCCGAATGCGTCCAGCCCCCAGGGCATCTCACCGCAAATCTCAGGATCTACCGGATTTGCTCCTTGGGCAAGGGAATCCCGGTCGACTTAGGCCAGGAATCCTGGCCAAGCGAGCACGACACGCCTCAATGGCCCCTCAGGCCGCCCCTACAGCGATACACTGGCTCGATGGATCCGCTCCCTCCTTCCTCCTCCGGGCTGACCTACGCCGAAGCTGGCGTCGATATCGACGCTGGGGACCGCGCTGTCGCCATGATGCAAGCTGCCCTCAGGCGAACTCATGGCCCAAGAGTCATGGGTCCAATGGGTGGGTTTGCAGGTCTCTTCCGGCTGGACTTCAACGAGAAACTCTTTCAACGGAACTACCGCGATCCAGTACTTGCCGCCTGTACCGATGGCGTTGGTACCAAGGTCAAACTTGCCGCTGATCTCCAGGCCTATGACACGCTTGGCATCGACTGCGTAGCCATGAACGTCAATGACCTTGTCGTCCAGGGCGCTGAACCACTCTTCTTTCTTGACTACCTTGGCTTACACAAGCAAGATCCCGAGATCACCTCTCGCATCGTCTCAGGTGTTGCACGTGGTTGTGAAATCGCAGGCTGCGCTCTCATCGGTGGTGAGTGCGCTGAGATGCCGGATATCTATGCAGAAGGTGACTTTGACATCGCGGGCTTCGCGGTCGGTGTCGTGGAACTGGATCGCGCAACTGATCCACTCCGAGTGCAGGCAGAGGACGTCTTGATTGGTCTTTCCAGCAGCGGTGTACACAGCAATGGGTACTCGCTTGTCCGGCGGATCATCGATCACGCATCACTGGATTTATCCCAGTGTTATGACACCTTCAAAGGACATGACGATCGTCCCCTTGGGGACATCTTGCTGGAACCCACACGCATCTACAGTCCAACCATCGTGAATGTGCTCAGCCACTACCGGGTCAAGAAGGTCGTCTCGACAATGGCCCATATCACTGGTGGCGGGTTACCGGGAAATCTCAATCGCATGCTTCCCGATGATATGGATGCCATGATCGACACCACCAGTTGGAATGTGCCTCCCATCTTCGAGTTCCTGCAACATCACGGCGCCATCGAACCCGAGGAGATGTTCCGGGTCTTCAACATGGGCATCGGATTTGTCCTTGCCGTGCGACCGTCCTTTGCAGACTCTGTTCTGCGGCAAGTACAAAAACTGGGAGAACGGGCAGCCATCATTGGTGAGATCACTTCCGGCAACGGCGAGGTTCACCTCAAGGGTCGTAGCTCACGAAGCGCAACAAGGAAACCCTCATGATCCAGGCACTGCTGTGGATGGCTGTTCTCGTTCCTGCCCAAGCTACGACAACAACCGCCGATGACAGTAAGACATCCGCGAGCAATACAACCGACACGTCAACGCAAGGCAGCGTGCTCCCGGAGAGTACGCCTGAGTTGACCTTCGAAGTAACGCCTGGGGTTTGGCTCCTTCGCATCCGTGGTGACGCTTCCAACGGACCGGATAACGCACCGGATCTGCGCCTGGATACCCAACTCGGACTCACCGACCTCGTGCCCGCCTTCCGAGGAGAAGCCATCGTCGCACGAGGTGAATGGTCTGTGCGACTGGCGGGATCAACCTTCAACACGTCGGGTTCAACGACCGCAGACGAATACTCCCGCTGGGGCTCCGTTCTGATCGTTCCCGGTCTTGACTTTCGTTCTACATTCGACATGGCCTACGTCTCTGCAGAGGTCCGGTGGCGAGCCTGGAACCCACTGGGCGAGGAAACGTTGACCAAGGAAAACCCGCTCCGGCTGGGCATCGGGCCGAACGTCGGCGTGTCATGGCTTGACATCGACCAGTCCCTGTCAACATTCACTCAGAACGTTTCCAATGGCCATTCGTGGTGGTCGGTCTGGGGCGGCGCGAATCTCGACTTCGAATTTGATATGAGCCGCTTCATCTCATGGATGGATTCCATACGAGTGCATGCACTCGTCGGGGTCGGTGGGACACCCGCCGACGGAGGCATCATGTGGCAGGCGGGTGGCGGCGTTCAGTTCTTCTTTACCCACAACATTGCAGCTTCCATAGGCTACCGATATGAGAAGTACACCTTGGAAGATGGTGACTGGAAAGTCAATCCAAATTTCCAGGGCCTCTTCATTGGCGCAACCGTTCGCTTTTGAGCCCGGCTGGAGCATTTGAGGATCGTCTTCATGAGCGACAAGCGAACCGGCGATCCCGACAAGCCTTCCAAACCTCGTCGTAGTGTGAAATTCCGCAAGGCGAAGATTCGACACACGGTATTCACGCTGGGCGCCGACAAGTTGACCGGTGGATGGCTGAGTCGACGCCACGAAGCCCAGCAGCCACTCAAGCGGCACGTGGAAATCTCAACCCCTGCTTGGCCAAAGAACCTGGATGGGTTACGGATTGGTCACGTCAGTGACTTCCACTTTGGTGACTTGATGACCCTTCAAAATGCCCTGCTCGCCATTGAAGCACTGAAATCCGAAGCACCCGAGATCATTTGTAACACCGGTGATCTCGTCGACCTCGAGTGGCAAGGGGTGGAACCGTTAGTCCAGGCCTTCGTGGATCTCAATCCACCGTTGGGCAACTTCTTCGTACTCGGCAATCATGATGAGTTGGACGATGGGGAGGCGGTGGCACGGGTCGCCTCGGAGGCAGGCATTCACGTGCTTCGCAATGGCACCTTCACAGTGGATCGCAACGGACAGCCCTTGTGTATCGGCGGTGTCGACTGGGCGCGAACCCCGAAACAATGCCGTGAGCAGATCGACACCATGGCGGAGGATGGGGATCCACATGTACTGCTGTGCCACAACCCGAAGGGATTCGATCATGCTGCTGAGCTCGCGATCCCACTCACCCTGTCCGGCCATACGCATGGCGGACAAATCGCTCGACGAAACAAGCCAGATGCCAACATGGCCTTTGCCCATCGTCGAAGTGCCGGACTCTACGAAATTGATGATTACCGACTCTTCGTGACCGTTGGCGTGGGCGCCTGGTTCCCGCTGCGAATGAATTGTCCCGCAGAAGTCGTGATTATCACCATGCGCCATGGAAAACCATGCGCGACACATGACTGAATCAGGTTGATGTTCCGTTACGCCAGTCGATCGGCCATAGATCGTGTGGCAGCCCCGCGATGTGATCGTGCGTTCTTCTCCTCCGCTGAGAGCTCCGCACTGGTGCACTCTCGGTCCGGGAGATAGAGCAGGGGGTCGTAACCAAACCCGTTCTCCCCTCTGGGATCCATCGTGATCATGCCTTCGAAGGTGCCCTTCGATTCCGCAACAATGCTGCCATCCGGATCCGCCAGGCACATCGCACACACGAAGCGAGCGGCTCTCGCCTCTTCGGGCACATCGCGGATCATCTCCAAGAGCTTGGCATTATTGGCGGCATCACGCGTGGCTCGATCGCCTGCGCACTGTGCAAATCGAGCCGAGTGAATCCCGGGCGCTCCGTCTAGTGCATCCACTTCCAAACCAGAATCATCGGCCAAGCAACGTATGCCCGTTGCAGCTGCGTACCCAATCGCCTTGAGACGTGCGTTACCCTCGAAAGAATCCGCGTCCTCGACTGGCTCCGGAGGAATCGCGTCCAGTTCAGAGAGCGATTGCACCGTGATGCCCTGGGGCGCCAGGATGGCGACAACTTCTTCCACCTTATGGGGATTCGATGTCGCGAAAAGTATGTTCACAATTCCTCGCCTGCCGTGGCGGTGATTCGGCTTCGAATACCACCTCGACCCCTCCACTCCGTAACCACTTCCAACCAGCGGGGCGAAAGACAATCACGAAGGTCATCCCGGATCTGGTTCGTAATCGCCTCGTAAAAGGCACCCTCGCTGCGGAAAGAATGGAAGTAGAGCTTGAGACTCTTGAGTTCTACACACTGTGAATCAGGTTCGTAGCGGACGGTGATCCGACCAAAGTCAGGATGTCCAGTCATCGGGCATACCGAGGTGAATTCCTCGTTGACATGCTCGATGAGATAGGGCTCTGTCGTCGGAGACTCGAAGGTCTCAAGAAGCTTGGCATCCGGCATGTTTGCGTCTCCGAGTGAGTTCTGGATCCAGGCCCCCAGGAACCTAGAGCTGGTACTTGAGCACCAGGTCGATCACCTTAGGTTGATCGCCATTGGCACGCAGGGATTGTCGAAAGGCTTCGCCCGCTTCCATGAACGCCTCGTTATCTTCACGATTGCTCAAGAGAAAGGCATTCAATCGGTTGACCCCAATGCCATTCCACGCTTGCCACATCTCTGGGTCCACGGCAACAGCCGAACGATAGGACTTCAAAGAAACGTCGTACTCACCTAAACGGAAAGACGCCCAACCCGAACGTTCCCACGCATTGGCATCGGGACCGAATCGTTGAATGGTCTCCGCAGTCGACACAACTTCCCGATATCGCTTCAACTTGGCCAACGTCCGCAACAGGTTGCGCATCAATTCCCGTGTTGGTTCCATCCGCTCTGAGGCAGCAATATAAGCATCTGCAGCCTGTGGCCAATCCTCCATGCCTTCCCAAGCAGCGCCGAGGCTCACCCACGCAGTTCCATCGCCAGGATCCAACGTGACCGCTCGTTGGGCAAATGGCAACGCATTGCGAGGCTCTTGTAAACGAAGGTAGGCCGTCGCTAAGTTGCGATTGGCTTCGGCGCTGTCCGGGTCAATCGTTAACGCTCGGTGGTACGCCTGCACCGCTTCCAGAAATCGATCGAGCATCTGCAAAGAAAGCCCGTGCCGGAACTGGGCCTCGTAGCTGCGAGGCTCCAACTTGGCAGCCCTGGCCAAGGCCGGTTCGGCCCGGGCATAGTCGGATTGCTCAAGGTAGACATCCCCGATTCCAAGGTAGGCCTCACCAGACGTGGGATTCTCTTCCAGAATCTGGTGGAAGATTGCCAAGGCATCCTTGTACTCACCATCAGAGGCCTTGGCCGACGCTTCCTGGAGTTGGGCCTGCTCAGACTGCACAACGGACTCCGGGCGTAGAACACCATCGCGATTCCGGTCACAACCAATGAACGTTGTGGCCATCAGGACAAGTGCCAGGCACCAGGTTGGTCGCGCATCATTCATGGTCATCGATAGCCCTGTCCGGGTCGTGTTACATCAACAACGACATGATACGGGCCGAATCCTCGTCGATCAGCCTACTTTGGCCAGACCGACCATGGCAGCAGCAGCTTGTGTAATCGACTGGTGCGAGAGCCCGCATTGTTCAAGGATTTCGGTCTCGCTTCGAGCAGACTTTGGGATCCTGGTGACCGCCAGGGGCTCAACTGTGAAGGCATCTCCGGCCTTCACACAGGCTTCAGAAACTGCCGAGAAGAGGCCGCCTCCGTAATTGTCCTCGACCACGAGCACATTGCCGCCGTTTTGGTTCGCGAGATCGAGAAAACAATCCTCATCGAAGGGGAGTGAGTAGAGATCCAGCAAGGAGGCATCGACACCCATCTGGTCCATGTCGTCCAGGGCCTTATTGCACTCGTGAATCATATAGCCAGCGGTCACGATCAAAAGATCGCGACCCTCGGTCAAAACTTCCATGCCACCGAGTTCGAATGTGGTGCCTTCGTCATAGATGAACTCCACATCAGGACGATGGGTCCGCATATAACAGAGGCCGTTGTATTGGGACATAGCCACGGTCAAACCGTATGCAGCCCAAGCATCTGCCGGCTGCAGGACATAGCACCCTGGGTTGCCAGCATGGTTGGTTACCGTGGACAAACTTCGGAACCAAGCAACATCAGGAAGTGCCATTTGGCTCGGACCATCGGCAGCGAGTGACACACCGGTATGGGAACCGACGATCTTGATATTCGCGCCGGTATTCATAGCCATCTCGATTTGGTCGTAGGCGCGGGTAACGAACTTCCCAAACGTCGCGCACATGGGTCTCTTGCCTGCAGCTGAAAGCCCCATGCCCACCCCGATCATGTTCTGCTCGGCGATCCGACATTCAACATGACGACTGGTCAACGTGGCATCGTCACCAAAGGTCTGGGTGAATGTTGAGTTCTTGACATCCGCATCCAAGGCATAGGCACTCGGGTCAGCATGTCCAACCGCACGTAAGGCCAAGCCGAAGGCCCTGCGTGTAGCCAGCCGTCCGGAAGTCAACACGTTCTGCATGTCCCAGGCTCGCATGGCCTCTGGCATGGTCATGACCTGGCCCATCGTCGGCTCCGACCGAGTCGAAGTAGCTGGTGGGTAGATCATCATGTCATCAGGGGAACCCTGGGTAGTCAGTTCTGCGCCCGTGGCTGCCAATTCTTGCAGGGCTTGCTCGAGGGCTTCGCCGGACACTGGCTTGCCGTGCCAGCCTTCGCCCTGGATTGAAGGAACGCCCCAGCCCTTAACGGTCTTGGCAACGATGGCCATCGGTTGGTCAGTGCCGCTTGTGAAAGTCTCCAAAGCCGTCTTAATAGCAGCTGGATCGTGTCCATCAATCGACACGACATGGAACCCTGTAGCCTCCAACTTCGCCTGTATGCGTTCCGGAGACTGCTGGGTGCTGACGGTGGCTGATTGACCGTAGCCATTACAGTTGAAGATCGGGAGAACATTCAGATTGTTGTGCTCGACGATGAAGTCGAGCGCTTCCACGATTTGTCCCTCGCGGGCTTCGCCATCACCAATCACACAGTAGATACGTTGGTCAATGCCGTCATCGCGTGCTGCGATACCCAAGCCGGCAGCTACCGAGAGACCTTGACCGAGCGAACCGGTGGCAGCATCAAAAAAAGTGAAGCCCTCACGGGGGTTTGGATGTCCGTCAAGTGGTGAGTCGGTACTGCGAAACCCTTCCAGGTCAATTTCACTCGCTGGTCGATACGCGCCGGGCTGTCCAACCATTGCCTGAATATCAATGAACGCGGCATACACAATGGGAACAGCGTGCCCCTCGGAGAGAACCAGACGGTCTGCAGTGGGGTAGGCAGGATCTTCAGGGACCCAACGCATCGCGTGATACATCAAGGCCGTGGTGATATGACCCAAACTCAAAGCCGTAGTCGGATGCCCGCTACCTGCATGACCACACATAGTCAAAGCGAGCGAGTCGAGCCTGATAGCCTTGGCGTGAACAGCAGCTTCGAATGACATGGGGGCCCTTTCTCAGGTCGAACAGCTCTTTCCCGGCCCCGCGGGGGGGGCCCGTGGAAGGTGTCTTGTTTCAGAAGACACCGCCTGCATTGACCTTGACCCCCGGCGATTCAAGCCGGCTGAAGCGAGCGAGTATCGCACGGCTTGCTCAGAAGGGCAACTGAGAACACTCGATCTCCCTCCGGATGCTACACTCGCCGGCGTGCGCACCACCTGAGGCAAACCAGGGGATCAAACGGGCATGAAGGTCATCTGTGATCAAGGGGTATTGGCTGAGGCGCTAGGCGTCATTGGCGGCGTTGTTGCCAGACGAACCCCCACGCCTGTGCTCACCTGCGTCCGCCTCACGGCCCAAGATGGTCGACTCGCCATGGCGGCGACAGATACAGAAGCGTCGCTCAAGCTTGTGATAGACCAAGTTGAGGTCGAAAAGGACGGGGAACTGTTGATCCCGGCCAACAAACTGCTCCAGATTATTCGAGCTTGTGATTCTCCAACTGTCACCCTGAATGGCAAAGGCCATCACGTCCAGATCATTTCCGCTGGTTCCAATTTCAAGCTCAATGGTTACGACCCGGCAGAATCTCCTGAGATTCCCGACTTCAATTCTGACAACATCGATGGCACCATCGATGGAGGGACACTTGTTCCCCTCGTCGCTCGAAGCCTGTTTGCGGCTGCAGATGAACACAGTCGCTATGCCATCAATGGTGTCCTCTTCGACCGGCACGACAAGAAACTGCGTCTTGTTGCAACGGACGGTCGCCGCCTGGCTGTCGCAGCAGGTGAATGCACAAAGGGATCGGGTGAGCGCCGTTGCATTGTTCCGAGCAAGGCCCTGGGCCTCGTTCGTCAACTAGTTCGATCGCCAGATGCCAATGTCTCTATTGTGGTAGATGACCATCATGTGACCTTCCACGTGGACGACGCTTCTGGACCTTCCACACTCACAACCACGCTTGTCGAAGGCAAGTTCCCGCCCTTCGAAGATGTGATTCCAAAGGATCAGGACAAGCGTTGCACAATCGATCGGGAAGTGCTCCGAGCGGCCATCATTCGGGCAGCCCTGCTGACGAGTGAAGAATCACGAAGTGTCTGCATGAAGTTTGAGAACGAACAACTGACGCTTTCCAGCCATGAACCCGAGATGGGAGAAGCGGTCATCCAATTGCCATTGGCGGACTGGGAAGGCGATGAGCTTGAGATCAACTTCAATCCCAACCTGCTTGGTGACGCGTTGAAGGTCATTGATACTGACCAGGTTCTGCTGGAATTCAAATCTCCCAACAAACCGGGGGTGCTGAGAACCGGCCGCGACTTCACCTACGTGCTCGTGCCACTCAACCTCTAGGGTCGGCCTCGCGGGCAGGCATGTGCTCGATCATCCTTGACAGAACACGCGGCCGCCCACATGGGCGGCCGCTTGCCGTAGAACTCAAACGAAAGTCATGACTCAACGCGGGTACTTGACGCCGCAACCCCATGGGCGGGTGCTGGAAGGTTCACAAGCAGTGCCCGCGCCGGTGGCAACCATTGCCTCGACGACGTAGTTCGTCTCTTCCTCGCCCTTGGCACCACGACGGTCATCCGTATAGGCACCTTCGTACACGAGTACGCCATTGCCATCGATGACATACATATGCGGCGTGGTCTTGGCACCGTACATCTGTCCAACAACTCCGCCGTAGTCGACCAAGATTGGGCTCTTGATCTTCCACTGGTCTCGGGACTCCTTGGAACGCTTCATGACAGCGTCCTTGGGAGCGTTGGAGGTACTGTTGACCAACATGTACACAACCTCGGTCTTGGACTTGGAGGCAGCTTCATGCGTTCGTTTCACTGTGCCTCGCTTATACACACTCTGACCTGAGGCCTTACCGGAATACGGGCAGTCAGGGTTGTACCACTCGAGAACCACGATCTTGCCTGCGTAGTCCGAGAGCTTGTGCTTTTTACCGTCGAGGTCGACGAGTTCAAAATCAGGTGCTTTCTTGCCAACGGTCGCCTTCATGGGGGCTGCAGCACTTGGAGCGCCTTTGGTGGGAGACGCCTTCTTGGCCTTGCAGCCGCAGGTATCGCAGGCCAGGGCACTGGAGCCCATGGCAAGTGCGCCGGCGGTGACGACTGACAGTATCAGGGTGTTGAACTTCATGGCTGTTGTTCCCTCTGTTCTCGTTTCGATTTTGATTCCTTGGGATTACGCTCGATCGGTATCGAGACCTCGTAAGCAGACATCGTAGCTTTCTCCCCGAAAGTCAGCAGCCCCCTGGCGAACGGCTTTTGCCCCAAGGTGTCCCCAGAACGCACCGTAAACGGGATTTCTACGATAAGAGCATCTTCTGTTGTCTCAATAACAGGCGGTTCCATACTGACCCCTGGCGTGGGATCCGGAAGGAATCCAATGGCATTGGACTTCGAGACAGGACCCTGGATGACAAGTCGATTGCCGCGAATCTCCGCTGTCGTCTGGGGCCTCATGTTCAATGGTCGGGGCAGGCGGGGATTGTTCAGAACAGCCTTGGCCCAGGGTTCGGGTTCTCTCGGCCTGGAACTCCAGGACACATGGGATGTCGTTTCCTCGGAACCAATAAAGCATTTCTCACGACAAACCAGCCAGGTGCCCGTGACCTCAAATGCCAACTCCGCGCCATCGACTGGCCATGACACCGGTGGCAAAATCGGCTGGAGCATGGTGATTTCATTTTCGTAGCCGTAGGTCACACCCCCAGAATCCTGGAAGACACTCGGCCGTGGGTAGATCGTAGGCTGGACCTGAAAGCCAATTGGCGTCTTCACATCAATCGTGGTCGGTACACCAGAGGCCCCAGGGTTTTTCCAGTAGATGTGCCACCCCTCCGGGATCGTGAAGGTACATGCCAGGATGAGCCACTGTCCGTGACTCACAGACTCGGTGCAAGGTCGAACCGTCATGGTGACCTTAGGAGGGTCCTCCGGAGATGCTGGGGGCAACGCCGGAGCCGACTGGGAGAATACGATCAAGATGCCTGACATCAGAGCGGACATGCATGCCTCCTCCATATCCGGACACTCATCGTACACTGCTCCCTGGCACACTTCAGAAGGACTGTCTTAATGGCCTGGCTGAATCAACGGCTGCATCAATCCCTCCCGCTCTTTGCCACGCTGCTCATCACGGCGGCAACTGGTTGCAAACCTGAAATTAGTGATAAAGACATCGTCAAGCTCGATGTGTCCCAGGCTCGTGAGTACATCGTGCGGCCTCCGAGCACCTCGATCTTCGATTCGCCCTTACCTGGTGTTTGGGTTGATCCCCGTCGTGAGCCAGATTACGTGCTTGGACATATTCCGGGCGCGGTGAACATCCCCTTTGCCGTGGTGTCATCGAACTGGATGTTCCTGGAGGGATACGGACCCAAGATCGTCTACGGCGATACCTACAACGATCCGCTCGCAGATGCCATGAGTAAGACATTGATGGAATTTGGACTCACTGATATCTACACATTGCGAGGTGGGTTGGAGGCTTGGACCGAGGCAGACATGGAGATCCAGAAGGGTGCACCGCCTGCACTGGAGAAACAACGTCCGCCTCGAAAGCGGCGGATTCGACACTGATCCGTTGGCCGTCAACATGCCCACATCCATCCACGAAATTGATCTTCATTACCTCGGTGTTCCTGGCGCCATCGCGACATGGGCTGTCGAAGGACCGCAAGGGTGGGTCCTTGTGGAAGCTGGACCAGAAAGAAGTTGGCCTGAATTGAAACGGGGCCTGGAATCACTCGGCCTCTCGCCAAGTGATCTTGTCGCCGTCTTGTTGACACACGTGCACCTTGATCACGCCGGCGGAGCTTGGCAACTGGCTCAATTGGGCGTTCCGATTCATGTTCATGAGCGTGGGGCACGGCACCTTGTGGATCCCACGAAACTGCTGGCAAGCGCCACGAGAATCTATGGCGACAACATGGAACGGCTGTGGGGACGTTTGGAACCTTGTCCAGGAAACACTGTGCATGCCGTGACTGACGGTGACAGTCTCGACATTGCAGGATTGCGATTCCGAGCCGTGGAAACAACCGGGCATGCCACGCACCACATTGCCTGGAGTCTGGAAGACAGTACACCCGCCACGATATTCACGGGTGATGCTGCCGCCATGTTGATTCCCGGCACAAACTGGATTTCCATCCCGATGCCGCCACCAGAACTGGACCCCGATGCCTGGTACGCCAGTATTGATCGCCTCGAAGGAGGACACTGGACACGCTTGTGCCTGACGCACGGGGGAACGGTGGAAGCTGATGACGTGACCTCTCACCTGGAACGACTCAGGACTGGTCTCCAGGAGCATATTTCGATCATCGAGCACCTCCAAACCACGGAATCGGATGAGGCTTCAAGAATGGCTGCCTATCGAGCCTGGTTACTGGATTCAGCCAACCAGGCTGGAATCGAGGAGGGCAAGTTTGATCGCTACGTTACCCAGGGCCTTTTAACAATGAATCTGACTGGGGTAGCCCGTTATTTGCACCAACAAGCGGCCTCTGTTCAGGACGACTGAAAATTCCGGCCTCCAAACCAGGATCCGCCCTGAAGGGCCTAAAAACGCGTTGCTCACAGGTCCTTCTCGGCTTACGCTGATTGGTCTGGACCTCCCCTACGATTGGGAGGAACATCTCAGGCCCCTTGGGCCGAACAAGTTCAGCAGAACCGCCTTTCATTCCCCGGCGGTTTGGCCCATCAAACTGGGTCGAAGAGAGAGTTGGCCCTCAACGGGCCTAAGGAGAGGACCAGCACGATGTTGAAGAGAGCGATTGCCAGCATGGCCTTGGTGGGCCTTTGCATTGCCGCAACAACACAATTGGACAATCCATCAAAGCAGGAGGATTTCAAGAATCCTTCAATGGACAGCCAGCCAGCGGATTTTCGTTCTGGCGGAGGCGAGCAGATGTCCGGCTACAGGCTGGCAACTGGCCTGGCTCGACCTGTCTTGGTCACGCATGACGGCGTAAACCCAGATTGGATCTACGTTGTTGAACAGCGATCGGGATCCACGGGACGTATCAAGATTCTGAACCGCAGCAATGGCACGCTGGTTTCAACATTCTTGTCAGTCAGTGGGTTGAACACTGGATCGGAACAGGGCCTGCTCGGCCTGGCCTTCGATCCTGATTATGAAAACAACGGGTACTTCTACGTCAATTACACGCAGAGTAGTCGCACGTACATAACGCGGTACACGCGTTCGAGCTCCAACCCACAAGTAGCTGATTCCGGCTCTGCAGAAGTCGTGCTCTTCATCAGCCAGCCCTTCACGAACCACAATGGTGGTTGGATCGAATTTGGTCCCGATGGCTACCTGTACATCAGCAATGGTGATGGTGGATCGGGCGGTGACCCCGGCAATCGTGCCCAGGACATCACTGGCCAGCTTCTTGGCAAAATGCTTCGAATCGACGTCAGTTCGCTTCCCTACAGCTCCCCTCCGGACAACCCCTTTGTGAGCCAGACCGGCGATGATGAAATCTGGTCTTATGGCCTTCGAAATGCATGGCGATGCTCATTCGACCGGGACACCGGTGATCTCTGGATGGGTGACGTCGGTCAAAATGCTTGGGAAGAAGTCGACTTCCAATTAGCTTCCAGCCCCGGTGGCGAAAACTGGGGTTGGCGTTGCTACGAGGGCGACCACAGCTACAACACCAGCGGCTGCCCGAGTTCAGGAACTATGGATTTCCCGATCTGGGAATACAGCCATGGTGGGTCCCCCTTCCGCTGCTCGATCACCGGTGGCTATGTGTACCGGGGTTCCAGCATGCCGTGGCTTGACGGCACGTACTTCTTTGCTGATTACTGCTCCAACCAAATCTGGTCGCTGCGCTATGACGGCAGCAACGTTTCGGAGTACACCGATCGGACAAGCGAATTGACACCCAATGCGGGCGCGATTGGCGCTATTTCGAGTTTCGGTGAGGACTATTACGGCGAGCTCTACATTTGTGATCTGAACGGCGAGATCTTCAAGATCGTGCCGGACGAGCCAACTGGTGCCTGCTGCTTCAATGATGTCTGTGTGCCCGATCAAACCGCCACGACGTGCAACAACGTTGGCGGGGTTTACCAAGGCGATAACGTCGACTGTGATGACGTGAACTGTGCGACACCACCCTCGAATGACGATTGCGAAAATGCCATCGCCGCCGAGGAAGGTCCCAATAGCTACGATACCGAGAACGCAACGGACAGTGGCTACACGGAATCGTGCACCTTCGGTGCTGACGTTTGGTTTAAATTCGACCCGCTGTATGACGGAACCATGCTGGTCACCGTGTCAGGTACCGTGTTCGATCCAGAGGTTGGTCTTTACGATGGCAGTTGCCCGTCAGCCAACTTCCAGGCTGCCATCTGCGGCCAGGATTCCTTTATCTACACCGTCAGCGAAGGTACGAGCTACTGGTTCCGTATCGGCAACAATGCTGGAGCCACTGGGATCGGAACCCTCTCCATTAGCGTGATTCCGAGCAAGGAAGAATGCCCGGGTGACTGTGATGGTGATGGTCAACGAAACGTGAATGACCTACTGGCTCTGCTGGCGGACTATGGCAATCCCAGTGATTGCGATATCACGGGTGATGGCATCATCTCGGTAGATGACATCCTTGATCTGCTCGCCAACTTCAACGTGCCCTGCGAGTAGCGCCGAACTGACCTATCCAATATGACACTGCACAGGGCCGAGGGCACTTCACCCTCGGCCCTGTGAGTTTCGATGTGCTATCCTGTCGCGTTCGCCCGGGCTAGTAGCTCAGTTGGTTAGAGCGCACCCCTGATAAGGGTGAGGTCGGAGGTTCGAGTCCCCCCTGGCCCATTTCACGGCGGATCCTATTGCGGGATCCGCCGTCCTGGAAGAGAACTCGGCAACCATTGAAAAGAGGACACTTATGCGTCGTGCCAAGATCAGCGTCATCGGAGCAGGAAATGTCGGAGCCACCTGCGCCCACTGGGCCGCAGCCAAGGAACTTGGGGACGTGGTCCTCGTGGATATCCCTGACAAGATCGGGGTCGCTCAGGGCAAGGCACTGGACCTGGCATGCTGTGGGCCAATCGAACACTTTGATGCCAAGATCACTGGCACCAGCGATTACAAGGATGTCGCAGGATCCGACGTGGTCATCGTCACTGCAGGCCTACCCCGCAAGCCGGGTATGAGCCGCGACGATCTCATCCAAACCAATGTCAAGATCGTCAAGAGTGTCTCTGAACAGATCGCAACCCATGCCCCCGAGTCCGTTGTGATCGTGGTCGCAAACCCCTTGGATGCGATGGTCTACACCGCCTGGAAGACCACGGGTTTTCCGACCAATAGGATCATCGGCCAAGCTGGTTGCCTGGATGTGGCTCGCTTCTGCACCTTCATTGCCATGGAGATTGGTTGCAGCGTCGAGGATGTCACGGCCCTGCTCCTGGGTGGGCATGGTGATGACATGGTGCCGCTTCCGCGGTTTGCCAGCGTGCACGGCATCCCGATTAACCAGTTGCTTCCTGACAAGACAATCCAGGCCTGCGTAGATCGAGCCAAGACCGGGGGTGGTGAAATCGTGAAGTTGATGGGCACCAGTGCCTATTACGCACCAGCCAGCGGCTCGATCCAGATGGCCGAAGCCATCATCAAGGACAAGAAGCGAATCCTGCCATGTGCCGGATACTGCGATGCCGAGTACGGCGTGGGCGGTTACTTCGTCGGGGTTCCCTGCGTTCTCGGGTCCGGCGGCATGGAACAGGTCATCGAGATCGACCTGACCCCCGAGGAAAAGGCTTTAATGGACGAGTCAGTCAGCCATGTGAAGGATTTGGTCGGCGTCGTCCGGGAAACCTTCCCCGAACTGGTCTGAAGCCCTTCATCGCTCGAACATCCCTCGTGAACCCCTCGGAGGCCGGAAAACCGGCCTTCGATTTTTTTGGCGCATGCCACCGGCATCATGACCTCTTTCTGCAACGGCGAACCGGGCCTGGGTGGGAACCGGCGTCAGTCCCTCACGCTACAGGAGATGAAACATGAAACGGGCACCCCTTTTGCTGTCCTGCGCGATCGTCGCAACCACAACGATTGGCTCCGCAGCCGATGTTCAGAACGAAGATTTCATATTCGAGTCCTTCATGTTCGACCAGCTTTATCCACTGGCATCGGATGGCGAGCGACTCTTGGTCGAAGACCCCTGGCCAGGGGTTGTTCATCTGGCGGTTTTCTCCCCGGAAGGACACTCGGGAGATGATTGGCTTCCCGATTCCATCATCAAGATTCCACCAGACGAACCGGGTTGTGATTCCTGGCTTGAGAAGGCAGCACTCTCGGGCGATCACGCTGCCTTGCTCCTCTGGGATGAGGACCAGGAAAGCTATTCCACCAGGCTCTTCTTCTATGGGCAAGAGCCCGTTGGCCAGTGGAATGATGTTATGTCGGTGACCAACACCAACACGCTGCCTCCTCAGTACGAAATTACGGATATGGAACTCCATGGCCCCGAGTTGGTCGTCGCGTTCGCTAACCAGGATACGGATGCAGCAGATTCAGGCGCGTTGGTGGTGTATCACGCCGATGGCGACAACTGGTCCAACGAATACACCCTTGAGATGCCGGTTCAGCCGGAGCCGAGTGTCTATGTTGGGGGTGGGAATTGGATGCGATTTTCCTCTGGCTTCTCGGTCAAGATCAGTGGTGACACCATGATCGTGACCGAAGCAGCCACGTACATTCAAGATATTACCTACACCTGGTTGAACTACCCGATCGTGCATACCTATCACCACGATGCCAACGGCATGTGGCAGCTTCAGCACTCCATGCGGTTCCAGCCGGGTTGTGCTGCCGAGATGATGATGGACGAAGGCGCCGTCTGGGTAGATCTCGACTTCAAGGACAACCGGATGGTCCTCCTGCGACACCAGGAATGCACGAGCCAGGATTACCCCTGGCTGACCAGTGAAGCTGTCCGGGAGTACACCTGGAACGAGGGTGCCATGAACTGGTCCATGATCAACGATCCCTTCGATATGCCCGCTGCACACCAGGTGACCATGCTCGATGCAGAACGCGTCGTGCTGCAGCATGCCGATGAAGGCGTCCACGAGTTTCGTCTCGAAAATGGCACGTGGTCCAAGACCCTCACGTACGAACCCAGCAATCCAGAACTGACCGTGGATGCCCTGGTTGCAACTGATTCGATCCTGTTCGCCAGCACCTATGTCGAGAACGATGACCTCGACAACGGCCCCGTCCTTGGTTTCGAACTTGATGGTGGTGGGAACGGCGCAGACATCGACGGTGATGGGACCGTCGGCGTCAACGATGTGCTTTCATTGATTGCGGCTTGGGGAAGTGATTCGGAAGCCGCGGATATCAACGGTGACGGTATCGTTGATGTCAATGATCTGTTGGTCCTCCTGCAAGCCTTTGAAGGCTGATCAGTCGAGGACTTACCCGTGAGGGAAACGGCCCGGCGTCCCTGGACGCCGGGCCGTTGACATTGACCGCAAGAGGCTTCAAATCCGCGGCCATATTCACTCTCTCTGTCTCACACTCACGATCCGCAAGGTCCAAAGGCAGCCAGGACTGCCAGAAGATCTGAAACACCAACACTGCCATCACCATCGAGATCCCCAAGGGCGGGGGAGTTGCCCCATTGGGATACCAAGATCAAGACGTCATCAACGGCAACCTCTTCGTCCTGGTCAAGATCCTCGGCACAGATACATAAGGTGTTGCCGCCCTCATCTAACCAAGGGCCAACAATCTCGCCTGGCTCATTGTCACACAGGGTTGTGTCCGTGAAGATCACGGGCTGTGATTCCAGTACGCTGCAGATGCCACCACCAACATCTGACGCGACATTGCCCGTGATGGTGCACCCGGAGATTTCCAGTGAATACTCGGTCGCTAAGTTGTGCCAAGAAATGCCGGCACCATCGAGCGAGGTGTTGTTGACGATGCTGGAATCCCGGATTACATGACCTTCACCATTGACCACGTGCAAGGCACCGCCCATGAGCGTGGAGTGATTGCCTTCGAAGTGACATCCCTCGATAGTTCCCTTTCCGTTGATCACGAGTAGGCCACCTGCATTCGCCGAGGCGGAGCAATTCGTGAACTGGCAATTGAGGACCGAGACGTCTGAACCACCGGAGTGAATGCCACCGCCGTAGCCGGAATGGCAGTTGCTGAAGATGCAGTTCTCGATGACCGGGGCCCCTGCGACGATCCGCACCGCACCACCGACGATGATGGTTTCATCCTGACTGACAGCCGTACCACCGTCCGCGTTTTGGAAGGTGAATCCCTGGAGGCGAGCCGGAGCACCACAATGCTTGAGCGTCGCCAGGCTCATGCTGGTCTGGCTACCATCGATCATCGTGGCCTCGGGACCGTCAGAGGACATCACGATGAGGTTCTTGTTGAGGTAGTCGATGGCCTCGTAGTAGGTGCCCGGCCCCACGAGCACGGTGTCTCCGGGGACGGCCGCATCGATGGCGGCCTGTATGGTGGAATAGTCATTCGGTACATCGATGGTATCGGCCACCGCCAGGGGTGACATCGCGCACGTTACCGCTGCCATGCAGTGCATGGCCATACCCAATTGATTCATCTTTGATGACTCTCTTTTAGTTGTTGTGTCCCAGGAGCAACCGCTACTCATCTCCCAGGGAGAAGAGAAAGTAAATTGAACCATATGGGACTGTCTGGGTCAGGGGGAGGAATCCGATAGCCGTCCGTGTCCGAGGTCGATCACCTATCCTTGGAGATCGAATCCGGTTGGCTGACGTCGCAAAATCAAGGAAGTATCGACAGCCGCCAAAGCTTGCGCTCAGTCTGTGATGAATCAACTGGAATTTGTAGCTTCTTTTTACCGTCCACGAGGCGATTGCTCCAAACTCCTATCAGCCAGGACCTTGCCGAAACCATGCCTTGAATGGCATCCGACCTCACGTAGGAAGTACTATCACCCCATGGGAACCGTGCTGGAAATTTGGACCGCTCCGAAAGCCAAGGAACCCATGGTTTCGCAGACGTTGGTCCAGGCAGTCGCTGGTGCTGGGCTGGTCGGTGATCGCTACCGATCAGGGGGGAGTTGGTCGAGAGAAGTTGGCACGCCCGATCGGGAACTCACCCTCATCGAGTCCGAACAGCTTGAGTGGTTTGAGAAGGAAACAGGCTCCCCCTTCCCGCCTTCAATGACCCGACGAAATGTCCTCACGAGTGGTATTTCTCTCAACGAGTTGGTTGGCAAACGGCTACGAATCGGATCTGTCGAACTCGAGGGGATGCGACTCTGCGAAATGTGCAAATCTCTCCAGGACCGATGCGGCCTGCCCCTGCTGCCCGCCATGGTGCATCGTGGTGGGCTCAACTGCCAGATTATCACCGGAGGGGAAATCAGAGTCGGAGATGCCATCGAGCCGATACAGGATCTTCCAGGCAGTTGACGTTCCAAGCAAGATGGTGAGGGACGCGGCCAGCTCGGAGGATTGGCCGTGGCAGACAAAGATACCTCGCAACCTCAACAAATAAATCACCATCCGATCAGGGCCTACGACCTGTATATCGCAGTCGTGGCGATTATCTCGTTGATCCTAATGGTCTGGCAGTTGTTCCTTACTCCAGATCAGGAAATTCGAAGGCTCCTGAACATATTTGACTTCATCTTCTGCGGCCTGTTCTTCATCGACTACATCCGCCACATCATCCTGTCGAAGAAAAAGTGGCAATACATCTTCACGTGGGGCCTGTTCGACCTGGCATCGTCCATTCCAGTCATCGGCCCATTCCGCCTGTTCCGAATTGCCGCCGTGTTCCGGGCACTCCGGGTCATACGTTCCTTCCGAATCCTCTCGCAGGTCTTCGTCCGGGACAAGTTGGCTTCCACTGTCAGCATCCTGATGCTCATCAGTACCCTGATCATCGTGGGATGTTGCATCGGGGTTCTTCATTACGAGATGCAGGATCCAAAGGCAAGCATCAAGACTGCTGAAGATGTTGCTTGGTGGGCAATCGTGACAACTTCGACCGTTGGCTATGGCGATCTCGAACCCATCACCCCAGAAGGACGCGTCCTCGCTGTCCTGATCATGTGCGTCGGCATCGGCCTCTTTGCCACCTTTGCAGGCGCATTGGCAGGTGTCTTCATACGATCGCCAAAAACAAGTACTGGGCCACATACACCCATACAACGCTTCGATGCACTCCAAGAGCAGAACCAGATGATCCTGGAGCAGCTCGCTGAACTCAGGGAGAAACTGAGTCACATGCCAGATTCAGCCCGAGATTCATCATCAGACAGTGGATAACTGGCAAAAAATGGCGTTCTTCTCTTCTCTAAGCAAGCTCGTCGAGTTCCGTATTGAACTGCAGTTGGTTCTCGATACGATGGCGGTTCGCCATCTATGGCTTAGGAGGAAGATCTATGCATACCTGTCAAATCGCCTTGATTCAGTGCGCCCTTCTGGGGATCGCCTCAGCTTCTGTACATGCTGACACTTGGCATGTGCCTGATGATTTTCCGACGATCCAGGAAGCACTCGATGCTGCTTCTGCCGATGACACCATCCTGGTTGGGCCCGGAACATATTATGAATCACTCGATTTCGACAACAAGAACATGATCCTGATGTCGACGGATGGTCTTGACTCGACATTCATCGACGGTTCAAACACGACAGCGAGCCTGGTTCAGATGGTTCACTGCGGCTCGCCTGCCCGTGTCCAAGGATTCACGTTCCAGAATGCTGACGGTGGAACCCCGGTCGGCCAGGACGAAACCATCATCGTCGGGGGTGGCATCAGGGTGCTTGCCGGCCAGCCCGTGATCGAAGACTGCCACTTTATCAACTGCCATTCAGGCTATGGCGGAGGCATACACTCCGGCGGTTCAAATGTTTCAGTCATCAACTGCAGTTTCTTGAATTGCTCCGCCTCCGCCAATGCCGGCGGGTTGCTTGTGATCAATGGCCTGGGGACCATCGAGGGTTGTTACTTCGAAGGAAATCATGCCACGCTCATGGGTGGCGCCATTCACATCGTCAATGGTGATGGGCATGCGATCCATGACAGCGAGATCATCAACAATACTGCCATCGACGGTGCTGGAATTTCCTGGCATAACATCCAGACCGGGTTCGGGTTGGATATCACAGGCTGCAATATCTCGGGCAACTCAGCAACCAATGCCGGCGGTGGCATTCGCAGCGTTGCTGGTTCGGCACCTGTTTCCTTCACGGACTCAATCCTCTGCGACAACAACCCCGACGAGATCATCGGGCCCTTCGTCGACAATGGCGGGAATACGTTGTGTGTCTGTCCTGCAGACATCAATGGCAATGGCATCGTGGAATCTGATGACATCCTGATCGTAGTTGCCCAGTGGGCAACGAGCGGACCCCAGGGTGACATCAATCAGGACGGGATCGTAGATATCTCAGACTTGCTGGAAGCCCTCGCTACCTTTGGCCCCTGCGCCAACTTCTGATTTCGAAGCTCCAGGATCAGTCCTGGGCTGCCATCAGCTCGAGCATATCGATGCAACGCGTCGCGTAACCCGACTCGTTGTCATACCAACTGATGACCTTGAAGAAACGGTCATTGAGCTCGATACCCGCAGTCGCATCGAAATTACTGCTGTGTGGATCGCTCACAAAGTCGCTGCTGACAACCGGATCCTCGGTGTACGCAAGCACGCCTTCCATCGGGCCTTCGGCCGCCGCCTTCATGGCGGCGTTAATCGCAGCAAGGCTGGTGGGTTTTTCAGAGCGGAAGGTGAGGTCAACAGCAGAGACATCAGCCGTTGGTACCCGGAATGCCATGCCGGTCAATCGACCCTGCACTTCCGGTAGACACAAGCCCACGGCCTTGGCAGCACCGGTGCTCGCCGGAATGATATTCATGTAGGCATTGCGACCACCACGCATGTCTTTCTTGGACGGACCATCTTGTGTCGGTTGGGTGGCAGTCGCCGCATGCGTCGTGGTCATTAGTCCTTCTTCAAGACCACATGAATCCAGGATCACCTTGGTGATCGGAGCCAAGCAATTGGTCGTGCATGAAGCGTTTGAAATGATGGTGTGGGTCGCAGGGTCATACTGATCACTGTTGACTTTGTAGACAAATGTCGGCACTTCATCAGGCGTCTTCGTAGGGGCGGAAATCAAGACACGCTTCGCGCCAGCCTCAAGATGCTTGGCCGCATCAGCGCCCTTGGTGAACAGGCCCGTGGATTCGATCACGTAATCAACTCCAAGGTTCCCCCAGCCGAGGCTTGCAGGATCGCGTTCACTCATACATTTGGTTGTATGGGAATCACAGATCAGGCAGTCATCCTCCGCCCGAACAGGGTGGTGGAAGCGGCCATGCATGGTGTCATAGGTCACCAAGTAAGCGAGATTTTCTGCGGGCACGAGGTCATTAATGGCAACAACCTCGAAGCCTCCGCGTCGTACCGCTTCCCGATAGGCCAGCCGACCAATTCGTCCGAAGCCGTTGATACCGATGCGAATCGTCATGAACCATCTCCTGCAAGGGACAATACTGAAGGTTGAGAGACTTCGGGGGTTTCCGGGGGAAACGCGGCAGGGTACGGTTCCCAGGCCGGAGCTTCAACTGCTGGCAGACCGGGCCCTCGAGCAAGGGTTCAAGAAGGAGGTTTGTGTGGCCAGTACTTGCCATTCACGACTCTGGTTCCTACTGGGAACAGGACTCCTTGCCACGATGCTTGCGAGTGGTTGTACTGATTCCCAGGATGACCATAACGAGCTTTCCACGTCGATCCAAGACGCTCGCATCGATGTGGAATCGGCCATGGATGCCATCCTGAAACTCAATCCACCAACGACTGGTACCCAGCTAGGCGTCTCGGGTCACATTCGTCAAACTCCAACGCCTGCCCAGTGGGCACTGGACAACACCTTTCGACCGGGTATCGATATTGACTGGCATCCCAACCTCGTGCCCAAACCAATACGCATCGCCATCATCGATGAAAGTTTTGACGTGAAAGCCACCGGGCTACAGCACGCCTTTGATCAGAACGCGGGTATCAATCTGCTGTCACCTGGACAACCACTGTGGTCTGCCCATCGTGATGGCTTTCATCATGGCAACCTTGTGGCATCGATCATTGCCAATCAGCCCGTTGGAAACAGAGCACCGCGTGGTGTGCTGTCAGGCGATGGCATCATCCTGATTCCCATCGTGGCAGCGGGGGGCAGCGGGCCGGCGTGGCGGACACCCAGGGCAACACCGAGCCTGATTCTTGCTGGGTTGAAGCATGCCTTGGAAGCCAACGCAGACATCATCAACATCAGCGCCGGGGTGGATCTCACTCCAGGAGAGCTTGCTGAACTGGCAGCTGATCCCGTATGGGATCTCTTGGAACAACGCGGTATCCCCGTCGTGTGCGCTGCGGGTAATGAAGGCCGCAACATCGATCATGAACCCATGTTCCCTGCCAGCGTGGATAGACCAAATGTCATCGCCGTGATGAGCATCGGGCCGGCCGGCCACCCTGCCCTTCGTCCCGTGCCTGGAGGCACCTGGTCATCGGGCACGAACTGGGGTCCGCAGACCGTTGATCTGGCGGCCCCCGGGGAAGTAATCGAAGTTCAGGCACGAGCTGCCTGGCCGGAACTCGTGGACGGCACCTCTGCGGCAGCGGCTTTCGTGACCGCCGCCCTTGCCATAGACCGCGAAATCCGGGTCAAGCACCTCGCTGCCCTGGAAGGGCGTTGTCGACTACACGGCATTGTTCAGCTTGGGCCAAGCCCCAAGGCAGCGGACTAAATCGTCACGATCCGAAGCCTTTTCAAGAACCTGCAAGAATTCCTGTGATCTGCTGCAAACCAATCCTGCAGAGTCGTCCTCGATCGTGGCGGGACATGTCGTCCCGCTCCAGGATGAGGAGACTCTCATGCCACGCTTGCACTGCGCCTTGATTCCCCTGACTGCGGCCCTACTGATGACCGGGTGTCATTCCAGCGAAGCATTTAATGCCTCGATTTCAAGGGCCACTATCGACATCTCAAAGGGTCGACTCGAACAGGCCCGAACCAACCTCTTCGAAGCCGACTCGCTGGCATCGGGTAGTTCCGAACAGCAGAAGGTCGAAGATCTCACCGCCGTCGTCGACGGTGCAGAAGCCATGATCCAAGGCGACTCAGCCGGGGCGGCTATCGCCTGGTCGAACGTCGAGGATGACAACCTACGCTGGCAACTTCAGCGAGAAGCCAAGTCGATGGGTCTGAAACTCAACTCGAACAACTAGGAGGACACCCGATGACGACTCACGTCTTCACACGCTCACGCACACTGCGGTGTGTCCCCGTGCTTATACCGCTGGCCTTTTCAGCCGTGGCTCTCGCACAGGACGCAACCCCTAATACCGTCAGCATTGCTGCAGCGCCCACATCCGTAGCTGCCACCAGTGCGCCGCCGATCTCACAGCCCGCTGTCAAAACACAGGCATCTCCATTCGACGGCTACGACTTTGAACATGTCGTCGATACGCTTCAATCATCGGTCGATCCACTGGCCAACGAGATGAATGCCAGCTTCGTGGTCTTCGTAGAAGAAGTTGACCGAGCGGTCATACTCATGGAGGAAGGCCGAACCCGGGAAGCCGTCGAAGCGAGCGTCGTCGCCATTGATGGCGTCCTGGCCGTTCGTGACTCCGTCCTGGAGCCCATGTGGGAAGCCCAAGAGGAATTGACTTCGCAGATCGCTGATGTTCGCTCGCGGCTAGCCCGCGCAGTGGCACGCAGTGGCTCGCAGCCGGAAACCTCCAAGGCTGGGTTTTCACCCACGACCGAACGCCTATTAGATGGCGTCGCGGCCCGTATTTCTGAAACCAATGACCCCATTCGCAAGAAACGTCTCGTGGCTCACTACCGCACCATCCGGAGCCTGGCACGAGTCAAGCATGCAGCCGAGCGTATGTCACCGGACCAGCGCCGCCTGTGGACCAATATTCTCACCGTGCTGGAACAGGCTGCCCTAGCCCACCAGCAGGTGCTCATGGGTTCGGAGATTCTCTTCGCACAGTTCGAAGCGACCGCGAGTCAACTGCGGGAGTACCTCGGCCTGATGCAGACTATTGATGGTGTAAATGACCTGCTCGGTGCGGTCAACGGTGTTGGCGACGGCGCTGCTGGAATGGCGAGCTTCGTCGATGGCATGCGCAACCTGCAGGAACAACTCTCCGGCTTCAACGGCATTGTCGAAGAAGCACTCAACGAGAGCATGTTCGAACTGGAAGGCAATGTCGATGCTATCCAACCCGTGGATGGCGACGACATGCAGGGCGTCGTTTCTACCAGCATTGATGATGAACTTGCCGCACGGATGGAACGTGTCGGCAACTGACCGGCACCAACTCCCAGGAAGAACCACAGGAGCACAATCATGACACGCTTTCCTATTCAACTGATCTCGAGTCTCCTCCTCGCCGTCGCGGTACTGCTGCCCGCAGTACCTGCGGCGGCGGGGGATAACGGGCCCACGCCCGCTGTGAAGGCCGAGTTTAAAAAGCTCTGTTCACAACGAACTCAGCTCGTTCGACAACTGGTCAAACTCGATAACAAGGCTGCTGATACGGTGGCTGCGGGTCAAGATCCAGTCGAAATCAACGCGAAGCAAACGGCGACCCAAGACGAACTGGACCTGATTCAGCTGCGGCTGGAATCAATGGCCATTCGCCACGGCCTCGCGTTGCCGGACGTACCCTCTCCCGGCGACGTGAGTGTCGGGGACACTCAAACCGAGGCCAGGGCACGGGCCATGTTCCGTGCTGGCGAGGAACGGACAAATCGGCTTGTTGCCCGTCGGACCATGCGTTTGCTGTCGCGGCTGGACTTCAGTTCGATCACAAAGAAATAGGAGGCTTGCCATGCTTCGGCCATGGTTTGATGCCGGCGGCCCGCTGATGTGGCCACTGCTGGTCTGTTCGATTCTTCTGGCCGCTGTGCTCGTTGAACGAACCTGGTCGGTTGTCATCCGGCACCTGCTGCTTGGCTGGCAACTTCCCGAGGACCGGCTCAAGGTCCATCGCCGGATTCTGCCTTTCTTTGCAGAAGTTCCCCCGGCACTCGGGCTGCTCGGAACGGTATTGGGAGTCGTCCAGAGTTTTCGACTCCTGGATGGCGGAATCGATGCTGATGCCATCGGAAGTGGATTGGCTGTCGCGTGTACGACCACCATCTTCGGCATCGGTATTGCCGTGATTGCTGCTGTTGCTGGACACTTGCTCGACTGGCTCACGCATCAGATTGCCCCTTCAACTCCAACGGTGATGACATGATTTGCCGCGGCTTCGTTGATCTCTTGTTCATTCTGCTGTGCAGCACCATTGTGCTGTTGGCCCAGTCGATTCCACTGCGGGGTCTGCTGGCAGAACCGGCTGAGGCTGGCTCAGGTGGAAGCCGGCCACTTCATGGTGACGACGTGGTGCTCGTCTCGGTTTCGGAGTCAACGTTGTCAACGACAACTGCCTCCGGTAGTCGACTTGAAGAGCTGGATCTGCCCGCAGCCCCATCAACAGTAATCATCGTTCCAGCAACCAATGCCATCACGCACCATCGAGTCATTGATGTGTGGCGGCAAGCCCAGCAAGCTGGTTTTCAGGTGGAACTGGGCGTTCAGTCAGGAGGAGGAACATGATGTCCAAGCCAGGGATCATTGTTGGTCTGCTGATTGCGGCCACACTGCACTTCATTGTGTTGGTGCCAGTCAAATCGACATCACAATCCAAGCCAGTGGCCGCAGCTACGCGAATTGCCATGCGTGAACTTCCTGAATCGGCTCTGGAACAAGCACCTGCCAAACAGGTGCAAGAGGAAGTCAAGCCTGTTCAAAAGCCCAAGCCCGCGCCCAAACCGGCACCCAAGCCCGCACCGAAGCCAACGCCAAAGCTGGATCCTCCAGTTCCGGCGGCAACGAACCTGGCTCAAGTCGTGGCTCCCCAACAGTCTTCCCTGGAAGGCCAGGGTGATTTTGCTGGAACTTCTGATGGGATCCGGCGGCCTTCACTCCGAATCGATTGGGGGAGCCCTGAGCAAGCCCACGATGTGGTGACGGCAGCAGGTATGCGCCTGGTCATGCTTGCGTCATCAGGAGGCATTGCCGGCGAAGCCGTCCCCACAAGTGATGGCTGGCAACGTGTCGATTCCGGATCAGCAGATCTGTCCAGCTATTCCAACCGGGTGCGGATTGTCGACGCCACTCCGGCGTTCTTCCAGGCTGCATCACTCTGTGTGGGTGGTGAACGGCTCGCCGTTCTGCTCCCACTGTCCCTTGAACACTCGCTTCGAACCCAGCAAATTCGAACCGCCGCGGAGGCGGGCGTCGAATCGTCCCGGATCCGTGCCTTCTACGGACGTTTCCGGATCGACGGTGGTCGCGTCGCCTTCGATATCAGCGGTTTCGAGAGGAGGTCCTCATGAAACGGTTCATTCTCGGCACCCTGACGGGTGTCCTCGTCGTGGCCATCGTGGTCACCTTCATCCCCGACCGAGCACACAGCCTCATCGACCAAGCAGGTGATGTACGAGGTTTACTCGAAGACGTCGCAGCTCGGCTGGATCGTCTGGAGCAACAGCCCGACCAGATTGAGTCTGTTGAAGTCCTGTTGCCCGCACCGATGTCCAACCAGCCGGCCATCGTTGAACACATCAACTACACGGCGGCAGAGACTGCACAGCCATCGACAGCCACGGCAATCGATATCAAGCGCCCGGCGCAAACGACCGTACCGACGGCCGTGCAACGACAGGCCATTGACTTCGATAATCTCGCGGCAGGTCTATCCCGGGTCAGCGGGGCTCTGGAGCGGCTGAATAGGACGATGAAGCCCGGCAAAAAATCGTCCCGGAAATCATCGGATTCAACCGCATCTGATGCCGCCTCATCGTCCTGAGTCCGTTATGAAGTCAATCGCGATCCTCGCCTCCCGAATCGGCACCCTCGTTGGCCTAGACTGCTCATCAGTCCAGGGCCTCGTGGCCCCAGCCGCTTCGGGAGGCCTTCGCACGTGGTCGCAGATCATGTTCAACAACTCTGGCAGACCGCCCAAGCCACATGGCCCAAGGTCTCGTGGCCATTGGAGGCCTACCGGTCACATTTGGGCGAAGCCTCACCGACCCATCCGGAAGATCTCTACGTCGCGGGTGCTGCAGGCCATCGGATCCAGTTGGCCTGGTCAGCCATTGATGAGGCCTATCGCATGATGGTCATCCATCGCTTGGAGCGATCTGCCCGGGCTGACCTGGAAGCCGAAGACCTTTGGTCGGAAGCATTGGCCCGCATGATGCGCGATGACCCTGAATCAGGCATGACTGAAGAAGGGGTGCCGGTCATGCACATTGCCCGCTATCGCGGACTCACGCGATTACCCTGGCATTTTCTCGCAACGGCCAGGACGATCGCCATCGATCGTCATCGGAAACGTGAACGTGGACCACGACATGTTTCCGCCGAGGCGGCCGCCGAGGTAGCTGATACCAGCCAACAAGATGATCCAGCCTTGTTGAGCAGCCAGCGTGAACTCGCTGATGTGCTCACAGACGCCGTCGTCAAGGCCTTCGAAGCCCTCGAGGCACGTCACCAGTTCCTGTTGGCAGCAATCTACCGTGATGGACTTGGTAAGGCAGATGCCGGTGCCGTGGTTGGTCTCTCCCCATGGCAGACTTCGCGCGAACTTCGCAAGGCCGAAGAACAACTGCGTCTCCAAGTGCAACACATGGTCCCCGGGCAGTGGAGCCCGGATACACGGGCCGCGTGGGATCGCGGATGGCGTCTTTGTTGGAATCGATTGGCGCCACCTGATCCTGACAAAGGTGCATTCTCGGAAGGCGCAGCATGAATGCCATGATTCATCCAGATCCAATTGATCACGAGGTCGTGATTTCCGCGCTACGCGATGCCATGCAACGCCAAGCTGGTGCTTCCTGGGATGATCTCAATATTGAGTCGATGGCAGTCCTTGCCCAGGGACGCGGCGATGAACTCCCCCCCAGGGAACGCGCCCTCCTGCTCAAACGGATCGCCTCCGACCCCGATCTCGGCCGCTTGCTGAAAGAACTTCGCGCCGACATTGGCGACACGATTGCACGGCCGGCCATCTTCGTGCCCCGAACGGCCATCCGACTTGCCTGGGCAGCCTGCCTGGTTGCCTTGGTTACGGTAGGCGTGATTCGACTGGGCGATACCCCGACGACCAGAACGGTAGAGATCCTCGATTCAGGTTCTGGACAAGCCGTCTTTCTCGATGAACTCCAGGAAAGTAACGGTTCGACCCTGTCCACGCTGGCAGGTGATCCGATCTTCGTGAGCCTATTGGTTGGTGTTGTGCTCCTGGGAGCCGGCGCCTTCTGGCCCAGACGGAGTTCGAATTCATGACCAGTGCGACGCTTGGCAGCCTGGTCCTTGCCTGGTTGTCAATCAGTTCGCCTGCCGTACATGATCCCAATAACACCGACACGTCCTCGAACCAAGCTTCCCTGATTGTCCAAGCGTGGCCCGATGCATCTCGGCCTACGGTCGAATCTGTTGAAGGCCTTCTCGTGCAATGCGGGCGACCGAACGTTCTGATCGTGCCGCCACGACCCAGCGATCCGCTTCAGGGATCACTCGTCTCACAATTGTCCAAAGAACTCGCGCCACTTTCTTTCATTGTCGAAGATGGAGAGCGATTGCAATTAGCGCAAGAGCGCGATGCGGACCGGACCTTCGCCGAGACCAGTGATGCCACGGCAGCAGCCCGAGTGCTGCTTGCCCGCCAAGGGGACTTTGAATTGAAGTGGCACATCGAAGTAGCTATGGATGGACCCAAGGATCTCTATGGTGTTGAAACTTGGCAAGCAACCGCCCATCTCCATGCCACGCTCGTTGACCTGCTCCTGAATCGTGAACTGCCCGCCATCGATGTCGAATCCCAAGTCCGGCAGCGCACTCGTGAGGACGCACTCGACCAATCCATAGCCGCCGTAACAAACGACCTTGCTCGTGCTGCCAGCCGACCATTGTTGAGAAGTTGGTTCGCAGCCAGCATCGGGCAGAATGTTGTCCTTGTCGATGTTTCAGGTCAGCCCGATGACCTCGTTCCCTTGCAGGACCGCCTCCAACAATTACCCGGCGTGAATTCGGTGGCGAGAGCCTCGCCCGCTGAACCACCTCGACTCCTGGTGGAAGGTTCCCTAACCGCTGGTGATGTGGTGGATCAACTGGGAGAAGGCCGAGTGATTGCCTGCCGACAAATTGCGTTGTCCACAGGAGCACCACTGTGGTGGCTGGTCCTCGTTCCCATCGGACTCCTGCTGGCCGTGATCGTCCTCGTGCTGGTTTTTCGAGGCCACGGCCAAGACTCCAAATCAACGACGGCAGGCCCTCCATCCACCCCCGAGGGGTGATCTGGGGGTCCTGTGGGGGGTTGCTTGAGCCCAAAGGCTCGGTTGGGGGACAATGATCTCCCTGTGCTGTACGTTCATGGATTGGACGGGCACTGCAAGTGGCCGCCTTGGAAGCGTCCTTGCTGAGACCCTCTCCGATCTGCACCCGATTTCCCGGATCGACCACCCCAGGAGTCCC
>JAYZAT010000027.1:0-9468 GCA_036339555.1 Planctomycetota bacterium
CGAACCATCATCGTCCCGCTGATCATGGCGAACCTCATTGCCGGTGGACTCCTGGCATTCTCCTTCGCCATGCTGGAGGTGTCCGATTCCCTCATCCTGGCCCAGCGCGAGTCGGATTACCCCATCACGAAGGCGATCTACACGCTCTTCGAGCGCCTCGGCGACGGCCCCTACATCGCCAGTGCCATGGGCGTCTGGGCGATGGCCTTGTTGGCGGTCACGCTGGTGGGCGCCTCGGTGCTCATCGGCAAGAAGATGGGGGCGATCTTCCGGGTGTAATGGACCGATTCGGGGCCTGTTCTCCTATACTTGCCGCCCGTCCAGGACCTTGATTTCCATGCCCTACACCCTCCAACCTGCCGATGCCTACGACATCGATATCGAGACGGTCGAGTACCTCGACCGCCAGGTAACAGCGGGCGATCGGTGGATCCTCAATTTCGGTCCCCAGCACCCCGCCACGCACACGACGATCCGGGTCATCTTGGAACTCGATGGCGAGCGAGTGGTCCGGGCGACACCTCACATCGGCTATCTCCACAGCGGTTTCGAGAAACTCGCGGAGCACCACGACTACAACCAATACGTCTGCACAGTTTCGCGGATGGACTACGTCGCGCCGATCGTGAATGACATCGCCTGGCACCAGGCAGTCGAGAAGCTCTTTGACGTGACGTTGACACCTCGGTGCACAGTCCTTCGAACCATCCTGGCAGAGTTGGGTCGCATCCAGGGTCATCTTCTCTGTGTCGGGGCTGCAGCTTTGGATTTGGGTGCTTTCACGGCCTTCCTGTATGGCTTCAATGAACGAGAGTTCATCTACGACATCATGGACTTCCTCTCGGGGCAGCGCTTCCATCCGGATTACACCCGGGTTGGTGGTGTGATGCGTGACATTCCAGATGAAGACATCTTCCGCAAGATGGTTCGAAACTTCATCGATGAGCGTTTGCCAAATGCCATTAAGGACATCGAGGAATTGCTCAACCGGAACCGGATCTTTGTTGATCGGGTGCAGGGCGTCGGGATCGTCACCGAACAGGAAGCTACGGCCTGGTCACTGACGGGCCCCTTGGCCCGAGCTTCGGGAGTCAAACGCGATCTTCGCAAGGACGATCCATATCTCTGCTATGCAGATGACTGGGATGGCCAGGGCGCCGAAGCCGTTGAGTTCACGGTTCCCATCGCGCGGGATGGTGATTGCCTGTGCCGGTACCTCGTTCGGCTGGAGGAAATCAAGCAGAGCGTTCGCATCATCGATCAACTGATCGACAACATCCCCTCGGGTCCGGTCAATTCAAGTCCGGACGGCAAGATGCATATTCCTGAGAAAGGTGATGTCTACGGTTCGATTGAAGCAACAATCCAGCACTTCGAATTGTTCATGACCAATCGTGGTTGGAATGCACCGGTTGGTGAAATCTATTCCGCCATCGAATCACCCAATGGGGAACTCGGTTATTTCATTGTTGCGGATGGTGGCAAGTGCCCCTGGCGAGCCAGCGTGCGGCCGCCTTCCTTCATTAACTTTCAAGCGTTTGCGAAGATGCTCGAGGGCCATCAGTTGGCGGACTTTGTCGCCGTGCTTGGCTCGGTCAACGTGATCGCTGCAGAATTGGACCGTTAGACCTTTCGTCGTCGGAGAGTCCCCATGGCCTGGAGCGTCAAGCCCTCGGCAACAACCCAAATCGACCGCCGCGACGAGCCGTGGCTCAATGATGACATGAAGGTCCGGTACCGGGAGATCTTCCTGCCACGGTATGCCACGTCCATGGGTGCATTGATGCCAATCTGCCACGATGTCCAGCATCGCTATGGTTGGATCGCCCCTCAGGCGATGGAAGAGATCGCTGCTTTTCTCGATATTGCACCGGCAGATGTCCTCGATACGGTGACGTTCTACGAGGAGTTTCATACCGAGCCCACGGGCAAGAACATCATCGCTGTGTGCCAGTCGATTACCTGTGAGGCGTGTGGCCACCAAGCGATCCTTGATCATGTTCGAAATCGGCTGGGCATCGAACCTCACGATACAACCTCGGACGGCGGTTTCACGCTCTTGGCATTGGAATGCCTGGGGTCCTGTGATACGGCACCGTGCGCCCTGGTGAACAACCGGCGCCATGACAACCTCACAATCGAAGGGGTCGACAGGATCATTGACGACCTGTCGAGAACATGATGGCGGGTCCCGGGCAAAAGAAATCCCTGATGCGTTGCCTTGGCGAGTTCACTGGGTACATAGCCAAGGGGCTGCGTACCAAGGTGGACAATAAGAACACCGAAGAGGTGTCACGGACAGTCGAGGAGACGCATGAAGGTGACATCACCTTACGACGGACCGTGATCGAGGAAGTCGAGTATCGGGATGGCACCTCCGAGAAGGGGAAGGACAACACATCATGTTCCTGAAGGAACCAGTCTTGTGTGAACGTATTCCGACTTGGCCATGGGCTGATCCCGCGGATCGCCACATCGTCCAGTACGACGAGTTCGTTCAGAAGGGTGGTTACCAGGGACTTCGACAAGCGTTGGGTATGGAGCGAGGAGAGATCGTTGATCTCGTTAAGGATTCGGTGTTACGTGGACGCGGCGGTGCCGGTTTCCCATGTGGACTGAAGTGGTCTTTCCTCCCCCCACCGGATGGTGAGAAGCGATACCTTGCAATCAACTGCGACGAAGCGGAACCCGGCACCTTCAAGGACCGGTTACTCGTCGACTTTGATCCGCACCTCGTACTCGAGGGGATTGCGATCGCCTGTTGGGCGTGTGAGCTTGATACCGCGTTCTTCTTCATTCGTGGGGAATACCATCACCAGGCCGAGGTGATGGAAGCCGCGATCAGGGAAGCCTATGACGCGAAGATCTTCGGTTCCCAGGGGCTGATGGATGGGACCACCAACTTTGCCGTGGAGTGCTATCTCCATCGCGGGGCTGGCGCGTATATCTGCGGCGAGGAAACAGGACTGCTCGAAGCGATTGAAGGCAAGCGGGGTTGGCCCAGGATCAAACCACCCTTCCCTGCCGTGAAGGGACTTTTCGGCAGGCCGACGATCGTGAACAACGTGGAAACCTTGGCTGCCGTACCGCCAATTCTTCAGCGAGGCGTTGAGTGGTGGAAGTCCATCGGGGTTGAGTCATCTATTGGTGAGGCGCCAAGCTATGGCACCAAGCTCGTTGGTGTATCCGGTCATGTGAACCGTCCTGGCGTCTATGAGGTCGGCATGGGCGTCTCGCTTCGAGATCTCGTTGAGAGCGCTGACTATTGCAAAGGCATACGAGGTGGGCGAGCCTACAAGGCCTGCATTCCTGGTGGCGTGAGCATGGGTGTCCTCGGTACTGACCAGTACGACGCAGAACTCGATTTCGACATCGGCAAGAAATATGACCTCATGGGTCTCGGTACGGCCTGTCCAGCAGTGTTTGATGAGAGCACTGACATGGTGATGGTCGCACGCAATATCGCAAGGTTCTTCAAGAACGAATCGTGCGGGCAGTGCACCCCCTGTCGCGAAGGCGCGCAATGGCTTTACAAGTTGCTCGTTCGCGTGGAACGAGGAGAGGCGATGCCCCATGACTTGGACATGATTCTTGAGATCGCAGGATCCATGGGCATCATTCCCGGAACGACGATCTGCGGGTTGGCCGACGGCAATAATTGGGCAGCCCGCACCATCATCAATAAGTTCCGCGAGGAATTCGAAGCCCGACTGCTGGTTCCGGCTTGATTGTCTTATCCGGACCTTCCATGCCGTTTCAAGGGCTTATTGCAGCCCTGCTGCCGGGTCATTCCGCAATTGGCTGGAATCATAGCCTCCCAGGCCGTAGGCTTTGAGATTGTCGGGGCCTCCGGTGAGGCAGGCCCCCGGAGACTCATTGCTTGATGAATACAACCACCCTGAGTACTTCCGAATCGTCGGGAAGCGACGCGGAGGAACCGGGCTCGTCTACAAGCGGCGATGTACCCCCTGAACCGGGGCCGACTCGCCGACCTGCCGATCCCGAAAACAGAATTGAATTGGATCCCGGGGATCTACCGGCCGAGGGCGTTGCGCTACTGCGTTCAGGTCTGGTTGATGTGATCCCTTTGCTTCCAAGGGCTGTGGAGCGACTTGATGTACGCGTCGTGAACGACGACGAGATGACCCAGTTGCATGGTCGCTGGAAACAGCAAGAGCGCACTACCGATGTCGTGACGTTCGACTTGAGTGATTCCTTGGATGGACCACTTCGTGTGGACATCGCCATCTGTTTCGATGAAGCGTCGAGGCAGGCAGCCGATCGAGACCATGGCCCAGCTGATGAATTGCTGTTGTACGTGATTCACGGATTGCTGCACTGCTGTGGTCATGACGATGGCGATGAAGCATCAGCAATGGCAATGCATCGTGAGGAGGATCGGCTTCTTCAAGCCATAGGTCGGGAACCGGTCTACGCCACGGGAGGTGAATCGTGAACGATTTCCTTGCTTGGTTGCTACCACTCTTGGCTGCTGTGTTGACTGCTTGGATGGCTGCCATCGAGTTGACGCTTCGCAATGGTGCCCGGGTAGCTGTGGAGCGTGCCCTGGAATCGCGTCACAAGGCGCACCTTTGGCGACCGGTTGAAAACAGGCTGGCGGACATCACGGCCTGCATCGGTTTGCTTCGTGTGGCCTTTGCCATCACGTTTCTCTGTCTCTGGACTGTCGATTTTTCTGGTGTTCCCGGCTTCGATTTCTCCGAAACGGGTTTCTTTGTCGGCGTGGCGACAGGCATTGGCTTGCTCTGGTTCATCACGAACGTGGTAGGCACGGCGGTTGCTCGATGGTCCGCCCATCCCATCGTGACGTTGGCTGTACCCCTACTCCGATTCTGCGCCATTGTGAGTCCTGCCCTGGGTTGGCTCTCAAGATTCGTTGATGAGATCGTGAAGCGATTGAGCGGGGCGACATTGGCGAAGGGCGGTGAGCAGTCCGAAGCAGAGGTGGAATTACTTCGCAGCATCGAGCAGTCACAGCGTGAAGGCGGTTTGCACGAGGCGACTGCTGAGATGATCGAGAACGTAGTGGAATTCACAAGCACCGATGTCGGTGAAGTCATGACGCCTCGGACTGATATCGAAGGCATCGAGATGACGGATGATCTTTCGGAGATCAAGGCCTTCATCGGGCAGGAGGGCCATTCACGCATCCCGGTGTACGAGGAGGACCTCGACCACATCATCGGCATCCTCTATGTCAAGGATCTGGTTCCCTTCCTCGGTGAGGATCCTGCAACGTTTCGGCTCAGACCTTTGCTGCGTGCTCCCATCGTGGTTCCTGAGACCAAGGTCGTTGCTGATCTTCTGGCAGATTTCCAGCGGAGTGAAGTGCACATGGCGATCGTTGTTGACGAGTACGGTGGCACAGCCGGCTTGGTGACCATCGAGGATGTTCTCGAGGAGATCGTGGGCGAGATCAAGGATGAGCACGAAGGCGACCTGGAAGAGGAACCGGAACTGAGAACGGTTGGCTCCGATCATTGGGAAGTCGATGGTCGATACCATATCGATGATCTGAACGAAGCCCTCACCCTGGACTTACCTGAAGACGAGGAATACGACACGATCGGTGGCTACCTGATGGCGAGCCTTGGCCGAGTTCCCGAGCAGGGCGAAACCTGGGACGTGGATGGGATTCGCCTGACCGCCATGGAAACTAGTTCCACACAGGTAGCCCGGATTGGCATTGAACGCAGGGAAAAGGTCCGAGGTGGTTCCGGGGACCCAGATTAACTCGTCCAGCAGCTATCATTGGGCTTCGAATTGAGTCGTGATCACCGTTGAGTACACGGTGTCCTGGAATTCAATGAGAAAGGCATCCCTCCCCATGCGCATGATTTTCCCTATTGGACTTCTGACCGTTACAGCGGTTCCCTTGCTTGCCTTGTCTGCTGCACAGCCGTCTGGCTCGGACGAGAAGCCTGCCAAGTCACGGACGATCGAGCGATCTTTCTCCTTCACCATTGGTGATGACGATCATGGGCACTCACACGATGATGATGCGCACGACCACGGCGACCACGATGATCATGGGGTCATCGAGTTGGACTTAGGGGAACTGAGTGGTGGCCAGGTGATGGGCCATATCGTTCTTGACATTGGCCGAATGATTGGAAATGGCGGCGGTTCAATCGATGGCGCCGATTCCAACATTGATATCGAAATGATTATCGAGGACGACAACGGCCAACGCCGCATCGTCAAGCAGTTCGGTCAAGGGGGTGGTCGTCCTGGTGCTGGTGGTCCCGGTGGTCCGGGGATGATGCCTGGCATGCGTGGAGGTCCAGGTGGTCCTGGTGGTCCTGGTGGTCGCGGAATGATGCCGGGTATGCGAGGCGGTCCCGGTGGTCCGGGCATGATGCCTGGAATGCCCGGTGGCCAGGGTGGACCCGCGATGATGTTCATTGCAGGGGATGAGCACATGATGCCCATGGGCGGTGTCATGGGCCGAACGGATATGCATGGTGATGAAATGGAGCACATGCATCGGGAGATTGGTCACCTCCATGAAATGCTGGAGCGTGCTCATGAAATCATCGGACGACAGTCTGAGATGATGGATGACAATGATCTCGACCCCGGTGAACGGGAAGAACTCCACACCATGACGGATCACTGGTTCGAGATGATGGATGGTCGCGACGAGGATGACCGGCATCACGAAGACAATGATCACCACGTGGACGAGTACATCGAACAGGCCGAAAGCTTTGTACACAAGATCCATATGTCCAAACAGATGGCCGGGGCGCTTGATTCCAGGGAGGCCCTCGCCGTCTTCGGTGTCTGGCAAGCCCGTGAGCACATGTCACCGGAACAACGTGTCGAAATGCTCTCTCCCCTGATGAACAATGAAGACCTTTGGCCTTCTGTTCGAAATGCATCCAGTTGGGTCGTGATGGAAGCCCTGGCCGAGATGCAGCGCGAAACCGATGCGCATAAGACCCTTGGCGAATTGATTCGCAGCAACGGCACGATCAACGCCAAGTGATCAGGCGGGTTGTGACTTAGAAGCAAGCGCGACTTGTTCCACGATCTCAAGGCCGAAGCCATGGAGTGCGGGGTAGCTGCGTGGGCGGCTGACCAAGAGTCGAAGCTTGCTGAGGCCAAGTTCCCGCAGCACTTGGCTGCCGATACCGAGGTTTCGGGTATCCATGGGCTGCGCCCGTCCCGCGACGCCATCGCTGCGTGTCAGGTCAGGTCGGTTCGGGTCGTCGTCATCGGGTCGTTGGATCTTATGGATGCGACCGGTGAGATCATCACCCATGTGTTCCGGGCGCAGGTAGACCAGAGCACCGCGTCCCTCGGCCTGCAATCGTTCCATTGATGCGCTCAGCATGTCGCCGCTGGGATGTTTTCCGACATGAAAGATGTCACCCAGCAGATCACGGCGATGCACGCGGACCAAAACTGGTTCGTCGATCTCGACGACATTGCCGCGACCGTCAAGTTGCCCGATATCGCCCAGCGTGAGGGCCAGGTGTGGTTGGGCATCGATGGTGCTGTCGAACACGATCAGGTTGAACGTGCCCCAGGGTGTTTGCACGGGTGTACCATCCCTTGGAGCGGCTCGAGTCACGAGGGTTTCATGGGCCAGTCGCTGCTCGATGATCTGTTCAACGCTGCACATCTTGATGTTGTGTTCAGCACTGAGTTGTTCAAGGTCAGGCATGCGGGCCATTTCGCCGTCCTGGCGGACAACCTCGATGATGGCGGCTGCGGGTCGCAGTCCGGCCATGCGGCACAGGTCAACCGAGCCTTCGGTCTGTCCCGTTCGTGCGAGCACGCCACCTTCTCGCGCGTGGAGGGGATTGATGTGACCGGGTCGAACGAAATCACCAGGCAGGCTGTTGGGATCAGCTAGCAGCTTGATCGTGGTTGCTCGATCGCTTGCAGAGATCCCCGTACCAACGCCGTGTCTTGGGCTGCCATCAACGCTGATCGTGAGAGGTGTGCCTCGCAGCGACGTGTTTGATGACACCTGAGGATGCAGTTCCAGTCGCTCGCAGTCGGCATTCGACATCGCGACACACAGGTAGCCCCCACCGACCCGAGTCATGAAGTTCACGGTGTCCGTCGTGATATGTTCGGCGGCGCAGACAAAGTCGCCTTCATTCTCGCGACGTTCGTCATCGACGAGGATGATCATGCGACCTTGTTTCAGGTCTTCCAGGATCTCAGGAATCGGACTCAGCACAGTCCGGCAATTGTAACGTGAAAATCGCTAGTCCCGGCCACCAGCAAGAATGGCGACCCGAGCACTGAGTTGCACGGCCTCGTAATAGATCCAGGCGAGGGTCACCAGCAGGGTGAAGCCCAGGAACCACTCGATCCGTTTGGGTGATCCAGCTTTTACGTGATCTTCAACTAGCTTGAAGTCGACGATCAGCATCAGGGAGGCCACCAGAAGGATAAAGACATTGAGGCCCAGGCCGATCCAGATGCCGGAACCTGAAGTCGGTGTCGTGAAGACCGAGATGAAGGGCACGTAGATGCCAAACAGGTAGAGCACGAACGACACTGCATAGGCGATGAAGATGCCCAGCATCAGCGTTGAGACCACCCGGGTAAACATCGGAGTAGCCTGCAGGACGCGGAAGTAGTACAGGGTCAACATCGAGACCAGGATCGCAAGCGTGATCACAAAGGCTTGCAGTGCGACGCCTCCGGCGACCACGTATCCGGAACTCTTCAGCCAGTTGTCGATCAACATGGTGATCAGGCCGAGGAAGGCGCCTTGGATCAGGGCGTAGATCGGGGCCAGGGCCACGGCTCGCATGGGATTGCGTATGGCTGCGAAGTAGAGACCGATGGTGACAACAGCGGTGCCCAGGCTCCAGCCGATGAGCACACCACGGGAGATGGCAATCTGCTGCGCAATCCAAACACCAATCACACCACCGATGACGGCGATGATGGTGAGGAATGCGGTCTTATTGACAACGCCCGAGATCGAAGCGGTTTCGGCTCCGCTGATCGGCGCGAAGAGCTCCTCATGCTTGAGGGCTGGGTTGCTGGATTCGGTCAGGCTAAAGCCTCGTAGGGCCATTTTGGTTCTCCCGTATCAAAGTGGGCAGCATTCTAGCACCCTCAAGAGTCCCTTTCCCTCGGATTTCGGTCCCGGCCACGGCGCGGTAGCCTCCCCGCCATGACATCTGTTTCTGACCTGTGCTCGGCCATGGAATCGATCGCCCCCACCGCTCATGCGGCGGACTGGGACAACGTTGGTTTGCTGGTCGGTCGACGTGATGGACCCGCGGCCAACGTGCTGCTGACCATCGATCTCACGTCAGAGGTTCTCGCAGAAGCGGTGACTGCGGGTGTGGATGCGATCGTGTCCTATCACCCACTGATTTTTTCGCCCTTGAATCGAGTCGACGATTCCAGCGACACCGGCCGCTTGTTGCTGGGGCTCATTGGCGCGGGTATCGCGGTCTACTCCCCTCA
>JAYZAT010000028.1:0-20881 GCA_036339555.1 Planctomycetota bacterium
GTCACCGCCGATGCCCAGCGTCCAATCGAAGTCGAGCATCCGCAGGGAGGCATCGACACCAAGGATCGAACTGCCACCGATGGAAAAACCGTCGCCGGGTGACGGCAGGTCGCCGCCACGCAGGCCCGGGCCGGTATCGACATCGCCGAGCATGGTGCCTTCGCCGCTGAGGTCGCCGAAGATGTAGAGGGTGCCGCGGTGGACGACGGTGGTGCCGTCGTTGAGATAGTCACCGAGGACCTCGGTTTCGCGAATGACTCGGTTGACGCCATCGGCCCCTGTGGTCACCTCGATCGCCAGGATCTCATCGGAGAGATAGGCGACACCGCCGCTTGTTGCCAGCGGTCCGTTGACAAGCAGGGAGCAGTCGTTCTGGTGAAGTTGACCCTCATTGATGGTGTCCAGGGAACTGAAGATCAAGGAGCCATCACGGGGGGCGATCAGTCGACCTGCCAGCGACCATCCCGCTTCTTCGACATCATCGGAGTCAACGAAGGTGGAACCGTCATCGGGCAGGAACATGAGTTGATTGCCGATGTTGACTGGTTCAACGGCAATGAAGTTCAGTGGCTTGCCAGAGAGATCAAGGATGCCCCCGATGTTGAAGGCTTTGGAGCGAACGGCCAGGTGTTCGTTGGCGTAGGTCTGCGACAAGGCACTCTCCAGGCTGGGGTAGCCCGTGTTGTTGAAATCCAGATTGATGACGCTGTTGATTTCGTAGAAGAAGCTGCTGCCGGAGTTTGTTCCGTTGTCATCATCGAGATAGGCCCCAACCAGGGCGGTGGTTCCCGAGATGGCGACGGAGTAGCCAAAGTAGTCATAGCTTGCCCCATCCGAAGCCAGGAGCTTGGCGGCCTCCAGCCAGGTGCCGTCTTGTTGTTGCTCGAACATGTAGGCGCTGCCGGATTGTGTTCCGTTGTCATCATCTTCAGAGGCCCCAACCAGGGCGGTGGTTCCCGAGATGGCGACGGAGATACCGAAGTACTCAAAGCCTGCACCATCCGAGGCGGTGAGCTTGGTGGTCTCAAGCCAGGTGCCGTCTTCTTGTTGTTCGAAGATGTAGGCGCTGCCGGTGTTTGTTCCGTTGTCATCATCGATATAGGCCCCAACCAGGGCTGTGGTTCCTGAGATGGCAACGGAGTAGCCGAAGTAGTCATAGCTTGCCCCATCCGAGGCGGTGAGCTTGGCGGTCTCCAGCCAGCTGCCGTCTTGTTGTTGCTCGAAGATGTAGGCACTGCCGGAGTTGGTTGCGTTGTCATCATCGCGATAGGCCCCAACCAGGGCGGTGGTTCCCGAGATGGCGACGGAGCGGCCGAAGTAGTCAGTGCTTGCACCATCGGAGGCTGTAAGCTTGGCAGCCTCCAGCCAGCTGCCGTCTTGCTGCTGCTCAAAGATGTAGGCGCTGCCGGAGTCTGTTGCGTTGTCATCATCGCGATAGGCCCCAACCAGGGCGGTGGTTCCCGAGATGGCGACGGAGTAGCCGAAGCGGTCATCCCCTGCACCATCGAAGGCCAGCAGCTTGGCGGTCTCCAGCCAGCTGCCGTCTTGTTGTTGCTCGAAGATGTAGGCACTGCCGGAGTTTGCTTCGTTGTCATCATTCCAGGGGGCTCCAACCAGGGCGGTGGTTCCCGAGATGGCGAGGGAGTAGCCAAACTCATCGACTGCTGCACCATCAGAGGCAATGAGCTTGGCGATCTCCAGCCAGCTGCCGTCTTGCTGCTGCTCGAAGATGTAGGCGCTGCCGGAGTCTGTTCCGTTGTCATCATCGCTACGTGACCCAACCAGGGCGGTGGTTCCCGAGATAGCGACGGAGATGCCGAAGCGGTCATCGCCTACACCGTCGGACGCGATGATTTTCTGTTCAGGAAAGAAATCAGCCACGGTCTGCCCGAGGCCGGTTCCGGTGAAGCAAAGCGACACGATGGCCGCAACGATCAATGTGCGAATGGTCATTGGTTTCTCTCCCCGGGCACGGAGGCCCAAGCCTCCAGTCTAGAAACCGTGGGTCTGGATTCAATCAATTTCAGCCGTGAACGGGGCTCAGGCAGCCGCCAGGCGGCTCACCACTCCGGCCCGCCCGTGTAGCGACCGTAGACGTCGGCCATGGCTTGCACCATCTCACCCAGCGTGCAGTTCGCGAGGGCCCCGTCGATCAACGCTGGCATGACGTTTTCATCATCACGGGCTGCCTTGCGAATCGAATCCAGTGATTGCTTCACCGCATCGTCGTCCCGACTCTTCTTGAAAGCATCCAGGCGTTCGCACTGTTTCGTTTCGACCTCATGATCGATCTGCAGGATCTCGACCTGTTGCTCCTGGTTGCCTTCATTGAAAGCATTCACGCCAACGATCAGCCGATCACCGGCTTCCATCTCCTGGCCAAAGCGATAACTCGCCTCGGCAATCGAACGACGGAAGTAGCCCTTGTGGATGCCTTCGACCACACCACCCATGTCATCGATCTCGTGAATGATGTCGTTGGCACCCGATTCCATCTCGTCGGTGAGCCCCTCGACAAACCAGGAACCAGCCAGCGGATCAACCGTGCGCGTCACGCCGGTTTCGTACGCGAGTACCTGTTGGGTCCGAAGGGCAATTCGTACCGCCTGCTCAGTCGGAAGTCCAAGTGTTTCATCCATGGAGTCCGTATGCAGACTCTGGCAACCGCCCAGCACCCCGGCCATGGCCTGGTAGGCCACCCGGATGATGTTGTTGAGCGGCTGCTGTTCAGTCAGGGAACAACCAGCCGTCTGGACGTGGGTTCGCATCAGCAGCGAACGGTCATTCTTGGCGCCGTAGCGATCCCGCATGGCCGTTGACCAGATGCGGCGAGCCGCACGCAACTTGCAGATCTCCTCGAAGAACTCGTTGTGTGAGTTAAAGAAGAAGGAGAGCCGTGGGGCGAAGGAATCAACGGGCAGGCCCCGATCAATCGCGGCTTGGACATACTCCATGCCATCGCGAAGCGTGAAGGCGAGTTCCTGGGTCGCGGTCGAGCCCGCTTCCCGGATGTGGTAGCCACTGATCGAGACGCTGTTCCACTTTGGCAAATGGTTCATGGCGTGTTCGATAGTGTCGACGACGAGTTTCACCGAGGCCTCGGGCGGGTAGATGAACTCGTTCTGCGAGTGGAATTCCTTGAGGATGTCGTTCTGCAACGTGCCACCGAGGCTGGCGGGATCCATGTCGCGCTGCCGGGCCATCGCGATGTACATCGCCCAGATGACGCAGGCCGGACCGTTGATCGTCTGGCTGACCGTGACCTCGTCGACCGGAATGTCGGCGTAGAGTCGGTGCATGTCCTCGATGGTGTCGATGGCGACACCGCAACGACCCACCTCGCCAGCACTCAACGGGTCATCGCTGTCGCGGCCCATCAGGGTGGGCAGGTCGAAGGCGGTGGAAAGACCGGTGTTGGTGCCCTTGGCATTCTCAAGCAGGTACTTGAAGCGGGTATTGGTGTCATCGGCTGATCCAAAGCCGGCGAACTGTCGCATCGTCCAGAGACGCTTGCGGTACATGCCGGGATGAATGCCACGGGTATAGGGATATTGCCCCGGTTCTCCGATTCGTTCATCGGGTTGTTCGGGGGCCCCCGGCTCGGTCGTTTGGACCATGCCAGGTCCGTAGTGTTCCGGCAGCACGTACCCGGACAGGGTGACGGTGGCGGGATCCACGTCCGAAGCAGATACAGGTTTTGTCTGGTTGGGGATCGAGGTCATGCCAGTGAATCCATCTCAAGCGGATGAAACTGCTTGCTACCACTCATAGTAGCACGCGAACAGGCGTGATTTTGATCACAACTGCCATCCCTGTTTGTGTCTCTTCATGACTGTTGGCACACTCGGCTCAGGGGTCATAGAGCCGCATTGGATCCGATGTCACTTCGTCACGCGGCCCACCCTCGTCGGTCCAGCCTGCGGGCCGATCCTCTTTCGTATCCGTTCGGATCGGACGATCTTCGTCTGGGGGCGTGTAGGTCTCACCCTCCGTCAGGAAGATGTCAATCCGTCGTGCATAGGGACCGGGCACCGTGATCGAGGAAGACAGCAGTCCACTGACATCACTCAGTGGGAAGACTCCGTACTTCATCAGGTCTGGAGTAGTCTTCGTGTCGTCGCCCTGCCCCTTGTCGAACTGGACGACCAAGGCCTTCCCGACTGGGATGTGCATCTCGAAGATGTTCTCGCCAGTCTGGGTGTTGACCACCACGAACGTCTTGGGGTACTCGGCCGTCGAGTAATAGGTGAAGGGACCGTCGCTGCCAGCGAAGAGACCGCCACTGGGCTGGTACTTACATCCAGGGGCTCCCAGGCCCAGGGCCAGAAGAAGTGCCGTGAAGAGCGTCAAGAGCACTGGCTTGGCAGGAACGAGTCGAATCACCACGAATCTCCATGGGGTCGCTGGATTGAAGGGCATCATAGCCGTGTCGCTGCGGGAGGGTCCCAGGGCCGGCCCCCGGGTGGCTGGTCGATACACTTTGTCCCATGCGTATCGGCCATGGATACGATCTTCATCGGCTTGAGGCACAGCCCCCCAACGGGAATGGGCGGCCTTTCGTGCTGGGCGGTATCCCGGTGGAGCATGCATCGGGTCCTATCGGCCATTCCGATGGGGATGCCCTGTTGCACGCTATCACCGATGCCATCCTTGGTGCCTTGGGCGAACCGGACATCGGTCGCCTGTTTTCTGATACCGATCCAGCCAACGAAGGCGTTGATTCCAGCGTGTTCCTGGAAGAGGCCGTCAGGCGAATGCAGGCCCGTGACCTGGTGATCGGCAATCTCGATGCGACCGTTATTTGCGAATCCCCGCGAATTGCACCGATTGCAGACGCCATGAAAACCCGGATCGCAGAATTGTTGGAATGCCCACAGGAACTGGTCAACATCAAGGGCAAGACCCACGAGAAGGTGGATGCCGTCGGTGAGGGCCGCGCGATCGAGGTCCATGTAGTCGTGCTCCTCGTGCCAGTCAATGCGTGAGTCGACTTCATGCCATTTCAAGGGAATACTTGTCTGATGATGTCTTCGCCTTTCCTCAGTATCGTGTTCGCGATCGTCTTGGCCTCTTGCAGTGTCGGTATGCAACCCGATCCACCATCTGCTCCGGATCCACCGTCTGCGCCATCGGCTCCCGAAGCCCCGGAAGCCCCGGATGCACCTGACGCACCAGAGGCCCCAGAAGCACCCGAGGCTCCGGATGCCCCCGAGGCGCCTGAGGCACCGTCTGCGCCCAGGGCACCCTCGGCACCTGAAGCGCCTGGTATCGATGATTCGCACCATCATGAACACATCCATCATGATCACGCCCATCATGAAGATCCGAGGATCGATCACCTGCTCAAACGCATTGAGCACCGCCGTCATGAGTTGAAGACGTTGACCGCGGACCTGACTTATCAAAAGGAAGAGGCTCTGCTGGGCCGTCGGGAAGTTCGCAGTGGCACCTTGGTCTATGAAGCATCAACCGAAGGCACACCTGAGCGGATGGCGGTGCTCTTCGATCAATTGATCGTCAATAACGTGCGACGACAACGCAAGCGCGAATACATCTTCGATGGAACCTGGCTGACCGAGTTCGATTACCAACGCAAGTCGATCATCCGCCGGCAACTGGCGGCGGAAGGACAGGTCGTGGCTGCCAGTGGGCCGGTTCCGATGATGATCTACCGAAGTCGCGAGGATCTGCTTCGTCTCTACACCATCAGCTTGTGTGATCCGGAAAAACACGATTGGATACATTCGATTGCCAAGGAATCCCATCCTGTCTTCTGCCTTCGTTTCGAGCCCCGGCCGGGTAACAGCCAGGCCGGTGAAATCGCCTGGATCGATGTTGTCTTCGATGACAACAAACTTCTTCCTGAAGGCATGGCCGAAGAATCAGTGAACGGTGATCAAAAGCTCGTTCGATTGAAACAAGTTCAGCGGAATGTGGAACTCGATGCGGCGATGCAACAGAAACTCTCTGAAGGTGTCCCGGATCCCTTGCCCGAGGGTTGGACTTTGCACGTGGAGCCCTTGCAGGCTTCCACTCCGGTTGAGTACGAGTAGTCATGAAGACGTCCACCAGAATTGGTTTCATCCTGCTGGGGGCGTCGATCCTGGTTCCACCCGTGACCTTGGCCGAGCCAGGGGTTCCAGCATCATCGGTTCGCACCATGCTGGATGTCGATTGGTATGAACCCGGGGAACGATCCAAGTACTACCGAACCCATGGACTTTGGGACGATGAGGATCTACTGACGGACGACCATCGCCTGGAAGCTGCTTTGGTCATTGGCGATCTGCGGGATGAAAGCCTGCTGACCGAGGATGTGTCTCCGTGGTTGGCCGGGCAATGGCTCGCGGCTCGGGGAGAACTTGAAGCGGCGTTGGCACAACTCGAACGATCTGAGGAACCACGTCGACATCTGCTTCGCGGAGACATCCTGTTTGACCTGGGTCGCGAAGACGAAGCGCGGGCCGCTTGGGAAGCGATGGTGCCAGGGGATACGCCCGCTTCCCGAACCGATGCCGTGACGGCAGTTCGTCGGCTTGCGGAATTGGATCTTGCGCAGGGAGATGCGTATCGACGTTTGATGCAAGCCTACGGTGCTGTTCGGGAAGCCTCACCGCTGGACTGGACGGCCCGCTTCCAGGAAGCAGAACTCCTCTTAGAGAAGTACAACCCGGCGTTGGCGAATGAGGCGATCCGGGAAGTGCTGGAACTCAATCCCCGGCTTGGCGCAGCTTGGCTGATGCTGGGGCAATTGAGCTTGATGCGATTCGACTTCGAAGATGCGGAGAATGTCGTGGCTGCGCTTCGTGATCTTTCGCCCAACCACCCCATGGCCGACATCCTTGAGGGTGAAGCCTTGCTCATGCAGAAGGAACCAAGGGAAGCCTTACTTCGTGGGCAACGTGTTCGGCTTGAGTTGCCGACGTGGAAGGAAGGGATCATCCTGGAGTTGATGGCATTGGCCGTGCTCGAGGATCCTGATCTGGATCCGATGATGAGCCGGTTCGAGTCCCTTGCGCCAGGTAGTCCCGAGGCTGCGTACCGAACGGGAGCCATACTGTCCTTCCAAAGGCAATACAAGGAGTCGGATCGCTGGTTGCGCCGAGCTCTTGAGATCCGACCGGGTTGGGTTGAGCCCTGGATCGAGTTGGGCCTGATGCAGTGGCAGGATGCCCGCATGGACGATGCCCTGGAAACACTTCGGCGAGCCAATGAACTGGATGAATTCAATCGTCGATCCGCCAACTCATTGGCGCTGTTGGAAGAATTATCTTCATACGAAACTGTTGAAACGCCATATTTCCTAGTGAGATATGAGCCGGGAATCGATGCACTGCTCGTGCGCGAGATGATGCCGCGATTGGAATCGGTCTACGAGGACACGGTGACCGCCTTTGGTTCCGTGCCGGAACGCCGGACCGTGATCGAGTTGTATCCCGATCACGAGCGATTTGCGGTACGCATCATCGGCATGCCGGATATCCATACTATTGCAGCCTGCACGGGCCCATGCATAGCAATGGAATCGCCGCGAAAGGGTGTTCCCAGCAAGAACATGACCATCTATGACTGGGAAAGAGTCCTGCGACACGAGTTTGCTCACACAGTCAACCTCGCCCAGACCGACTACCGCGTGCCGCTTTGGTTGACAGAAGCGGCCGCAGTCTGGATGGAACCCGGACCACGCAAGTGGGAAACCACTCGCATGCTGGCGGATGAACTCCAGGCCGGGACACTGTTGGATATGGATGAGCTGACCTGGGCCTTCGTGCGGCCACGCCGCCCCCAGGATCGTTCATTGGCTTATGCCCAAAGCAACTGGATGCTCGAGTTCCTCATCGAACGTTGGGGTGACGACGCGTTGCGAATCCTGATGGAAGGGATCCGGGAAGGCTTGGGATTTCCGACAGCCCTGGAACAGGTCACGGGTCTTGATGTCGAAGCTTTCCGATTGGCCTTCCTTCAGTGGGCCCAAGCGCAGGTGGAGGGGTGGGGACTGGCAGCAGAACCTACGCTCGCGAGCCTGCTGGCCGGTGAAGATGCAGAAGTTGCTTTGCTTGAACGACAAGACTCAGAACGTGCGCACTACCTGCGAGGTTTGCAGAAAGACATCGGTCGTCCAGCAGACTCGGGCAAACAAGCAACAGCCTTGATGGATACCGCAGCCCCGGCCAGCATCGATGACGATGTTGTCCTGGAACAACTGCTGGCTTCCCATCCCAATCACCCCGACGTATTGGAAGCCGCCCTGAGGCGTTTTATTGAAGGGGCGACGCTTCCAGGCCATGAGTCCATTGACCTGGCCCGGGCTTACATCCAGATTCGACCCGATGACCCGTTGGGTCATACCGTTGTCGTGCGTTGGCACATCGATCGGGACGAACCCGGACAGGCAGCAGATGCCTTGTCAGTTCTTGTGGACCAGGAGGAATACGATCCCATGGTGGCCCGCAAGCTCTCACGCCAGATGCGACTGGCGGGTCGCTTCGAAGAAGGCGCAGTCGCGATGGATCGAGCCGTGGGGATCAGTCCCTACGATCCGGAACTGCGTGAGGAAGCGGCTGCCGCCGCCATCGAGGCAGGCACCATGGAGGTGGCCCTTCGCCACATGGATGCCTTGGTGACCTTGGAGCCCGATGAACCAATGCATCGGCGCCGGCTCGAGGCGCTGAAGGCAATGCTTCAGCAATAGATTTGCTTCGCGATCGTAATCAGCGAGCCACTTGACGAACTTTTCGATCAAAGAGCTTGGGGAACAGGTTGCGCACGGCGGTTGCCAACCGGACCGTTCGGCTGGTCCAGACTTCCGGTCGCGGGCGACGAAGGCATCGCACGATGGCCTTGGCGACCCGTTGGCCACTCTGCACGAACAGCTTGGGGGCCTCGTCAAGCACGCGGTAGTTGTCCGTTCCACTGTGTTCAGCTGTAACGTCAAAGAATTCCGTGCGCGTGGTAATCGGATGAACGCTGGACACGTGAATGCCATGGGGCAAGAGCTCAAGTCTCATGGCTTGGCAGAGCATGTCCTGGGAGGCCTTGGTGGCGGCATAGGCGGCATGATTTGGCACCGCGAAACGGGAGAGGCAGGAAGAACAAGCCAACAGGTGACCACCTTGCCCATGGGCCAACATGCGCCGCGCTGCTTCGGCCAACAATCGGTGAGTTGCGAAGAAGTTGACCTCGAACAAGGCCTGCATCTCTGCATCGGTGGTTTCGTGGGCCGTTCGATGGAGTCCACGACCGGCATTGGCAAAGACAGCCCATACCGGTCCCAGTGAAGTTTCTGCCGTGTCCAGCAGGTGAGACTCGCTCATGGGATCCGTCACATCCAGCTCGACCGCGATGCCTTGACCGCCGGCTTGTTCGATCCGGTTGATGGTGTCGTCCAGGGGCCCCTGGCGTCGTCCGCAGACACAGACTTTCATGCCCGCCTGCGCAGCTGCGATGGCTGTCTCGGCACCAATGCCTGTTCCGCCGCCGGTGACGACGAGCACCTTGTCACGAAGGTCGATAGCCATGGATGGAAGCGTACGTGATTGCTAGGTCTGGAGCACGCCGGTTCGGTATGGAGCATCCACCGGCACGGTCGAAGCGACCTGCAGGGCCATCGACAGTTCATCACGGGTGTGATGGGGTTCAATCAATCGATCGACCCAACCACGTGCGGCGCCGTATCGAATGTCCTGTTGGTCGGTGTAGGACTTCGTGATGGCGTCCAACAGCGTTTTGCGTTCTTCCGGGTCAGGCTCTTCGCCACGCCGTTTCCGTGCCGCGAGATCGATCTGGAGCAAAGTGCCTGCAGCTGATTGTGCGCCCATGACAGCGCATCGTGCGCCTGGCCAGGCCAGCGTCAGGAATGGGTCGAAAGCGCGTCCGCACATCGCGTAGTTGCCGGCCCCGTAGCTCCCGCCGGTGATCAGGGCGATCTTGGGAACCACGCAGTTACTCATGGCGTTAACCATCTTCGCACCGCTTCGAATGATGCCGTCTTGCTCACTATCTCTTCCGACCATGAAGCCAGTCGTATCGTGAATGAACACGATCGGAACACGCTTCTGGTTGCATTCCATGATGAACCGAGCTGCCTTGTCGGCTGAGTCGGTATAGATCACGGCTGGCATATTGGTGGCGGTGGAGGGACCGGCTTTGCCACCAGGCATCTTTCGCTTGGTCAGCATGTGCTGGTTGGCGACGATCCCACAGGGCCAACCATCGATGCGGGCATGACCGCAGACGATCGAGGCGCCGTAATCGGCTTTGAATTCATTGAAGGTGTCTTCATCGAGAAGGCATTGGAGCAATTCTTTGACGTCGTACTGCTCGCCCGGTTCATCCGTGAAGATGCCGTAGATCTCATCAGGCTTGCGGGTTGGTGCTGCAGTTTCGAAGGGAGGGCCATGGCTGGGCGGTGCCGCCATATCGGCATGCACCAGGGCCCGCAGTCGCTTGAGGCATGACTCATCATCTGGTTCGTGATAATCGATCGTGCCAGAAATAGAGGCATGCATCTCGGCCCCGCCGAGTTCCTCGTTAGTGACTTCCTGTCCAATCGCTGCTTTCACCAGGGCCGGGCCGGCCAGGTACAGGCCGCTACCCTCGGTCATCAGGAGGGTGTCGCAGAGCACCGGCAGGTAGCCGCCTCCGGCGACGCAGTTGCCCATGATGGCAGCCGTTTGGGGAATGCCTTCGGCAGAGATCACGGCGTTGTTGCGGAAGATGCGTCCGAAGTCATCTGTGTCTGGGAAGACATCTTCCTGCAAGGGAAGGAACACACCAGCAGAGTCCACCAGGTACAGCAACGGCAGCCGCGCTCGCTGGGCAATCTCCTGAGCCCGGATGATCTTCTTGCAGGTCATCGGGAAGAACGCGCCCGCTTTCACGGTCGCGTCATTGGCAACGATCATGCAGACCTTGCCGCCCACGAAGGCCAGTGTGGTGACCACGCCGGCTGCCGGTGCGCCACCAAATTCACCATACATATCCCAGGCTGAGAACAGGCCGCACTCGAAGGTGGGGAGGCCCGGATCAACCAGCAGTTCGAGTCGTTCCCGGGCGGTCAGACGACCATGCCGGTGCTGGCGGTCGATTCCCTTGGGACCACCACCCTCGCGGATCTGCTCCGCCTGGGCGATGAATTCCTCGGTCGCTGCCTTGAGGGAGTGCTCGGACATCCAGGCAGGATAGCCGAGCAGCCTTTCCGGCTCCCTTGGTGTGCATCCTTGCACGCTGTTGTTGCCAAAAAACCGGCGGGCGGCACCGAGGTACCGCCCGCCGGGGGTTTTATCTGCTGAAGGATCGCACGCCCGTGCAACCCGTCAATCGCACGGGTTAGCAGTGCGACCCTCCTATACAGTCACATTCATAAATCATCGGACCACCTCCTTTCATGAGCCCGACCTGTCCCAACCGTCGCCAGCTGTGAACACCGGCCGCCGGGTTCTTGTTCCTCCTGGCGTCCCTGGAGGCACATCGCCCACGAGCAGTCGCTCGCGGTCGTCACGGTTCAATCACGCCTCCTCAGGGCTCGGTCGGAACGACGTGATGTTCTCCCGTGATGTTCAATGGTATCGCCACACTAGGGGCGCGGCGGCCAGAAAATCAAACTGCTTGACGAGACCTTGATACGAGTGCCGTCCAGGGGCGGCTAGCGGCGGTAATCGCCCTCGTCCTCATCCGGAACGGGTCCGTCCAGCCCGTCTGGATCGTCATCTTCGTAGACGACTTCCAACTCGCTGGTCTCCTCGCCACCGGCACCGGATTCCATGGCCTGCATTCGCTGCCAATCTTCCATCGAGATGAGAACTTCACGGGCGACGGAGCCCTTGTGCTCACCCAGGATGCCCGCCATGGCCATCTGGTCCACCAGTCGCGAGGCTCGGCTGTATCCGATGGAGAGTCGTCGCTGTACCAATGAGACGGAACCACGCCCGGATTCGATGATGATGCCGACAGCTTCATCGAATAGTGGATCGCGTTCCTGTGGATCATCACCTTCCACGGCACTCGCAGGTCGTACTTGGATGAGACTGCGTTCAAAGGTTGGTCCGGCGACGTCCCGAAGGAAGCGAACAACCTTCCGTGTTTCCGAGTCATCCACGAGTGTTCCCTGGACACGACAGGGTTCTGGGTTCTGCGGTGTCACCATCATCATGTCGCCATGACCCAGCAACAGTTCAGCACCCTTGGTGTCCATCACGATGCGGCTATCCATACCGCTGGCAACCTTGAAGGACAAACGGCAGGGCATGTTCGACTTGATCAGCCCGGTAACCACGTTGGCCTGGGGTCGCTGGGTGGCGAGAATCAGGTGGATGCCAACAGCCCGTGCCTTCTGGGCGATTCGAACGATGTGCTGCTCAACTTCTTTCGCAGACATCATGAGATCAGCGAGTTCGTCAATGATGAAGACGATATAGGGAAGCTTGCGGGGGATCTTGGCTTCTTCCAATTCACTACCGGGCGCAAAGATTTCCTTCTTCTCTTCCCAGGAGAGGTTGTTGTAGGAAGGCAGGTCACGAACCCCTGCCTCGCGCAAAAGCTCGTAACGCTCTTCCATCTTGTTGACTGCCCAGGCCAGGGAGGCAGTGGCTCGTCCTGTCTCGGTAATGACCGGACTGGCGAGGTGGGGGATCTCACCAAACTGGCTGAGTTCAACCATCTTTGGATCGACCAGGATGAGTTTGAGTTCATCCGGGCGTTTCATGAAGAGCCATGAGACGATGATCGTGTTGATGCAGACACTCTTGCCCGAGCCGGTGGTTCCGGCAATGAGCATGTGCGGCATCCGAACAAGGTCCGCAACCAGTGGTTCCCCGCTGGCGTCCTTGCCCAGGAACATGGGCAGCGTCATACCCTCTGCTGCACCACTTGAGATCAGTTCACGCAGGCGGACTTTCTCACGTTTTTCGTTGGGAACCTCGATGCCAACCGCTGTCTTGCCAGCCATCGTGGGCACGATGCGGATGTTCTGTGCGCGCAAACTCCGAGCAAGATCTCGTGAAATCGCGTTGAGTTTGGACACCTTGGTGCCAGGCTCGAGCTCGACCGAGAAGAGCGTGACCGTGGGGCCCGAGTCGATCCCGACCACCGAGCCTTCGATGCCGTAGACATCAAGGGATTTGATCAGAGATTCTGCTTGTCGACGTACGGTGGCTTCGGCTTGCTTGGAGAAGTCGCCTTCGGGTTCGGTAAGCATTTCAACGGAGGGGAAGGTGTAACCCTCATAGTCCTCTCGTTGGATGTCATCATCCGTTGCCAGTTCCTTTCGGCGGGCGCCCATGCGCAATGGGAGTTTGGCGATCTTGGCTCTCAAGTCAGCCATGCTCAGCTTTGGCTTGGGATCTGTTCCCTCATCCTCGTATTCATATTCGTAGTCATCTTCTTCCTCATCTTCTTCCTCTGCGTCTTCTTCTTCCTCTTCGTCCTCGTACTCGTCTTCGTCTTCGTCTTCTTCCTCGTACTCTTCGTCCTGGTCAGCGTCGACGGCGTCCTCGTACTCTTCGCCATCTTCCCAGGCCTCTTCTTCCTCGTCCGTCGGTTCCAGGACAGCCGTACCAGGTCCGCCAGCAAACGCGGCCTTCTCCTGCGCAGGACGTGACCACAAAGCCGCCAGGAGGCCCTGCCCCCTGGGGCGTCTTGTCTTTGAACCAAAGGCGGTCAAGAGTCGCCTTGGAAGATCCAGCACGAACTCATCGGCGGCAACCACCGCACCTACCAGGAGAACGGCGACCAGGATGAGGAACGAACCGACCGTGGAGAACAACGGAACCAGGGCACCGGTTGCTGCGTGGGCAATCAAGCCTGCCGGCGCACCGGGCATGAGTCCCAGGTCAGGGAGCAGTAAGGCATGCAGTCCTGCCAGGGCTATGGCCATCACCAACAGTCCGGCGAGTCGCAGACCAGTTTGGGTGTAGTGATGCCCGGCGGCACGCAAGACCAGCCAGAGACCAGTCCCGATGAGCACCAACCAGGCACTCAAGCCCAGCAGGCGGTAGAACCAATACGCCACCCAGCCACCTGCGGTGCCACACAGGTTGCTCACCGGTTCGTTATGGACGGCCACCAGGTGGGAGGGCCAGTCGGCTGAACTGAAGCTCACCATGGCGGTGGCTACGAAGAGCCACAGGCCACCTGCCAGGATCCACAGTGACCAATGCAGCGGGCTGGCAACCCCAGTTTCAGTTGCTTTCGACGTGTTTGCCTTGAGGGACTTTCTTCGTGCCATAAGTCTGGATCTATCGGCAGGAACGGGCCTGGCGACACAGGAATCGCGGCTTTCTGGCCCACCAACGGTCCATGCCCTGCCGGTTGGTGGCACAATCCTCAACCATGCCCGAGGCCTTCCAACCCGAGGTCGTTTCCTGGGCGGCACTGCTGGGCCGCTGGATGGATTTCGCCCGCGCGTCGAAGGCCCTTCCTCAAACCAGGACTGGGGACCAGTGGCGATCATCGGTGGCACCCATGATCACCTTGCAGGCCGTGACCTTTGCATTGTCTGAATTGGAGCATGTAGAGCCCTCCGAACGCTTGCTCGGCTGGGATCGCGCCGAAATGTTGTGCCAGGAAGCGATGGAAACACTGGATGAAGTCTGGGGTCCCAAGGCACCGTCTGAAATTGTGGAGACAGTGGAACAGGCCGAGGTCGCTCTCGACGATGTGCTCAACCGGTTCAACCTGGTCTTGATCCACGATCAACAGGACTGTTCGATCATGCCGCCCTTGGACATCATCGAACCGGTCGGCGCCTGTACGGTTGCTGCTGCGGGGACACCCATCATGCCTGGTTCGCCTATGGCCTGGTGGGCCGATGTCGAGCTTGATCGAGTTCGGGCAATGCCGCTGCCTGGTGTCCTGCATCTCTTGCAGTGCCCTGTTCAGGTTTGGCGATGCCGAGACGACCAGGATCGCTTTATCGAAGATGTGGTGACCGATCTCGAAGCAGAGTGTGATGATGGCTTGCCGTTGCTGGTACCACGGGTGCTGGAGGGCATGCCGCTCAGCGATCCATTGCCCGAGCCCGAGGACGTCACGGCCTTTCATGAACGGTTCATGCAGACGATGAGCCTGCCCGTGCGTTGGGCGGTCACCCCATAGCAGCGTGATCTGCGGCAGTCTGCACTTGCAACATCACGGTCGGGGTGTCCTGGTGTGTCAACACCAGGCGATCTACGAGATGGGCTGCGTGGTTTCGCCAAAGCTCGAGAACACACCCGGGGTGATTGCACTGCTGCGACATGTGCAGCAAGGCGATGTGCTGGAGTCGCGACGCGGCAGCGATTGTGTTCACGGCTTCAAGCGTTTCGCGATTGGACAGGTGCCCCTGACCTCCCATGATTCGTTCTTTGAGAAACGATGGTCGATCGGATTCCAGTTGCATGGACCGGTCGTAATTTGATTCGAAGGCCAAGGCATCGAGATTCACGAACCGATCAAAGAGGTGAGGCGGGACATGGCCGAGGTCTGTTGCCCATCCAAGTCGGCATCCTTCATATTCAAATACAAAGGCGGTACAGCCAGATTCATCATGTGCGACGTTTACGATCTCGATTCGCAGGGTGCCGAGGACGTCGGGATTGTCGTCTTCCAGGCATCGCAGATGTGCTGCCGATGCGCCGGATGCTTCCGCTGAACGCTGGTGTCCTGGTGCCACGTAGATGGGCAGCGGCTGCCGCCGGAGACGACCCGCCCAGCCAGTCGAGAAGTGATCGCGATCGAGGTGGGTGAGTACGATGCCGTGAAGATCATCGAGGGCCAAGCCCAGGGCTTGGAGTCGCAGATGGGTTTGCTTCACAGACAGTCCGGCATCGATGAGCAGTCGGTGTTTGCCACAGCAGAGCACGGCGGCATTGCCTTTCGAACCGCTGCCAAGAACCGCAAATGAAATCGATGTCATGTCAGGCAAGTCCACCGCGGTTTGGACGGGTCGCGCCATGGCAGATTGGCTTGTCGCCGGATTCGATGAACTGAATGTATTCCTGGATCACAGGATCATCACCTTCAGCACGCATCTTTTCCAGGGCACTCGTCATAGAGAGACCTTGGCGGTAGAGCGTTTTGTAGACCCACTTGCGACGTGCAATTTCATCCTTATCCATTCCAGATCGCCGCATTCCCACAAGGTTCAGGGAGCCACAGGTATTGGTGGCGGTCATCATGAACCAGGGCGGAACATTCTGCGAGGTGGCATAGCCTCCGGTGAGGAAGGCGCCGCGGCCGAGATGGACAAACTGATGAATGGCCGTATTGCCCCCGATGATGACCTTGTCGTTGACCACGGCATGACCACCAAGTACGGCACCAGTTGCCAACTGGCAGTTGTTATGAACCTGGGCGTCATGACCGACGTGCGTATTGGTCATGAAGTAGTTGTTGTTGCCGATACGGGTGGGTTGATCGGTCTTTCCACGATGGCCCGTGAAACCCTCGCGGAAAATATTTTCATCGCCGATCACGATCCCAGGATCTGGCGCGTCATGATCAAATCCAAGATCCTGGGGTGGACCACCGATGCGTGCGCCAGGGTAGAGAACATTGCCATGTCCAATCTCGGCGCGTCCATGTATCCAGTTCTGACCCAGTAACCGTGTGCCGGACTTCATCACAACCGGTCCGGTGATGATGCAGTGGGGGCCGACGATGACGTCATCATCGAGATGAACGTCGCCTTCAATGACCGCGGTTGGGTGAATGGTCGAGGTCTGGGGCATTGGTCTTGGGCAGCATCCTATCATGCTCAATCCGGCAATGATCGGTTCGGTGAGCATGTGGACCAGGTAATGCAGGTTGAACATCAGGGTGCGACGATCGAGATTACAGATCTCGGTCACATGCCGTATGCGACGGCGCTGGCGGAACAACGGCGTCGCCAGAAGATGGTGATCGAGTCCCGTGACACGGCCTCTCCACGGATGGATCTGCTGTTGGTCGAGCACGACCCACCGGTCATCACCATCTCCAATCGCCCCGGTGCTCGCGACCACCTGTTAGCGGATGATGGACAACTTGCAGCACGTGGAGTGGAAGTTCACGCAACGGATCGTGGAGGCGACATCACCTGGCATGGTCCCGGCCAGATCGTGGTCTACCCGATTCTCGACCTGAACCGTCTTGGCTTGCGGTTGCACGGCTACCTGCGCTGGTTGGAAGACATCGTCATTCGGACGTTGGCCCGCTGGGAGGTGAAGGGCCATCGTGATTCGGACGCAACGGGGGTGTGGGTCGGGACCGAGGACACTTCGGCTCGCAAGATCTGTGCGATGGGTGTTCGAGTGAGCCGTTGGGTGACGATGCATGGCCTGGCGCTCAACGTGAACCCGGACTTGTCACACTTCGACTTGATCGTGCCTTGCGGGCTTACGGGTCGATCCGTGACCAGTCTTGCCAATGAGCTTGGTCCAACGGCACCGACTCTCCAGGACGTTGCCGTGGTCCTTCGAGACGAATTCATCGAAGCCGTGACTCGATCATCCTGATCCGGGCTATCCAAGGTCGAGATTCAGTTCCTCGGCAATGTCCTCGGTGATGTCACTTTGTTCCGGGTACCGAAGCAGTGTTCGTAGGCGGATCTGGAGCATGGCGCCACTGAAATCTGCAGGCGTGAATGGATCGTCGGTGGGAATAAAGCGAAGCACCGTATCGATCTTGTCACGATCTGCAACCACGTTCACGGCAGTGACAAGTTCTCGATAGCACTGTTCGAGTTGCTCGGCTGCCTTGGCTTCTACGATGGCATCAGCCTGCTGGCGGAATGCCTGTAGTTGTTGTGCGAGTTGCTGGCCTCGCTGCATCTGCTCCTGAGCAGCCTCATCTTCCGGTTTCATTCCCTCAATCTCTCCCTGGATCTTCTCAAGTTCATCAATCATGCTCTGAGCTTCTTCGGTCAGTCGCTCGGTGAGCGCCTGCCGTTCATCAACACGTTCTTCCCGTTGCATCAACTGTGTTAGAAGCTCACCAATGTGGACGTAGGCGACCGCTTGGGTTCGTTGCTGGGCTTCCTCGCCCCAGGCTAGACGCCCATCTTTTGCATGGAGCCGCACAGTCGGACTGTCATCGGAAACCAATACGACGCTGGAAGCCGGACCGAGGGCTCCGGCCTTGGCTTCGTCTTCGGCCAGGGCACTTGCCTGTGGTCGCAGGAGTGTCAGCAGGACAATGCAGGTGAGGGCGAGCAGGGTGGACCAGGTAAGCATGCGTTCGCGGACTGTCATCGAGGGCTCCGATCAGGGCAAAGTGTGTGTAGAGATCATTCGGATTGGTCGAGGATCGATAGGAAGGCTTCCTGAGGAATTGTTACGGAGCCCACCGTTTTCATGCGTCTTTTACCGGCTTTCTGTTTCTCAAGCAGCTTTCGTTTTCGAGTGACATCACCACCATAGCACTTGGCCGTGACGTTTTTACGAACGGCCTTGATGGTTTCGCGAGCGATGACTTTGCCACCCACGGCAGCTTGGAGTGGAATTTCAAACTGGTGTCGATCAATCTGTTTTCGGAGCTTCTGAAGAATGACACGACTGCGTTTCTCACCGCTATCACGGTGGCAGATCAAGCTCAATGCTTCGACGGGCTTTTCATTCACCAAGATTTGAACCTTGACCAAGTTGTCGGCTCTGAATTCGATGATCTCGTAGTCCATGGTTCCGTAACCACGGGTAATCGACTTCAGCTTGTCGTAGAAGTCGTAGATGATCTCGGCCAGTGGAATCTCATAGGTGAGCATCTGCCGACCCGTTGAGATAAAGACCTGGCCTCGGAAGATGCCTCGGCGACCATCGCAGAGGTTCATCAAGTCACCGATGTTCTCATCCGGGCAGATGATCTCGATCTTGACGATTGGTTCACGAATTTCAGCAATCTGAGTCGGATCAGGCAATTCTGCTGGGTTGTGAATCTCCAGCAACTGATCGTCGGTGGTGGCGATTTGGTAGGTGACCGTCGGTGCGGTTTGGACAATCTCAACACCACCTTCACGTTCCAATCGCTCTTGGACAATCTCCATGTGAAGCAGTCCAAGGAACCCGCAGCGGTAGCCGAATCCCAGGGCTTCGGAATGTTGGACGTCGAATGTGAATGAGGCATCATTGAGTTGAAGTTTTTCAACAGCTTCACGCAGTGCTTCGAAATCAGCCTTTCGTCCAGAGGTTTCGTCACTTGTTGCCGGATAGAAGTCGCAGAAGACCATTTGCTTGGGCTCTTCGTATCCAGGGAGCGCCTCAGAAGCTGGATGAGCTTCGAGCGTGATGGTGTCACCGACTCGGACATCCGCCAGGGTCTTGATCGCGGCAACCATGTAACCAACTTCGTTGGTTTCGATCCGTTGGGTTTTTTCAGGTTGGGGCCGGTAGCGACCCAACTCGGTGACCGTAAAGGTTCGGCCAGTCCCCATCATGCGAATCTTGTCACCGACCGACAGGGCGCCATCAAAGACACGGAAGTACACAATCACACCGCGATAGTCGTCGTAATGACTGTCGAAGATAAGGGCCCTGGTCTCGGGTATGACGGGCTCTGGAGGGGCCGGGAGCTGTCGGCAAATAGCGTTGAGCAGCTTGTCGATTCCTTCTCCGGTCTTGGCAGAGCAGTAGAGGCAATCTTCGGCAGGCAGGCCAAGTACGGCTTCAATTTCCATGGCCACTCGATCCGGATCAGCTGCCGGGAGATCGATCTTATTAACAACTGGGATGAGCTCCAGGTCATTGGAAACAGCCAGATAGGCGTTAGCAACGGTTTGTGCCTCGACGCCCTGGGTAGAGTCGACCACCAGCAGGGCACCTTCGCAGGCAGTCAGTGCTCGCGAGACTTCATAGGCAAAGTCCACGTGACCTGGTGTATCGATGAAGTTGAGTTGGAAGGTCTCACCATCACACTCGTGTTCTACCGTGACTGCCGAGGCTTTGATCGTGATGCCACGTTCACGTTCAAGATCCATGGAGTCGAGCATCTGCTCACGCGATTCACGGTCGGAGACGGCCTGGGTTGCCTGGAGGAGCCGATCCGCGAGGGTGCTCTTGCCGTGGTCGATATGCGCGATGATGGAGAAGTTGCGGATAGGCATGGGGTTGATCCGGGCATCGGCTCGCAGCCGGCCGGGGTGCGAATTATAGAAGGATGAGGGGGTGGTCAGCTTTCCATGTGATGACAGGGATGGGAGTTGTGATCAACTTCATGTTCTTGATACGCGTGACCAAACACCAGGTATGGACATCCATTTCATGAGAATAGGTCAGAAAAGACAGTCGCTCTGAAAGTCCAGTGATGGCCTCTTCAGTCATGAATTGCGTGTGATTGTGATGAGGCGATATCGATCAAATTGATGGCGTGTTGGCCATTTCAATGGCACAGGGGAATTCATCTGGCGGTAGTGGGGTCAGCTCTGAACTCAACCCAACGTTCGCATGGCTCCACAGAAGTTGGACGGGGGCTATGGCCCTTTTCGGTTCCCCCAGAAGAGGGGAGGCCCGCCGGTTGGCTGGGGGGGGGTTGGGAGTCTCGGGGTGATCTGGGGTTGGACAGGTTCAGCTCTGGGCTGGCGGGCCTCAAAGGGCAGCCTAAGCCTGTGGACAGACCGGGGATAATAAGCAGAAATCTTTGCAAGACAATGGCTTACGCGAGGCCTTCCTCAAAGCCTCTCTTTGCCAAGCTACTCATCTTGCCTTCCTTCACTTCTTTGATTCTGATCCTGCCTTGGGAGGCAGCTGTCAAATATCTGAAACTACTACATTTACGATAATTTGGATGGTCTCGTCCGGGGCTTATCGGGGGGTGATTCCCTGCAGGATCGAGGGTAGAAATCAGGGGCCCGGCAACCTGGAATCCCCTGTTATGAATGGCTTTACGGCCATTTCTTCCAGATTTCACACTCGCCAATTTAGATAAGCGTTGATAT
>JAYZAT010000029.1:0-13247 GCA_036339555.1 Planctomycetota bacterium
TGGCTTGGACGGCTCTGGCTATTGTCATTTGGGTACCGTTGCTGGTACTTGGTACAACCTTTCTTGGTGGCACCATCCTTGAACCGATTGAAGCGGTCATAGGAAAGGGATTTTGGGCCTGGATTACGGTTGGTGTCGTATTGCTCGTGCTTTTGCACGTCATTTCACTTGTTGCGAGAGCTGACGGCCGTCTCCGGTTGAGGACCTTCTTCGTTCGTTGCACCCGCTGGGAGTTTTGGCCAACACTCATGGTCTACGGACCAATCCTTCCTTGGTTCATCTACATCTACCTTCGCACGGGTCGAATGAGGACAGCAACATCCGTGGATCCATGTTGGCCTGATGGAGGCACTATTGGCGAGAGTAAACAGCGTGTCCTTGCGCTCTTTCCAAATTCGTTCGTCGAACCTTCATTCCAGTGCGAACCCAATCAGGATCCCAGCAATACTTTGCAACGTATTAAAGAAGAAGGCTGGTCATGGCCAGTCATCCTGAAACCCAACGAAGGATATCGTGGCCAAGGCGTCAAACTCGTCGAATCAGCAGAACGCATGCAGTCCTTGCTGGACGAGTCGATGATTCCACTGATTGCACAGCGCTACCATCCTGGACCATTTGAAGCGGGTCTCTTTTGGTGGCGTCGGCCAGGTTCAGAAAAAGGCGTCCTGTTCACAATCTGTGACAAGATTTTCCCAATCGTGACGGGAGATGGTCAATCGACCTTGCGTGAGTTGATTATTGCCAACAAACGTTTTCGTTTACAACATCGTGTCTATTTTAAACGCTTTGAGGATCGCCTTGAAGAAGTGCTCGTTAGAGGAGAGGACCTTCAGCTCACGCATGCGGGGAATCATTCTCAAGGTTGTATGTTTCGTGATGGAGAACACCTCAGGACTCCTGCATTAGAACACTGGATCGATGAAGCTTGCTCACAGGTCCCGGGTTACTTCTACGGAAGGGTTGATGTTCGCTACGCAGACGTGGATGAGTTCAAGCGTGGAGAAAGCATTTCAATCATCGAAGCCAATGGACTCTCCAGTGAGTCTACGAACATGTATGACCCGAGTTTTCCAATCACCCGAGCGTGGAAGATCATGCGTAAGCACTGGGTCGTGGCCATGGAGATCGGAAACATGAACCGTTCACGTGGTATCAAGGGAATCAATGAGTGGAAGTATCTCAAGAATTGGATTCACTGGCGTCGCAAGGGTCGCAGTACAGAATTAGCGGATTGATTGCCCAGTTGCCTTGTGTTCAGTACAGATGATTGAGTTGCCATTTTTGGATCTTCAGTCCAATGATCTGTAGGCATCGATCATGGTGCCATGCTGTATTTTTGCGGCCAGCGGGGTAGGTGCAGACGCATCAAAGCCCGTGAGCGTGGGGTGGATGGCCAGGCCTGCTAGAATCTGTGGCTCGGCCTCATCTGGCCTCTTTTCCCCCAAGCCCCTGGACAGCAAGGCGACTTACCACGATGCCCGATACGCCCACGATCATCTATACCCATACTGACGAAGCGCCGGCCCTGGCAACCTATGCGTTCCTTCCGGTCATTCGTGCTTTTTGTGACTCCGCTGGGATCACTATTGACACTCGGGACATCTCCCTGGCTGGTCGGATTCTGTCGCATTTTCCAGATCTCTTGGAGCCTGCACAACGAGTTGAAGATGCGTTGTCGGAACTGGGCCAGCTGGCTGAAACGCCTGAAGCCAACATCATCAAATTGCCCAACATCAGCGCATCAATTCCTCAACTCAAGGCAGCCATCACGGAGTTGCAGGGCCAGGGCTATCACCTTCCGGATTATCCGGATGAGCCTTCTTCTGAAGAAGAACATGATGTGAAGGCTCGTTATGACTCTGTCAAGGGCAGTGCAGTGAACCCGGTTCTTCGCCAGGGAAATTCAGATCGACGTGCGCCCAAGGCCGTCAAGCAATATGCCCGGGCCCACCCGCACTCGATGGGCGATTGGTCCAAGGACAGTCTCACGAATGTTGCGACTATGACTGAAGGTGATTTTCGTCATAACGAGCAGTCCATCACGATACAGGAACCCACTACGGTTCGAATTGAGCATGTAGAAACCGATGGAACCGTGACCATCTTGAAGGATGGTCTTGATCTACTTGCAGGCGAAGTCCTGGACAGCACTTTCATGAGCCGCAAGGCCTTGGATGCCTTCCTGACGGCTCAGGTTGATGAGGCACGTCGTCGCGGGGTGTTGTTCTCACTACACCTGAAGGCCACCATGATGAAGGTTTCTGACCCAATCATATTTGGCCATGCTGTCCGAGTCTTCTTCAAGTCTCTGTTCAAGAAACACGCTGATACATTTGAGTCGATCGGTGTGGATGTGAATAACGGGTTTGGTGACTTGGTATCGAGAATCCAAGAGCTTCCTGAACAAGTACGGGCCGAGATCGAATCCGGGATTCAATCGATCTACGCCGAAGGTCCCATGCTGGCGATGGTTGATTCAGATCGTGGTATCACCAATCTGCATGTTCCCAGCGACATCATCATCGATGCCTCGATGCCGGCCATGATCCGAGCATCTGGTCGTATGTGGGATTCTGATGGTGAGATGCAGGACACTCTGGCGGTCATTCCTGACAGCAGTTACTCCGGTGTCTACCAGGCCGTCATCGATGATTGCAGGACTCATGGTGCCTATGACCCAACCACCATGGGCAGTGTTCCCAACGTGGGCCTCATGGCACAAAAGGCTGAAGAATACGGCTCGCACGATAAGACCTTCGAAATCACCTCAGCGGGTACGGTTCGGATCGTCTCGACTGGAGGCGATGTCCTGATGCAACACGAGGTAGAACCGGGCGATATTTGGCGAGCGTGCCAGGTCAAAGACGCACCCATCAGGGACTGGGTTAAGTTGGCAGTGAATCGAGCTCGGGCAACAGGCGCACCGGCAGTCTTCTGGCTGGATCGCACTCGCGCCCATGATGCTCAACTCATTGCCAAGGTTGAACCCTACCTTTCCGAGCATGACACCGATGGCTTGGAATTCCATGTGATGGCACCCGTAGAGGCGACACGATTTTCGCTGGAGCGGATCCGTCGGGGCGAGGACACCATTTCAGTCACGGGTAACGTGCTGCGTGACTACCTCACCGACCTGTTCCCAATTCTTGAAGTCGGTACCAGCGCGAAGATGCTCTCAATTGTTCCCTTGATGAATGGTGGGGGACTGTTCGAGACAGGAGCCGGTGGCTCAGCCCCAAAACATGTCCAGCAATTCATGAAGGAAAACCATCTTCGCTGGGACTCGCTTGGTGAGTACATGGCTTTAGCTGCCTCTCTGGAACACTTGGCCAACCGGTATGACAACGATCGGGCGAAGTTGCTCTCGCAGACGCTTGATCAAGCGACAACGGACTATCTCATGCAGAATCGTTCGCCATCACGCAAGTGTGGTGAATTGGATAACCGCGGGAGCCATTACTACTTGGCGACGGCCTGGGCCCGGGCCTTGGCCGATCAGGACACGGATGTTGAGTTGGCAACTCTGTTTGGCCCCATTGCGTCTGCCATGGAAGCTGGGTCCGAGGCAATTCTCGACGAATTGATCAGCGTCCAGGGGCAGTCCATGGACATTGGTGGGTACTACCAACCGGACCCCGTACTCGCTTCTGCGGCCATGCGTCCCAGCGAAACACTCAATGGAATCGTGCAGGGCTTGCCCACGCCGGCCTGATCCTGGTCTACCCAGGGCTTCGTGTGAAATCTCCAGGGTGCAGCCGCTACCATGGCAGGCATGATCAATACCCTGGTTGCGCTTGTCATCTTGCTCCTGGCGCCCTCGCCACACCACCGCTTCGGTCTCACCGAGCCGATGCCACGATTGGATGGAACCATCCGTGTGGCGTCATACAACATGCTGAACTTTTTTGACCAAGCTGATGATCCATCATTGCAGGGTGATTACGACGACTTTGGAGATAACCCAGGACCGACGACCAATGAACGTTGTGAAGAGCTGGCAAGGATCATCCAGTCGGTTGATGCCGATGTGCTGGCTTTACAAGAGATCGAATCAGAGGAAGCGTTGGCTTGGTTCCGTGACAACTACCTTGCTGACATGGGCTATGACTACATCGCCTCGAAGGATGTTGGGTATTACCGTGGCATTGAGCAAAGTCTATTAAGTCGTTTTCCCATCACAGAAGTGAAGACCTGGCCTACCGCGAATCTCACCAAGGTGAAACGCACTGGTGGGGGATGGGACGAGATACCCGCGGGTACACGTGAAATCCGATTTCAGCGGAGTCCCCTCTGTGCCACCATCGAGACGCCGGGCGGCTACCAAGTAACGCTTTTCATCGTGCATCACAAGTCAGGCTACAACCGCTGGCACCGTGAAGCCGAGGCCTTGCAAATCATGGAATACGTGGCGGCTATGAGCCAGCGTGATCCGGAACGCAACATCATGATCGTTGGCGATTTCAATGCCCAGCCATGGGACCGTTCTATGCAGGTGTATTTCCGGGGTGGCATGGTGGATGCCATGACTCTGCGTAGCCACAACATGCAGCATGATGATGCCTCCCCCCTTCGAACGACCCATACCTCGGGAAGATTGATTGACTTCATGCTTCTGAATCATGCTGCTGTTGGCGAAATGGTGAATGGCAGCGGTTTCGTGCTGGGGACTTCTGCCGAGGAATACGACTGGAAGAACAATCCAATTCCTCCCGGGTACGCATCGGATCACTATCCATTGGTGATCGATCTCGTTCCACGGGAAGGTCAGGGCAGCACCGTCACGGCGACGCCTTGGCCACGATCTGCCATGGCGAAAGCACTCTCGGCATCGCCCATCAAGCGTTCAACACCCTCGAAATCCGCGAGCCGCTCCAGCGGCAGCAGCGGAAAGAAGTCCAATGATGCGGCGGATCCGGGTGGCTACGCGGGCTCCTCTCGTAGCCAGGTCTTCCACAAGGCCAGTTGCGGGAATGCTAAGAAGATCTCCGACAAGAACCGGGTGAAATACGATTCCATCGCGGATGCGGAGAAGGCTGGCAAGCGGCCTGCAGGCTGCTGTAAACCCGGTTCCTGAGCCTCCCAGGGCGAGTTTTCCCAAATTCCAGGGGTTTCGTATCACACCGGGGCCCGAACTGGATAGGGGGGGCTCGATGGGACGCCTCTCGCGTACCCGCGCAAGACCAAGGATGAAAACCATGAATCTTTCACCTTCTCAGAAGGCGATGTTTGCCGTGCTCAGCGTGTGTGCCTGCTTTGTCCCAGGCTTTGCTGATGAGCTTGTTTCGGTTGATGATGAGGGTAGATCGATTGCTGCAGCGTTGAGGCGAGTTGCTGACGGCGAAACTGTTTGGCTTGAGCCAGGCGAGTACAACCAGAAAATCTTAGTTACTCTCTGTGATAACGTGACGCTGCGCGGTTCAGGTGTGTACGCAGAGCACACGGTTATTAAAACCGACTCGACCGAACACTTTTTCATGTTGAATGGTTTTTGCCATGATCATTCCTTGACCATCACATTCCAAGATTTGACATTTGCTGGTGCAGGTTTATATGGCGATGGCTTCAAGGACGGTTTGACTATTTCAGGCGTGAATGCTCGTTTTATCAATTGTGAATTCATCGATATTCAGTCTCGATATACCGATGATGAAGATCAGCCAGCCGGTGCGAGATCCATGGGTGCGGTCAAAGTCCATGAAAGTTCAACGTCATTCCTCGGCTGTATATTCCGGAATTGCGGCGTGAGCTGGGAGCGTGCCGAATCACAGTTGCATATTGCTCGAGGTGGTGCGATTAACTCCTTCGACTCAGAACTCGAGTTGACGGACTGTGTGTTCACAGGCAACTACCTGTATATGAGAGATAATGCGCGTGATAATGTAGCTTCCCTATCTGAAGCGAGTGGCGGTGCGATCGCTACCAAAAAGGGAACGCTGAATGTTTTGCGTTGTCGATTTGATTCCAACGAGGTCAGTAGTGTTCCTGGTCATCCTCTACCAGAAGCACTCCGGGGTGGCGCGATCTATTCGGAATTGATGGATCGAATTTGGATCACGGATTGTCACTTCAACGGGAATCGTGCCGAGCAGGCAGGCAATCTCGAAGCCAACGATCTGGGCACGGGTGGTGCTGTACACGTTCGGGGTGGCAAGAATGCCTGGGTTTTCTACTCGACCAATAACCAGTACATCGAGAATAGGGCTGATGTATCAGGTGGAGCCATCTACGCCGAAGGCAGTGCTGTGGCAAAATCACGTGACGATATGTTCGAGTGCAATAGCCTTGAGCAGGTCGTTGGCGATTGGCGTGACCTGTTAAATAATGAGGTCATCGATTGTGAGCCTTGCCCCGCTGACCTGAATGGCGATGGTGTTGTGGACAAGATGGATCTCATGTTGATCTTCTACAACCTTGGTCCGGTCAAGAAGGGCACTACCAGCGAATTGGATATCAATGGTGATGGCATGATCAATACCTCTGACTACTTTGCATGGCTGAAACTCGGCGACTGTTGAATGCCATCCAGGTGAATAAAAATAGCGAGGGCGGCCCAAACAGGGCCGCCCTCGTCTTGTATGAGTGTTGCCACAGTGATTGAATCAGCCGGTCGGGACGTTCGCCATAGTGCTCGTGCGTTTGAATATCCGTCCCTTGGGATTCATGCCTTCCGTCGGCATGTTGGTTCCGCCGTAATCAAAGCGTTCGATTTGGAAGGTCATGGTGTTGCCATTTGAAAGCTGGCCCTTGGAACTCCCTGTGATCGGGGTGCCATCTGCTGAAGTTCCCCAGAAACTCGTGGACCACCAGGAGTCTGATCCATTGTCTTCCATTTCCGTCATGTTCCAATTGATGTTGCCACCCTTGTTGTTCCAATAGTGGCCACGAATACCCTTGCCGCTTGAACGGGAATAGATCGTCTCACAGGCAGTCATGACCGTGACACCATTCTGCGTCTCGTAATACTTGCCCATGATGGAACGATTGCCCGGTCCCCATTCATAGGTTTGGGTCATGGTCATCGATTGGCCTGAAGCATCTTTCGTATCCCAGGTCCATGTACCGATCAGGTCAGACATTGGCCCGCAGGACTCTGCAAACTTGTTCATACGGGTCATTGTTGTCGGATTGGCATCACCGGTCGGTTGCCAATTGCTATCACAGGTTTGCATCGTAGACGTCCAGCTATTCCCAGACATGTTTGGGAAGGTGTCTGTGGACAGGTACCACATCTGTTTCCCGTTCGAATCCCGCTCATAACACTGCCATGTTACTGACGTGTCGGTCAGGCCAGTCATCGTGGCGCTGCCGTGGAAGGGGACACCCTTGTCCTGGCCGGTGTATTCGTAGATGAGGGTCTTATGGTGTGGGCTCCAGGTGAGCATTCCGGTTCCCATCGAAAGCGTCGTGCCATCAGCAGTTGTCATCTTCCAGTCTGAAAGGGCCATATCCATCGTCGAGTTCCACTTGTATTCCGTGCGAAGCGTGTACTTGACGCCTGCTGGAATGTTGGGCCATGCGTCGGTGGTCGTCCCATCGCTTTCCCAGGTACCGATATAGGATGTGAGGTTCTTCATCGCGGCAGCCTGGTCGGCGGCGATGGCGGCAGGGGCCACCAGCGCAGCTGTTGCAAGGACGCCCACCATCATCTTGGTCAATGTCTGCATGTCTTGTTCTCCCGGGGCCCCCCTCGGGTTCGGGCAGTACGAGATGACGTCTCCCGCCAACTGTCTTGATTCCCGATGGACCCACCAGATCCAAAGGGTAACGTGTCAATCGAAGGCGGGTCATGGGGTTGAGTGATTGTGGAGAACCGATGGGGTTCAAGGGCCGAGTGAAGCCCCCATGTGTGTTTGTGTGGGTGTGGGGGGGTCACCCCTCCCAGTCTGCCAGTACTTGAAGCACATCGGTGACGTCCACCGTTCCATTGCCATCAAGGTCGGCCAGGCATTGATCACAATCCCCGTACTGGTCCAGCAGGGTCAGCAGGTCCTGAACGTCGACTGTTCCATTGCCATCAACATCACCAAGATCAACATAGGTAGCGGTATGGGTGGTCCGAGCAAAGGACAACATGAAGCCAGGCTTGGTATCCATGGCTTGATGTGTTGAAAACATCCGGATCTGCCAGCGTCCTTGTGGTATCGCAAGCACGTCATAGCCGTTCATGTTGATGGGATCGATATAAGCGTTGGCCTCAAGGGCAATGATCGGGGGGCTCGGATCCAAGGGGCCACCTAAGTCGCCCAATCGCTGCATTTCCATATTGACCGATCCAAGTCCAGCGGCAAACAAGAACCAACTGACGGTGACACGAAGGTTCTCTTCTGCCGCTAGTTCCATCGAGGCCACGATGTCATGGCGGCTGAACACATCATGTTCATCGTTTCCCATGGCATCGCCCCAGCCATTGATCTTGGCGATGAATCCATCTTCGTGGAGATCAATCTTCGTTTCTGCAATGGATTGGCAGGAAGCGGGATGCTCGATGCAGATGATGTCATCATCAATGCCATTGAGCAGGTTGATCATGTTGAAGTTGGTTGTCTGGCCGTCACCGCAGATGGGATCATTCCAGGGCCCCAGTTGGGCAAAGACATAGAGGCTGCCACCCCCAGAGAGTGGGGTCAGACCAGAGCCAAGGGCCAAGGTGACCAGGGCGGTGCTCAGCATGGCTTCACCGTACCACCGTGAGAAGGCCCCGCTGTATCGATTCCCACGAGATCCTGGTCGTACGACCTCGGAGGGGTTCCCTGGGGCGGCGCATGCTCAAAAAGTGGATGCTTACGATCAATAAAACCCGGGGGCCCGGCAGTGCCGGGCCCCCGGGGGTTTCAGTATCAGTTCGTCGCGACCAGAGGTCAGAAGCCGATGTTGTTCTTCGTGCCCTGCTTGGTCATGTCGACTGTCTTGGTCCAGGCTTCACGGCCCGTTCGAATATTGAACAGGGTCAGGCGGAAGGTATAGGTGGTCTGCCTGACGTTGCCGGCATTGCGCTTGATCTGCGAGATCTTGCCAGTGAGCGTGAAGTCGGGATCGAACACGTCGCCTGCAGACTTGCCTTCCAGGAAAGCCTTACGCTTCATCTCGTTCTGGGCGACCTGGGTCTCGGCGTTGCTGCCGTAACCACCTTCGACCTCGGCCTGACCGGAATTCACCAGTTGCTCACGCATCCGGTAGAGGAGTTCGCCAGTATCGAAGCGACTACTGGTGTCGTTGACGACTTTGTCGATGACAACGCGTGCGGGTTGATGGGGGGCTCGCTTGAGCACGCCCGTGGCGAGCATAGAGTCCATCATGCCCGAGGAGGCCTTCTGGATGTCCTGGATGTCGACCTCGCCCACGCTGACGATGGACTGGGTTCCGCCCGTTTCAATGTACGTGGCCTTCTGGCCACAGCAGGCAAAGCTCATCGCCATGATGGCTGCGATGGGCACGGCAAAGATTGTATTACGCATGTGTTTTCTCTCCGATTGGTCCTGGTGACAGGTGCTCTGTGCTTGTCATGGAAATAGTCAGTTTGATCGTCGGACTTCAAGCGTGAAGTCCGTCGCTTCCTCCGAGGGGGCCACCGACGTGATCGTGAGTGATCCGCCGCCGGTCACGGTAGCAGGTTTCCAGGTTGAAATCTGGGTTCGAATCACGTTCCCGCGTTCATCCAGCCACTTGAACTTGTAGGCGAATCGCCGGTAGCCCGAACTGGTGTTGACGATGTCGACCTGGGCCTCCAGTGGCCCACCGCGGGTGGGGAACAGGCGGACTTCGCTACATGAGAGCGAGATCCCCTTGAGCACACCATTGAGACGCTCGGGTCCGACGCGGTCATCACCCGGTTCGGATCGAGTCGAGATGGTGTTGCGGGGGGCAGCCATGATGGCTCGCACGAACTGCTTGCTCAACATGAACTGGTCTTCCCAGACCGTGTGCTTGGCTTGAAGATCGATGAGCTCGCACTTGATCACGTAGTCGTACTGGGTGGTGCGACCCTCGCTGAATTCCACCCGGTTGATCTGCATGTACAAGCCAAGCGAAGGTGCTGGAGCCAGGCCCGGTTGGGTCGTGGTCGACTGGTCGTACTCGCTGGATTCACGTAGTCCGCTGATGTCCCGGGTCAGGCCCTCGGGCTTGGCGCCGGTCCCACCAATATCACGATTCACCACCGCTTGTCCGGAGTTCACCAGCGTCTTGCGGATGGCGTTCTCCATCACGACCTTGTCCTTGTCGAACACCTTCTGTCGAGTGTTGTTATCCCAGTCGGCAATCGCAACCACCGTGGGGCCACCATCGGCCTGGCGATACCGGCCAAGCACACCGCTCTGGATCATGGAGTTCTTCATCCAGTTGGCGAACTGATCCCACTCAGTTGCCGTGAGCTTGTGGGCGCTATTGATCGGCTTCATCTGGCTGCCGGTGCGGGTCTGGGGTCCGCAACCGGTCCAGGTGGCCGTGGCGGCCAACAGGCAGGTGGTCAGGATGAGGCGGGTGGGCATGGAAAGCTCCTTGTCAGTCATATTCCAGGCTGAAATGATCCAGGGGGCCAGTGTGCCCCCTGGTATCGCTGGAGACGGCCCAGATCAGGCGTCTTGCTGGTCCTCACATGCCATTTTGGGAGCTCTGGATGTCGACTTCACCAATCATGACGGTGCCTGTCAGAGGTACCGTCATGATGGCTGGGCTCATGGCCATGGCTGAGGGCATCGTGACGACCACGATATTGCTTTCATTGGGAACGACCCTAATAGTGCCAAATGAGCGTCCGCCAGCCCCCATGAGCCTCAAGGTTCCGTTTGCTGGCGTGGGAACACGGCAGACTTGGATTTCCTTGGGCATGGTCTGCCAGGCCCTGAGGTCGGCCTCGGCGGTGGCATGCTGGTAGAGGGTTCCCATAGCGGTTCCCCAGCCCCCAAGTCCCTCACTCATTCCATAGGTCGCAGCAGCCTTCCCCGCGGCACTGGCCAATTCCTGGGCGACGATGACGGGCAGGCGATTTTGGAAATCAGAGGCAACCACGCCATCGATGTCAGCGAGTTCAACGGAGCGAACCGTGCCAGTCTCGTCGGTGCTGACTTCCATGTAGCGAACATGATCTTCATTGGTCTTCAGCACTGGGAAGGCGGCCTTCACGGACGGCACTTCGCTGACGGGAATCGGAACGACGATTTCGAGTTCCTCGTAATACGGTGCGCGGCCGGTCATGAAGTAGACCCAGGTAGTGGCGGGAATGCCGTAGCGCTGGGAGTTCTCCAGAACCAGAAGATCTTCTCGCAGGGCCGGTTCACAATTCGGGTTGGCCTGGACTGCCTTGCGTAGGTCGAGGCGGGCATTTGAACGGTCACCATCATCGGTTCCGTTGGTCATCAGGTAGATGCCACGGAGATGGCTCGTGAACGGATTTTCGTAATCGGCATAGCCGCTCATGTTGTCCAGATTGCTGTAGTAGGACTTCATGTTGTCGGGCATATCACTCTTGGCGGCCCCGGCCACGTTGTTCTTCTTAGCATCGGACTCGATGGCACGTTGTTCGGCGAGGATTCGTTTCTCATTCCTCAGCACGGCGTCCTGTTGCCAGTCAGCAGCCCGGTTCAATTCCAGGCGGGCGCTCTCACGGTCACCGACGGCCAGGTAATTGAGTGAATTCATGGAGTTCATCATGATCCGCTCACCGGGCGTGCTCTTGTAGGTTCGCATCGCCTGGTTCACGCCGGTGGTGACGATGGCTTCTGAGACCGTGTCCTCTGCCTCGGTGTCGAGGAATGGGCGGACATCTTCGTAGGCAGCCTCGTAGTGGGTCGTGCTGACTTCGTAGTCGCCAGCAACCTGGGCTGTTCGGGCAGCCTCGAGGTGATAGATGACGCGTTCGGTTTCGTCGCTGGCGCGACTGGAGGCGCCCGTCTTGGCAACGGCGGCTGCCTGGTGGTAGTCACCGGCTTTATAGGCGTTGTTGACGGTCTTGGCGTGGTTGCGATAGCCGGACTGGCAGGCGGTTGCGAGGAGCAACGCAGCACAGGCTGGTACGACGATGGCGAATTTCTTCATCTTGCTTGTCATCTTGATTCCCTCTCGAACAGTTGCAAGGTCTTGAACTGTCTAGTCGCTAATCCATTGGTGCCAGACGGTCGGGGAGTTCATCCCAAGTGTCTTGACGTTGGAAGTATCAAAGTTAATTTTGCTGTTACGCATAAAGGTGGCGAGACCCTTGGCCTTCTCAAGCTCGGCTTCGCGGAGCATGGCGCCGTCCTTGATGTCCTCGAAGAAAGCCGTCTTCTGCATCCATTCCACGCGGGCCTCGGGGGTCATCACGACAGGAATCGTGAGAGTCATGCCAGGCTTAACCACCATGAACTTCTCGGTGGTCACGATCTTGGGATGCTCGATCTTGATGCGGTGAGGACCAGGAGCAATATCAAGAGTGCCCGGGGCACTACCCACCAGCATGCCATCGACCATGACGTTGCAAGTCACCGGCTGCATGGGGTACTGGCTGGAGCCGATGATGTACTCGCCATCGGCATTCTTGGTGATTTCCGGGACGCTCATGTCTTCCATGGTGATCCCGATCGTCACGCCGACATCTGCTGCCTGGGCAGTCATTTCTCGACGGCCAGACTGGGCCATGGCTTTCTTGACGGCTTCTCCGACTTGCTGGCCGCATCGTTTCAGAAGCGTGTCGACGTTGAAGGTACGTTTCAGGTTCTGGGACTGGCGAATGCCATCTCGATCCTGGGCGATACCAGATGCCACGCTGCCACCGTTCCCACCATCTAACACGTTCCACGTGACGTCCAGGGTGTAGAAGATGTTGGTGTGGGTCGGGGTCTCGCGACGGTCTTCCACCAGCGATGTGATGGTTGCGATCAGCAGGCCATCAGCGCCCAGGTTGCGAGCCAGGGCCACGGCTGAGCTCTGGTCCGAGAGCATCCGTTCGGCATAGGTGTTCAGAGGATCACCGGTGCCCGCGTTGGCTCCGGAATTGGCCATGCCGCTGACGGCATTGAGCAGTTCGGCTCGGTTGATCACCTGGATCTGGTTATTGGTCAGCCAGGATGTGATGTAGGACTCCAAGACCGAAACCTTCTGGTCAGGCACTTCCGGGGAAACATCACGCACGAAGATGGCCAACTTGACCGGCGTTGTATTCGCTGCAGCGGGTGTAGGCCGGGCCGTGCCTGGATAGGTCGGGGCACCGGTTGCTGGTGGCGCACTTGGAGCAGCTGCCGGAGGCGGTGAACTTGGGCGGGATACGGGGGGTG
>JAYZAT010000030.1:0-5221 GCA_036339555.1 Planctomycetota bacterium
GTAGGCGTACCAGTGACCACCGACTCGCTCGGCCAGGGGCATCACGAGACGCTCCTCGTATGGTGAACGGCGCAGCTCGATGCCGAGTCCCGGCCCGATCATCACGTCGGCCGTGGTCACGCGCTTGCATCCCGGCGTGACGTCCACCGGCGAGGACCATGTCAGGCCGTCGTCGTCAGAATGCATCTTCATGATCCGGATGATGTTGTCACCTTCGTATCCCGGGTCGACGCAGCCCAGGTGACAGCCGTCGGGGATCGTCAGGTACATCATGATGATGCGGCCTGCGAGGATGCCGCTTTGCACCTGGACCAGGGTCGGGTTGTTGGCGCAGTTGCCCCCAGCGTCATCAAGCAGCACGTGCTCGCCCCAGGTCAGTCCACCGTCCGTGCTGCGTCGCATCAGGATGTCGTTCTGGGCATTGTCCCCGATGTTCGCCCGGCCCTCGGTGAAGGCCAGCAGCGAGCCCTGCCGAGTCGTGAGCAGTGATGGAATGCGGTACTGCGGCCAGCCACCCTCGCCATTGACGAAGACGTCGACGAAGGTCGGTTGCTCGGGCGACTCGGTTGCCGGGTAGCGGTCATTGAGCCAGTTCTCGATCTCGGACCGCTCCAGGTCGGGCAGGATTCCGTTGAAGACGAGCAGGGTGCCCACTTCGCCGTCCAGTCCGAAGGTGAGGTTGTAGCGGCTGCCCACCACGATTCCGGTCATGGGACCGTTCGTGGATGGCCCCTGTGCGGTCATGACACCACCGATGCGATGCGTCATGCCCGCATCGGAAAACTCCAGCGTATGCACCCGGATCGCGCCTGCAGCGACCTGGGAAGAACCAAGGACCGTGCTGCCGTCGTACAGGCACCATTGCTGCGGGTTGTCGTTCTGGCCGGCGAAGAAGGCGTTGCGTGCCGAGCCGGCGTAGGCATCGAACACGTACCCACCGTCGGCGACGTTGCATCGCATCGCGACGAAGATCGTCTTGTCGCCATCCATCGTGCCCCAGGGGCCGTCGGGATCGCACCAGATGTAGTCGTTGCCGTCGAACGCCACCGCCGGTGCGCCTTCGATCGCATCAGCACGCCAGGTGGCATGTCGATCGGGATCCAGGTCGGTCCGGACGAGGTGTCGTTCGTGCCCGGACTGGTCCAGCCAGTTGATGACGGCATCACCGTCGGCCGGGGGAGTGATGTTGACGCCTTCACTCGCTTCGAACCACGCATGGAGCATCGGGTGATCCACGTCGAACGGTGGAGTGCCGACCAGCATGGAGACGAAATTGCACGGGACACCGGGTGGATCCGCCTGCGCACCACCACACAGCACAAGGCTGGCAGCAAGAGTGAGCAGTGGGGTACGTATCATCTCTCTCCTTCAGGGGCAGTCAGGGGCAGGGGCCCCAGCCGCCGATGACAAGGAGGAGATCGTCGACGGTGTAGGGGTTCTGCCAGTCGGCGATCACCGCCAGCAGATCGTCAACCCCGACGTGACCGTCGCCGTTGATGTCGCCGGAACAGACGGAACAGTCATCTTCAATGGTATTGCCGCCACCATCGGTGAAACTGCCCTCGGGATACACCTGGTTGGGCGTGTTGCCGCAGATGATGCTGTTCGCCAACGTCGGAGTGCACTTGTAGTTGTAGGCGCCGCCGCCCTGGGTGATGACCGTGTTGTTCTCGAACACGCAGCTCTCGATGACCGGATTGCTGTAGTAGTTGGCCATGCCACCGCCATATCCGAAGATGCCCTCGGCAATGTTGCCGGCGAATATGCAGTTCACAAGTGTCGGAGAACTGCTCTGGTTGCGCATCCCGCCGCCGTAGGAAGCCGTGTTGTGCTCAAAGAGACAGCCATTGAGGTCAGGACTGCTTCCGGAGTTGTACATTCCACCGCCGCTGGTGGCCGTGTTGTTCAGGAAGGTGCAGTTGGTGATGGTGGGGCTGCTGTTGAAGCACTCGATCCCACCGCCGTAGCTTGCGGATCCTCCCGTCAGGACCAGGTCCTTGATGACGGTGTCGAGGCCCTCGCCGGAGTCGAATCTGAACACGCTGCCATTCTGCTGGGCATCAATCTTCGTCGCGAGGTTCCCGCCTCGATTGAGCGTGCCCTGGATGGTGATCGCCTTGCCGCCGGGGTTGAGCGAGTCTTCGTAGAACGTGTCAGATGAAACCTGGATGAGGTCGCCATCCGATGACGCATCAATCGCCCGTTGAATGGTGGGGTAGTCCCCCGGTACGTTGATGATCTCTCCATCGCCGACAACGCTGATCATTCCATGCATGCCCATCAGGCAATGTGGATCGCAGAAGTAGGGGATGTCACCTAATGCGTCCATGGGGACATCCCATGTGAACGTGGGATTGCTGCCGTTGAGGTCGCTGTGGAACAAGCCGTCTGGCGTGCAGGGGACGCCTGAGGTGACGGTGTGTGGATATCCAGTGTTGTACTGCCAGGTAATCGTGTCACCTGGGGACACTTCAAGTGTGTCAGGTGAGAACGAAGAGCTGTTCGCCTGAACTGTGTGGGTATCAGCGATCGCTGATCCAGACAGGATCACTGTGGCAACGATGGTGAGCAATGTGATACGCATGGTGTTGCTTTCCTCTAGGGACAGGGGCCCCAGGCGCCGATGACAGCCAGCAGGTCAAGAACGTCGACTGTCCCGTTGTTGTCAACATCAGCCGGGCAGGGTGCCGGGCAGTCATCGCAGTTTGCGCTGCTGCCAAGCCACTGTCCGCCGAGATTGTCGCAGGTCACCTCGCTGAGCATGTCACAGCCGTTGCATACACAACACGGCCCCAATGAAGTGCCTGAATCGCATTCAATGCATTCGCATGGGACTCCCTCACGCCAGGATCCTCCCAGCTTCTCACATGTCCACACGTCAGTGAACACGCAGATGATGCCCTCGACAGGGTCCTCGTAGCAACACGCGCCTTCATCACTCGGGGGTGAAGTACAGGCCACGGCATCGCACGAGGTGTTCGGGTAGAAGGTGCTTCCGGGATACCCACTGCATTGCAACTCGTTCGTCTCGTAGCAGTAGAGTGTGCAATCCTTCTGGAAACAGCATGCGCCCAGGGGATCTGGATCTTCACACTTGATGCACTCACAGGGCAGGCCCGGATACCAGTACCCATTCATTTCCAGGCACGTCGATTCGTCCAGTTGTTCGCAGGTCAGGCCGGCAGCGCCTTCGAAACAGCATGCGCCCTGGTCGTTCAGGTCTCCATAGCAGTTCACCTCTTCGCAGGGAAGGCCGGGATGGAACGTGTAGTTCTGGTATTCCGAGCATGCCTCCTCGGACATCAGTTCACAGAAGTATTCGCACTCAACTAGGTAACAACATGCGCCACCACCATCAATGTCAGTAACCACGAGATCGCCGAGTTGACGCTTGTCCTGGCCGCTCACGATGCCCTGGTAGTCAACAAGAACACTGTTGCCGGGGTTGCCGCCGGCAGACGGGAAACCCTGGATGCCGTAGATGTTGTCCGTGTTGTAGGGATACATGTGCAGCGCATCACCTGAAACCCAGGTACGGGTAGTCGTGGCATCGACACCGCCTGCGGCATTGGTTCCACTGACACCATGCCCGATGACAAATGACTTTCCGGTATCCGACCATCCACTTGGAGTGCATTCGTATTCGAATACGCGGGCACGGTGAGCGGAAATGGATGTCCCATTGAACAGCTGGCCCATCTGGTGCCGCTCGCCCAGCACCATGTTGCCCTCGGGGCTGAAGTCGATGTCTGCGACCGGTGAAGACCAGATTTCACCGGGGTATGCCGGCAACGAGATCTCCAGTTGCTCCTGGCCTGCGACCGGCGCTCCGAAGAGATTCAGTGGCACGGACCAGATCTCGTTGGCGACTGAACTGGAACCTTCATACAAGTTCTCGTTCCACATGCTGTAGTACAGGCGTTCACCATGGACTTCCACGGCCCATGGACGATCACCCAGGGGGATGGGGCCGGCATTTCCGGCGTACGGCGCACCATGATCAAACGTGTCGAGAATGGCACCAGTCGCATGGTCAATCCGGTAGATCAAGCCATCTTCGAAACTTGAAACGAAGAGTTGGCCGTAATCACAATCGTAGGTGATCGACCCGAGGCCACTCTGGGGCGCGGGCATTGGAATCGTCGTGAAGACGGAAGGTTGGCCGGTGTTGGTGTCTATCTTGTAGACAGCGCCCCAGCCACCGAACCCCATCACGTTCGAGTTCCATGTCATCGTCGTACTTACATAGATATTCCCGGATTCATCGACTGCAAGCCCGAAGATGCTGCCCAGGTTCGTTCCAGTCCAGGTGGAATGGCTGTAGCGACCGAGCATGGTGTTCTGGTCGAGAGGCAGTGTGCCGGAGAGATCGAACAACGTCAGGACATTGCCGCCGTCGATGTTCGGAGCCGCGGTCTGGATCGCAATGGTTCCACCTCCGAACTCCTGGTAGTCCGCATCGGAATACTGGGGTGCACCGACGCAGTTTGGACTTGGCTCGACGGTGCACAACGGCAGTGGGTCGTCCCAGTCAACGCCTTCAAGCGTGATGGTTCCGTACCAGCGGGAGTCATTGCTAGAGCTCCAGCCGTTGATCCAAAAGAGCTTGTCACCGACGATCACGGCCGGATTGGCCGACAGATCTTCGTAATGGCTGTAGTGACCCGGAACTCCGTAGGAATCCCACGATGCGGGGAAGTCACCGAGGTTTGTACCACCGCAGTGAATGTTGTACGAACCGAAGGATGCTCCCGACGGCATGAAGCAGATGCCACCATCGCCTGCCGAGGTGTATGACGGGGGGGTGATATCGAACTCAAGATCGAACACGAAGCCGGTCAGTGTTCCACTGACCGTGTTGCCGCTGGTGATATCCGTAACTTCTCCGCCGGAGATCCAACCACTGTCGAAGTTGAGTGTGATATCCGCAACGACAGGACCAGCCAGCAGCAAGCTGGCTCCGATGGCGAGCAGGTGGGTACGCATGGTTCTCTCCTCCAGCCCCATTCCACCACGAACCTGCACATGAAACAAGGCCTCATTCGAAGGTGTGTTCTGAGGGCGGCCTCAGGTGGGTGTCAGGGCGATTTGCACTTCGATTTAGCTACCTGTGACCGCCTGAAACCTGTCGCCGAATGCAGCCGTCGTGCTGATCGATCGGGTACCGTTGGGTCGCGATTCAGATGATTTGGATCGCTTGGGATTTGGAACATCAACGGAG